>CAZMOU010000085.1:0-19388 GCA_964567835.1 uncultured Chitinophaga sp. | reverse complement strand
TGCCGGCAGCGGAAGCACCGGTGATGGCCATGGCTGCCGCCGGACGAGCCGCAACCGGCGGCGCAGGCCGAGCACGCGCGGTACTGGTGGTGCCACCCGGCCCGGACCTCGCTCCCCGCGAGGGCCGCGACCAGGAAGGCCACGACCATCGCCACCACACCCACGACGCCCGACCTGGCCATGCTTCCTCTCCCCGGTGTCGATCCAGGATTGTCCGCCGATCGGCAGCATCGTAGTTCGCCGCCCGGGTGACACAAGCAAGGGGGGAGGAGGGTGCGCCCGCCGGTCCTCCACCCGACCGGCCCGCCACTCCGGAGGGGGGACCGTCCGGCGACGCCCCCGGCCGACCGCTCCCCGTCCGGCAGCGCCGGCCTACACTCGGGCCACGCGACGACATCCAGCGAGGGCCCACCCATGCGGACACACGACGGGAGCGACGGCAACGCATCGACCGGCAGCGGGGGGGCGGACTGGGCCCTCCTTCCCGCCTGGCTCTCCGAGCGTCTCGACGCCGGCCCGGGCCGGTTCGGCGTCCTCCTCGCCACCGGGCATGTCCTCGTGGTCGACGCCGTGCGCCATGTCCGCCAGGCGGGCGGCCATCTGTGGCTCGACGTCGAGATCCTCATCCCCTTCAAGAAGGAGGGGTTTCCCTGGGGCCATTTCCCCCTCGTGAAACGCTCCGCCGACGAGCGGGCCACCTGCACGCTCAACGCCGCCCACGTCGTGGCGGTGGTCGAGGTCGACACCTGGGAGGTGCCGCCGCTCGTGCCGAGCGACGAGTAGCGCCGTCAACTCCGTCGCCCGGCGTCGGCGAGCGACGCGATCCGGGCGATGAGCGTGGCGGGGAAGAGGATCCCGGCGAGCGCCTCGAGCGTCGACACGGCGCTCGGTACCGACCCCACGCTCACCACGTCGCCGAAGCCGGAGGTGGTGAGCGTGGCGAAGCTCAACCACACGTAGTCGCTCCAGTGGATCGGCCGGATCCGCTCGACCCCCGACTGGATGACGTAGCCGCCGTCGACGAGGAAACCGACCAGGCCGTGGATCGCGGCGAACACGAAGCCGAGCATGACGTAGCCGGCGGCGCCGCAGAAGATCCGCTGCACCGCCGGCACCCCCGCGGCGAAGGCGCTCTTGAGCGTCAGCGTCACCGTCACGGCACCGGCGGAGATGAGCGTGGCCCAGAGGACGAGCCGCACCGGACCGACCAGACGACCGGCGAGGACCACCAGCGCGACCGCGACGCCCCCGACGACGGCGATCGTCGCCGCGGTGCGTCCGTAGCCGAGAAGGGACACCGTCGTCGCGAGGCAGGCGATCAGCACGCCGACGTAGACCAGCGGGGCGAGCGCCCGGCCGTCGTCGAGGATCGGCACGAGGATCACCAGCAGCAGTTGCAGCCCGAAGATGATCACGCCGCCGTTCGGGTTCGGGGGGCGGTTCGAGAATCGGGCGGGGAGCATGGGAGACTCCGCGGGAGCGCGGTTTGACCGTTCGCCGTCGGCGCTGGCAGGCTGCCACGCGGCCGGGGCGTCGCGATCGTAGGCGAGGAGACGCGGACGATGGAACGGCGAACGTGGGGAATCGTCAGCGGGGTGGCGCTCGTGGCCTGGACGACGGCCCTCGGCGGCGGGAGGGCACCGGCCCTGCGCGCTGCGGAGCCGGGGGGCACCGACGCCCCCTGGGCCGAGATCCGCGTGGTGGACGCGGCCACGGGGAGGGGAGTGCCGCTGGTGGAACTGGCGACGGTGAACGGACTCGAGTTCGTCACCGACGACGAGGGCCGCGTCGCCTTCCAGGAGCCCGGCCTCATGGGTCGCCCTCTGTTCGTCCATGTCCGCAGCCACGGCTACGAGCACCCCGCCGACGGTTTCGGTTTCCGCGGCCGCCGGCTCACGCCGCAGGCCGGCGCGACGGTGACGATCCCGCTCGAGCGGAGGAACGGCGCCGAACGCCTCTGCCGTCTCACCGGGGAAGGGCGGCTCCGCGACAGCATCCTCCTCGGGCGCGTCCCCTTCCCCTCGCCGCCGATCCCCGGGGGAGTCGCGGGGCAGGACTCCGTCCAGGCGGTGCCGTACGGCGGCAGGGTGCACTGGTTCTGGGGTGACACCAACCGCATGTCGTACCCGCTGGGGATGTTCCGCACCTCCGGCGCGACGACGCCGCTGCCCGTGGCGGGGGACACGGACGATCTCTCGCGCGGCCTCCCCTTCGCCTACTTCCGCGCCGAGCCATCGGAGGCGGAGCCGGCCGGCTTCGTGCGGCCGATGATGCCGCTCGTGGAGCGGCCCGACGGCGTGATCTGGATCGACGGCGTCTGCGTCGTGCCCGACGCCGAGGGGCGGGGCCGGATGGTGGCGCACTACTCGCGCCGCCGCGGCCTCGAACAGGAACTCGAGCAGGGGATCGCGGTGTGGGACGACGCTGTGGAGTCGTTCGTGGTGGCGCGCGAGTTGCCGCTCGGGGAGACCTGGCGGCGGCCGTCGAGCCATCCGCTCCGCTTCGAGGAACGTGATCCCGACGGCACGCCCCGTTCCTGGCTGCTCTTCGGCGCCCCCAGCCCGAACGTCCGCGTTCCCGCGACGTACGAAGCGGTCCTCGACCCGGCCCGCTACGAGGCCTTCTCATGCCTGGGCGACGACGGGAAGCCGCGCGTGGATGCCGACGGCGGCCCCGGGTGGCGGTGGCAGGCCGACCTCCCGCCGACCGGCTCGGCCGACGAGCGGCGCCTCGTCGACGCCGGCCTTCTCGACCCCGCTCGCTGCCGCTTCCTCCCCGCGGTCGCCGGCGCCGCCGAAGCCACGCGCGTGCGGCTCCACAGCGGCACGGTGCGCTGGAACGGGCATCGCGAGCGCTGGGTCCTCGTGGCGGGCGAGATCGGCGGCACCTCGCACCTGGGGGAGGTGTGGTACGCCGAAGCGGACGCCCCCACCGGGCCGTTCCCCGTGGCGGTGAAGATCGTCACCCACGACCGCTACAGCTTCTACAACGTCTGCCACCACGACTTCCTCGACCGCGACGGCGGGAGGACGATCCACTTCGAGGGGACCTTCACGCGCGACTTCTCCGGCAACCCGCGGCCCGTCCCCCGCGCCGACTACAACCAGGTCCTCTACCGGCTCGACCTCGACGCCGAGGCCCTGGCGCCGGCGCGGGACGGCCCCTGACCGGCGCCCGTCAGCGCCGCTGTCCCTGCGTCGGCTGGCCGTCGCTGTGACGCGGCAGCGGTTCGATGCGGGCGGTGGGATGCTCGGCCAGCAGCGTGGCGTAGACCGGCACGGTGCGGAGCATGTCGCGGAAGTGGCGCTGGCCGGTCGACTGGAGGATGTCGCCGTGGGCTTCGTGCGCCACGCGCAGCGGCATGTCGACCCACACTTCGTGCGACTCCCCCGGCGCCTCCTTCACCGCGGTGCCCCTGGCGCCGAACCACCCGAAGAGCCCCTTCGGCTTCACCTTCGCCGCGGCGATCGCCCGCTCCTCGACCGGGTCGAAGTGGATGCGGAAGACGATGACGTCGTCGGCACGCTTCCCGGAGTGGGGACAGGGACGCCCCGAGGGGGGAAGCTCGCGCGTCCGCACCATCCGCTTGATCAGATGGATCGTTCCCTCCTCGTCGGCGGCGCGCGACGCCGCTGCACCGGGCGCGACGGTGGGAGGAGGGGGCGTGCGCTCGCGATCGGGGACCTTGAGCGATCTGCCGCATCGGCAGGCGACGACGCCGCCGGCCTTCGAACTCGGAACCGAATAGACGAGTCCACAGGTGCAGGTCACGGTGAGCGGCATGGTTCACCTCCGCGGGGGGAAGGAACGATCCGAACCGTGGGCGTCATGCCCGACCGAACCCCATCACGATGGGTGTCGGCCAATCCTTGGAGCGAATCGTACGTTCCGGCGACCGTTCGATACAACCGGCCCGCCGTCGATCGATGCCGCCGCGGGGAGATGGCCGATGTACACCTGGGGAAACATGGACCGGAACGGGGTGAAAAGGTAGGCTTTCCTGCGGAAACGACGCGATCCGGGGGGTTTTCCGCCGGGACGGCCCAGCCGGGGAGGATCGGCATGCACCACGACCTGTGCCCCGAGCGAAGCGATCGACCGGCCACCCCCGGCGGGGCCGCTGCCGGGCGGACGCCGGTTCGTGTGGCACCCCTCCTCGTCCGACTCTGCCCGCTCTTCTGGTGCGCCCTTTCGGCCCCGCTCGCGGCCGGCCCGATGGTCCCGCCCGACCGTCCGGTGAGCTTCGCCGACGACGTGGTGCCGATCCTCACCAAGGCGGGATGCAACATGGGGGCCTGCCACGCCAAGGCGGGTGGGGGGCAGAACGGCTTCCAACTGTCGCTGCTCGGCTTCGAGCCCGACGAGGACTACGACCATCTCCTCAAGGAGTCGCGGGGTCGCCGCGTCTCCACCGCCGCCCCGGAACAGAGCCTGCTCCTCCTCAAAGCCACCGCGGCCGTGCCGCACGGCGGCGGGCGGAGGATCTCCCCCGATTCGGAGGCCCACGCCGCGCTCCTCCGCTGGATCCGCGAGGGGGCCGCGCCCGACACGGCGGGACGCCCGCGGCTCGACGCGATCTCGGTCGAGCCCGCCACGGCGACCGTGCCCCCCGGGGGAACCCAGGGCCTGCGTGCCATCGCGCGCTACGCCGACGGATCGACGCGCGACGTGACCGCGCTCGCCCTCTTCGAGGCCACCGACCGGGCCCGGGCGGAGGTCGACGCCGACGGCACGGTGCGTCTCTCCGATCTCCCCGGCAGCGCCGCGGTGATGGTGCGCTTCCAGGGGAAGGTGGCGGTGGCGACGTTCACGGTGCCGCGGTCGGGCGCGGCGTTCGAGTTCCCCGCGGCACGCGGCTTCATCGACGAGCATGTCTTCGCCCGGGCCCGGGCCGTCGGCGTGCCGATGTCGCCCGAGTGCGACGACGCCACGTTCCTGCGGCGGGTGAGCGTCGACGTGACCGGCTCGATCCCGACGCCGGAGGAGGCGGAGGCCTTCCTCGCCGATGCGTCGAGCGACAAGCGTGCCCGCCTCGTCGAGCGGCTCCTGGCGAGCCCCGGCTACGCCGACTGGTTCGCCAACAAGTGGACCTCGCTTCTGAAAAACCGGCGCGACGACACGAGCGACACCGTCTCCAACTTCGCCTTCCACTCCTGGGTGCGCGACGGGCTCCTCGCCAACAAGCCCTACGACCGCTTCGTGCGCGAGCTGCTCGCCGCCACCGGCACGATCGTCGAGAACCCGCCGGTCGCCTGGTACAAGCGCGTCAAGGAGCCGAAGGACCAGATCGAGGACGTGGCTCAGCTCTTCCTCGGCGTCCGCATCGGCTGTGCGCAGTGCCACCACCATCCCTTCGAGCGCTGGAGCCAGGACGACTACCACGGCCTGGCCGCCTACTTCTCCCAGGTCGGCCGGCGTCCCACCTCGACGCGCGGCGAGGACCTGATCTTCCACAAACGCGGCGCCGCCGCCGCCGTGAACCCGAAGACCGGAGCCCGCGTCGCCCCGGCGGCGCTCGGCTTCCCCGAGACGCCGATCCCCGCCGACGAGGACCCGCGGTTGCGTCTCGGCGAGTGGCTCGTCCGCCCCGACAACCCCTTCTTCGCCAAGGCGCTCGTCAACCGCTACTGGAAGCACTTCTTCGGCCGCGGCCTCGTCGAGCCGGAGGACGACATCCGCGACACGAACCCCGCGGTGAACCCGGAACTCCTCGAGGGGCTCGCCCGTCACTTCCGCGAGTCGAAGTTCGATCTCAAGGACCTCGTGCGCACGATCGTCCTCTCGCGCACCTACCAGACGAGCGCCGTGCCGCTGCCCGACAACGCCGCCGACACCCAGCACTTCACCCGCTTCCTCCCCCGCCGCCTCCCCGCCGAGGTGCTCCTCGACTCGCTCGACCGCCTCACCGGCGCGAGCACCACGTTCGCCAACCTCCCGGCCGGGACCAGGGCGATCGCCCTGCCCGACACCAGCTACAACCGCTCGTCCCCCTTCCTCCAGGTCTTCGGGCGCCCCGATGGCCAGAGCGTCTGCGAGTGCGAGCGGGTGCAGTCGTCGAGCCTGGCACAGAGCCTCCACCTCCTCTCCGCGGCCGACATCAAGGCGAAGCTGGCCACCGACGGCGGACGGGCCGACCGGCTCGCGAAGGGGGAGGGGGGGGATGACGCCGCGGTGCGCGAGATCTTCCTGGCCGCCTTCGCCCGCCTCCCCACCGAGGCCGAGGCGGTGCAGGCCCGTGCCGTCATCGCCGAGCCGCGGACCGGGGGCGACGGCCAGCCCCTCGCGGAAGCGCAGGCCCGTCGGGAGAACCTCGAGGACCTCCTCTGGGCGCTCGCGAACTCGAAGGAGTTCCTCTTCAATCACTGATCAACCCGCGGCGATCGCCTCCGTCCCCCGCCCGACCTTCCGGAACAGCGTCATGTCGGTCCCACGTTTTCTCAGGCTCCTCCCCCCCGCGGCGCTGCTGCTGCGCGCCGCCATGCCGGTCGCCGACGCGCAGTCGGTCTGCCTGCCGCTGCCGCGGCTCCTCACCGTCACCCCGGCCGGCGCCACGAAGCCGGCCGCGGGCCAGACGGCGACGACGATCGAGGTGAAGGTCTCGGGGGAGCAACTCGACGCCCGTGAGGAGGCCGGCCAGCCGGTGGCGCCGCGGCTCCTCTTCTCGCATCCCGGCATCACGGCGACGCCGGTGCTCTCCGCCGAGGGGAAGCCGGAGAAGGACCGCTATCTCGTCTCCATCACCGCCGACGTCCCCGCCGGCCTCCACGACGCGCGCATGCTCACGCCGCTGGGGATCTCCACGCCGCGCGTGTTCAGCGTCGGCACGCTCCCCGAGACCCTCCGCACCGAGCCGGCGACCGGCGTCGCCCAGGCCTTCCCGCTCGCCCCGGGGATCGTCTGCAACGCCCAGGCGACGGCGCAGTCGGCCGACCATTACCGCCTCGAGCTCCAGAAGGGGCAGCGTGTCGTCGTCGACTGCGCGGCGCGCGGCATCGAATCGAAGATGCGTCCGGTGGTGATCCTCGCCGACGCGGCCGGCGCCGACCTCGTCGCCGAACGGCGCGGCGGCCTCCTCGACTTCACCGCCCCGGCCGCGGCGGCCTACGTCGTGAAGATCCACGACCTGTCGTTCCAGGGGGGACCCGATCACTTCTACCGGCTGCTCGTCCACGATCTCCCCGCCGGCGCCCCCCTCCCGGCGAGGCAGGCGGCGGTCGATCCGGTGCCGACCTTCTCGTGGCCGCCGACCGGGCTCCCGCAGGAGACGGCCACGCGGGAGAACGAGGCCGATGCGACGCAGCGCGTGGCCCTCCCCCTCGACGCCGCCGGCCGCTTCTTCCCCGCCGCCGACGTCGACGCCTGGGAGTTCGCCGCCGAGGGGGGGCAGACCTGGTGGATCGAGGTGGCGTCGGAGCGGATCGGCGCCCCGACCAACCCCGCCCTCGTCGTCCAGCGTGCCCTGCCGGGCGACGCCGCCGAGACGACGTGGGAGGATCTCCTCGAGCTCTCCGACATCCCCGCGGCGATCCGCCCCTCGACCAACCACTACGCCTACGACGGCCCTCCCTACGAGACCGGCTCCGCCGACTGCCTCGGCAAGCTGGAGATCAAGGAGAGCGGCACCTACCGCATCCTCCTCCGCGACCTCTTCGGCGGCACGCGCGACGAGCCCGGCGCCGTCTACCGGCTCGTCGTCCGCCGGGCCCAGCCCGAGTTCGCCCTCGTCTGCTGGCCGCTCCACATGGAATTGCGGAACGGCGACCGGGCCGCGCTCTCCAAGCCACTGGCGCTCCGCGGCGGCGGCACGGTGAGCCTGGAGGTGGCGGCCCTGCGGCGTGACGGATTCGACGGACCGATCGAGCTCGCGGTCGAGGGTCTGCCGGAGGGGGTGACGGCCACCGGCCTGCGGATCCCCGCCGGTGCCACGCGCGGCCAGATCCTCCTCACCGCCGCCGACGCGCCGCCGCAGGGGCTCGCGGGCGTCCGTATCCTGGGCCGCGGGACGCTCGACGGCCAGTCCATCGAGCGGCCCTGCCGGATCGCCGGCCACTGCTGGCCGGTGCGCGACGGCTGGTCGGAGATTCCCTTCCCGCGGCTCCTGGCCGACGCGGTCGTCTCGGCCGGAGGCGTCGAGGGTGCGCCGCTCACGCTCCGCACCACCGGCCCCGGCCTCACCGCCGCCGCACCGATCCAGACGCAGGAGGGGGCCACGATCGAGGTCCCGCTGGAACTGGTGAAGCGCGAGGAGGTGCAGGGGGCGACGTTCCAGATGCGCGTCATCGGTCCCGGCTTCGAGAGCCAGCCCGGCTTCGAACTCGACGTGGCGGCCCCCAAGCCGCTCGCGCTCGACCTCGCCAAGCTGAAGATCCCGCCCGGCGACCACGCCTTCGCGCTCGTCGCCAGCGCCGTCACCAAGCACGTCGGGGTCCCGGCGCCGGGGCAGGCGGCCGCCGCCCCCAGCGACATCGCCGAGATCCTCGTCTCGACCCCGATCCACGTGCGGGTGACGCCCGCCACCGAGGAGAAGAAGCCATGAGCCGCACCGACCGATCCGCCCGCTGCCCGGGCCCGTTCGCATGCGGGCAGCCCGCCGGCCGCTTCGGACGGCGCGAACTGCTCCGCATCGGCATGGGAGGCTTCGGCGGGCTGTCGCTCCCCGGCCTGCTCCGCGCCCGCGCCGACGCCCCCGCGGCCGGCGGCGGGAAGGAGCCGACGGCGGTGATCATGGTCTGGCTCCCCGGGGGCCTGTCGCACATCGACAGCTACGACCCCAAGCCCGACATCTCGAGCGAGTACCGCGGCCCTTTCCGCACGATCCACACGAAGATCCCCGGCTGCGACTTCACCGAGCTGCTTCCGAGGCAGGCGAACATCGCCGACAAGATCGCCGTCCTCCGCTCGATGCAGCAAACCGCCGGCGGCCATCCGGCCGGCTCGATGCAGATGCTCTCGGGCGACCCCGACACCCGCGACAAGCCGAAGCCGAAGTTCCCCGACTGGATGACGGTCGCCAACTACCTCCGCGGCAAAGAGGGCCACCGCGGGAATCCCCTGCCGCGCTACATCGGCGTGAACCCGCCGCTGGAGTACAACGGCCCGGCCTACCTCGGCGACGCCTACCAGCCCTTCGTCGTCTCGGGCGACCCGAGCCAGCCCTCCTTCACCGTGCCCCACGTCGGCACCGCCAGCGGCCGCGACGGCGCCCGCCTCGATCGCCGCGTCGCCCTGCGGCGGCAGTTCGACGCGCTCGAGCGCGCGATCCAGGAGCAGGCCGACTTCCAGGCCCTCGACCAGTTCGAGACGCAGGCGATGACGCTGCTCACGAACCCGCGCACGCGCGACGCGTTCGACCTCTCCAAGGAGGATGACGCCACCCGCGACCGCTACGGCCGCAACGCCTGGGGCCAGCAGCTCCTCATGTGCCGCCGGCTGGTGGAGGCGGGGGTGGACATCGTGACGACGCAGCTCGCCGGCCCCCTCTGCGGCCGCGTCGGCAACTGGGACGACCACGCCGTGAACCACCACGTCTTCGACGCCCTCCGCTACCGGGCCGACGCCTACGACACCGCCGTCGCGGCCCTGATCTCGGAGATCTACGAGCGCGGCCTCGACAAGCGCGTCCTCGTCGTCGTCACCGGCGAGTTCGGCCGGACGCCGAAGATCGAGTATTCGCCGAGCACCGGCGAAGGGGCCGCGAGCGCCCCGGCCGGCACGAAACAGCCGGGCCGCGACCACTGGCCGCGGGCCTATTCCAACATCTGGGCCGGCGGCGGCATCCGCACCGGGCAGGTGATCGGCGCCACCGACCGCAAGGGGGAGGACGTCACCGAGCGGCGCTCGACGGCCGGCGACTTCCTGGCGACGGTGTACCACCACCTCGGCATCGACGCCCCGAACGTCACGATCGACGACCTGAACGGCCGCCCCACGCCGGTGGTCGACCATGGCAAGCCGATCCCCGAACTCACCGCCTGACGCGGGGCAGGGGGCCGCTCACGCCCTCTCCGACCCGCGGATGTCCTCGGCGAGAAAAGTCCCCGACATGGCGACGAAGGGGATCGGGGAGGACGCGAGTTCATCGTAGACCGCGAGCGCCGCCGCGGGCGACCGTTCCTTGAGCACCGCCGCGGCGAAGAGGCGCACGGCGTCCGAGTCGTGGTGCACGAGGTCGAGGACCGCCGCTTCCTCGCCCGCCCCACGGATCGCCGCGAGGCACGCTTCCGAGCGGTCGACCAGGGCGCTCGCCCCCTCGACGTCAGACGCCCCCATGCACTCGCACCAGCGCTCGGCGATGTCGACGTATTCGGCGATGAGGGGATGCATGGGGATACGTTCCGTCGCGGCGGCAGGCGCCCGCGTCTAAAAGATCCCCCGGATCGGCTCGCCGGTGGCGATGCGCCAGGGGCGGCCGAGGGGGTCGTAAATCTCGGCGGCGTGGTCGATGCCGAAGCGCCAGTAGATCGTGGCGGCGAGGTCGCCCGGGGTGACGCCGTCGCGGTCGGGATGGGCGCCGAAGCGGTCGCTCGCGCCGTGCACCGCGCCCCCCTGCACGCCGCCGCCGGCGAAGAGGACGGTGTAGCAATGCGACCAGTGGTCGCGGCCGGCCGCGGAATTGATCTTCGGCGTCCGGCCGAACTCCCCCATGGCGACGACGAGCGTCGAGTCGAGGAGACCGCGGGCGTCGAGATCACGCACGAGGGCGGTGAGGGAGCGGTCGGCGATGGGGAGGAGGTGGTTCTTGTGCTGGCTCGCACACTTGGCATGGGCGTCCCAATTCTGCCCCTGCTGCCGGTAGTCGTTGACCGTCACGAAGGGGACTCCCGCCTCGACGAGGCGCCTGGCGACGAGGAGATTCTGCCCGCGCATCTGCCGGGCGACCCCCATCTCGCCGCCGCCGCCGTTGACCTCGCCGACGGGGAGCGGATCGGCGGCGAAGCCGTACGCCTCGCGGACGTGGGCCGGCTCCCTGGAGACGTCGAGCGCCTCGCGCAGTTGCTCCGATTCGAGCAGCCGGCAGGAACGATCGGCGAAGGCGGAGAAGGGGTTCGCCCCGGGGACGGCGGTGGCGGCGGCGTCGAGCGACTCGAGGAGCCCGCGGCGGCGGTCGCGGCGGACGCGGTCGACGTTCGCGCGGGGGCGGAGGGCGTCGACGGGGTAGCTGCGCGTCGCCGGATCGACGTCGATCCGCAGCGGGTCGTGGTCGGGGCCGAGGAACCCCGCGCCCTGGCAGGGGACCGGGTGGACGTTCTGGAAGACGTGGGGGAGCGCGGCGAAGGGGACGTCGCCCGCCGGCGCCGGATTGAGCGCCGAGACGACGCTGCCGAAGGAGGGATGGAACTGCCGCGTCGGCACGAAGAGTTCGCGGTCGGGGCCGTCGAGCGGCCGTCCGGTGAGGGCGTGGATCGAGGCGGAGTCGTGGAGGTTCGCCTCGTGGTGGACGGAGCGCACGAGCGCGATCTTGTCCATCACCCCCGCGAGCCCCGGCAGGTGCTCGCAGACCTGCACCCCCGGCACGGCGGTGGAGATCGGGGAAAACTCCCCGCGGATGTCGACGGGCGCCCCCGGCTTCATGTCGAGGGTGTCGATGTGGCTCGGGCCGCCGTACCAGAAGAGGAGGATGCAGGAACGGATCGGGGAGCGGACCGGCACCTCGGTGCCGGCGGCCCGCGCCCGCAGGAGCCCGCCGAGGGAGAGCGGGAGGCCGCCGCCGATGCCGAGCCCCGCCGCGAGGTCGAGGAACGTCCTGCGCGGAAACAGCAAGCGATCCCTCCCACCCCGCTCACGCATCGGCCCCTCCCGCGTCGAAGCGCAGCCGCGAGGTCACGGGCCTCGGCGGCATGAGCCGGTCGCCGGGAAGGAGCCCGGCGGCCCACAGCGTCGCCAGGGCGAGGAGGCCCGCGTCGCCGGGCGGGCTTTCGGGGAACCACGCGGCCAGATCGGCTCCGGAGAGGACGTGCTCGCGGCCCCGGGTGGCGAGGACCGCACCCGCTCCCCCGCGACGGACGACGAACCCGCCCCGCTCGCGGTGACGCGTGACGACGGCGTCGCCGGCGCCGTCCGGCCGGACGTCGACGAGCACGATCCTCGCGCCGGCCCGGGCGAGGATCGCCTCCACGCCGGGTGCGGAGGAATCGAGAACGGCGAAGCCGTCCGGTTCGAGGGCGTGGAGGAGCGTGGCGGTGGCGGGGTCGACGGCGTCACCGTCGGCCGGGATCGACGGGGCGAGCACGGCGACCTCGCAGTGGAGCGTGCCGAGTCCCTCGACCGCGGCGTCGGCGGCGCGGCTCACGAGCACCGCCGCCTCGACGTGCGGATGGGCCAGAAGGGCGACGCAGGCGTCGCGGTCGGTGCCGGCCCGCGCGTAGGCCGGCTGGCCAGGCAGCTCGATCGTGCCGCCCCCCGCGAGCCCGGCGACGATCCCTCCGCTGCGCAGGAAGCCCGCCACGAAGCGGGCCGCCACGGCGGCGGCGGCGGGCCGGGCCGGATCCTCGCCGACGACGATCACCGGCACGCGGCCGTCCTCCCCCTCCTTGAACATCAGCTCGACGATCGCCTCCCCGACCGGCCGCGGCTTGCCGTGCCTGGGGGCGATGTGCATGAACATCCCCGGGCCGGCGTTGACCTCGATCACCATCCCGCGCTGCTCCGCCAGCGGCTTGGAGATGTCCTCGGCCACCAGATCGATGCCGGCGATGTCGAGTCCCACCGCCTTCGCGGCGAGGACCACGTGCCGGGCGACGTCGGGGCAGACCTCGTCGGTCTCGTCGGTCGTGAGATCCCCGTTGATCTTGATCGTCACGCGCCGGCCCGCCTCGGGAACGTCGTCGGGGGTGAGCGACTGCCGCTTGAGCTGGGCGACGGCGAGGTCGTCGAGCTTCATGAGCGAGAGGATGTCGGTGAAGTTCGGGCCGCGGTGGGGATCGCGGTTGGCGTCGTCGACGAGTTCCCGGATCGTGCGCGTGCCGTCGCCGACGACGACGTCGTGCTGTCCGCGCGCGGCGGCCACCATCCGCTCGCCCACCACGAGCAGCCGGTGGGCGACGCCCCGGGCGTACTGTTCCACGATCACGCCGCCGGAACGCCGATGGTTCTCCTCGATGGCGATCGCGAAGGCCTCCGCCATGTCGTCGCAGTCGCGGATTCCGAAGGAGACACCGCGGCCGTGGTTGCCGTCGCGCGGCTTGACCACCACGGGAAAGCCGAGCTCGCGCGCCACGGCGCAGGCCTCCTCGACCGTCTTCGCCACGCGCCCGCGCGGCACAGGCACGCCCACCTGCTCGAGCAGCATGCGGGTCATCTGCTTGTCCTGCGCGAGCGCCTCGGCGATGGCGCCGGTGGCGTCGGTCTCGGCGGTCCAGATCCGGCGCCGCCAGACCCCCTCGCCGAGTTGGCAGAGGCTGTTGTTCGTCACGCGGCGCCAGGGGATGCCGCGGGCCTCGGCCGCGCGGATGATGGCGCGCGTGCTGGGCCCGAGGCGCGCGTCGTCGGCGTACTCCGTGAACGCGGCGAGTTCGGCGTCGAGATCGAACGGCCCGGAGGGGTCGTCGATGGCCGCGAGGAGGAGCTTGCGGGCGAGCACCATCGCCGCGGCCGACACCTCCTCGTCGTCGAGATCGGCGGCGAGCGTGAAGGCCCCGGCTGGCTCGGGCCACCAGGCGGCGAATCGGGGCGCGGCGCCGGCCGCGCCGAGGAGCGACACGAAGAGCCAGGTGAGCACCGGCTCCGGCCCGGCCGCGGCGAGATCGCCGAAGGAGGGGCCCGCGCGGCGCGGCTCGAGCCCCGCGCCGGCCAGTTCCATCGCCACCTCGTAGGGGGTGGCCTCGAGCCTCCCGCGCCAGGCGCCGAGCCGTGCCAGGGGGGCAGGATCGGCGCCGGCCCGCCAGTCGGCGAGCGTGCCCGGGACGATCGTCGCCTCCCAGACCGGCCACGGCGACCGGGCGTTCGGCCCGCGGTAGACGCGCGTGGAATCCACGCGGAGCCGGTCGTCGTCGATGTCGCCTGCCACGCGCCCGAGCCTCCGTGTATCGCGGCCCCGGGCGTCGATCCGTCGACACGCCGACCGCGGGACGGGGAAGGATACCCTGCCGGCCGGCCGACGGGGCAGGCCAGTGTCGGGCTTCAGGGGGCCGCCGGCGCGGCGGCCGGGAGCGGCACCTGGTCGGGCGAGACGAGGTAGGCGACGAGGTCGCGGACATCCTCGGGGGAGAGCTTCGAGAGGAGCCCGTCGGGCATCAGCGACTGCGCCTGCACCGACTGCTCGGCGACGTCGTTCCGGTCGAGGACGACCTGGGCCTGCGCGGTCTGCACGGTGAGCGTGCGGTCGTCGGCGGCGCTGACGACGCCGGTCAGCGCCCGCCCGTCGGCGAGCACGAACGACACGGCGCGGAAATCGGCACCGACGCTCGCGCCGGGGTCGACGACGTTCTCGAGGAGGTAGTCGAGGTTCTTGCGGTTGGAGCCGGTGAGGTCGGGGCCGAGCTTGCGCCCCTCGCCGAAGAGGACGTGGCAGCTCGCGCAGTCGCGGGCGAAGAGGCCACGGCCGTGGGAGCGGTCGGCTGCAGCGAGCAGCTCGGGGGTCAGCCTGTCGCGCCACGTGGCGATCAATTCCTTCTTCTCGGCGTCGCTCACGCGCACCTGCCCCCAGAGCTTCGCCAGCCGCTCGCCGATGGCCGCGTCGCCGGAGTCGGCGATCTGCCGGGCGTGGAAGGCGGAGATCTCGTCGGCCCGCACCTGCCCGCGCTCGACGGCGTCGAGGAGCTTCGCCGCGTACGCCGGCCGCGAGGCGAGCAGGTCGACCAGTGCCGCCCGGTCGGCAGGCGCGTAGATCCCCGAGGGGCCCAGGGCCTTCTCCGGCGTGTCGGGATGGTCGTAGCGGGCCAGACCCGCGAGGGCCTCGGCGATCACCGGCCGATCGGAGAGGAGGCCCTGGAGGAGCGTGGCGCCATCCTCGGGGACGCTCGCCACGAGCGTGCGGATCGCCTGCCGCCGCGCCTCGGGGGGAGCCTGGCCGTCGAGGGCCACCGCGCGCACCGCCTCAACGCCCCGGCCCTCGCCGAAGAGGACGTCGAGCTCACGGAGCGCGTTCACCGTCGCCTCGTCGCCACTGGCGGCGAGCTTCGCGGAAAGATCGCCATAGCCCTCCGGCGCCTTCGCCTGCCTCCAGCCCCGGAGGCCGTCGGCGATGCCGGCGACCAGATCGCGGCGGAGCGGCTCGCTGCCGACTGCTGCCTCGAGGAGCTTGGCGACGAGCTCGGGCCGCTCCTCGACCTTTCCGGCGACGAAGCGGGCGAGATTGCGGCGCAGCTGCGGCAGTGCGCCGGAGGTCGCGAGGCTCACCGCCTCGTCGAGATGCCGCGGCGCGCTCGGCGCGAGGCCGAACCAGACGAGCTTGGGGAACAACGGATCGGCGGCGAAGGTGTCGTGGGAGGCGAGCGCCGCGGCCAGCTCCCAGGCGGGGCCGTCGGCGAGCCGGCCGATGGCCGAAGCGAGATGAAGCTGCACGGGCGGAGCGAGATCGGTGCGGGCCAGCTGCACGAGCCGCGTGACGGCCGCCGCGGAGGGCTGGACGCCGGCGGGGGAGGATTCGTCGACCACGAGCCGCACGCCCCAGCTCCGCACGAACGGATCGGCGTCGCCCAAGAGCCCCATGAGGAAGCCGTCGTCGAGCGTCCGCGCCTCGCGCGTGTCGATCGCCGCCAGCGCCCAGATCGCCCGCAGGCGATGGAGCGGATCGGCGGCCTTCGCCGCGCGGTCGCGGAGCCAGGCGACGTCGGCCGAGAGATCGGCGCCGGCGAGTGCCCGCTTCTGCCATTCGCGCACCGCCGCCCGGCTCCACCACTGGTCCTCGACGAGGAGGTTGCCACGCAGGGCCGTGCCCTCGAGCGCGGCCACGTCGACGCGGCGCGGGCTCCGCGGCGTGCCGTGGACGAGCTTGTAGATCCGACCGCTCGTGCGGTGGACGCCGTCGTGGTCGTGGCATTCGCCGGTGTCGGACCAGTCGGCCAGAAAAACGCCGCCGTCGGGGCCGGAGACGAGGTCCATGCCGCGGTACCAGGGATCCTCAATGAAGGCCATGTCAGTGCCGTGGGTGGCGGTGTAGCCGGCCCCCTTCGGCGCGAGGAGATCGTGGTTGATGCGCCGGCCGTGGAGGTTGAGCGTGAAGAGTCCGCCGCGGTACTCGGCCGGCCAGTTCGTCCCCTGGTACATCATCAGGCCGATGTGGGCGTGGCCGCCGCCGGCGGCGCTCGTCTTGTCGGTGACGCCGAAGCGGATGTCGCTCCACTTTTCACCCGTGTCCCAATGGACGTGGTCGGCGACCTGCGGGACGAGGTCGTAGACGTGCGGCTCGAGATCGGTGCCGTACATCCGCTCCACGTGCGAACCGTACACGGCGTGCCAGAGGTGGCCGATGACGGTGTTGATGACGAACGTTTCGCCGTGGGCGTCGAAGTCGGTACCCCAGGAATTGGTCATCCCGGAGATCACCCCTTCGACCGTCTTCCGGCCGGGGTGGTAGCGCCACACGCCGGTGTTCACATGGACGCGCTGCGAGTCGCCGGCGCCGGGGACGCCGATCCGCGACGTCCCCTGGATGCCGTGGCGGGCCCACAGCCAGCCGTCGGGGCCCCACTTGAGGCCGTTGCAGGGGGTGTGGCCGACGCTTTTCTCGTCGATCCCGTCGAGGACGATCTCCGGGGGGCCGTCGGGGACGAGATCGTCGTCGCGGTCGGGGATGAAGAGAAGATTGGGCAGGTCGATGACCCACGCGCCGCCGAGGCCGACCGCCACGCTCGTCATCCGCGTGCCGCCGTCCCAGAAGACGGTGCGCTCGTCGTGCTTCCCGTCGCCGTCGGTGTCGGCGAGGACGACGAGCCGGTCGCGGAGGGAGTCGTCCCAGGTACCGAGGTTGTTGCCTGCCCAGGTGAAGTTCTCCGCCACCCACACCCGCCCCTTGTGGTCGGTGCAGATCCCGATCGGATTCTGCACGTCGGGCTCGGCGGCGAAGACCTGCAGCTCGAAGCCGGGGGGGAGCCTTGCGGTGCGGCAGACCTCCGCCGGGTCCATCGGCGCGTCCGTCGCCTTCTCGGTGTTCCCCGGCTGGGGGAAGGGTGCCGGCTCCGGAGCCGCCGGCTCGTCGGCCGGGAGCAGGAGGGCGAGGCCGGCGACCATCGCGAGACCGAGCGACAAAACGCCCGCGAGCGAGCGGGGCGTGAAGGGCGAAGCACGCATGAAGACCCCCGGAAACGAAACGGCCGTGCCCGGAGGATCCCCCGGGGCACGGCAGTCTACCGATTCCGTTTCTCGAGCGGCAGCACGCCCCGCCCGGATCACGCGATCCCGAGAACGTCGCGCATCGAGTACATCCCGGCCGGCCTGCCGGCGAGGAAGGCGGCGGCGGCGAGGGCACCGCGGGCGTAGCAGTCGCGGCTCGTGGCCCGGACGTTGACCGAGAGCGATTCGCCGTCGAGCCCGAAGAGGATCGTATGCTCGCCGGGATTGTCGCCGGCGCGGACGGCGTGGTAGCCGATCTCGTTCTCGGGCCTCGCGCCGGGCCGCCCCTCGCGGCCGTGGGCCTCGAGCGTCTGCCCCATCGCCCCCTGCACGAGGCTGCCGAACTTGAGCGCGGTGCCGCTCGGCGAATCCTCCTTGTGGCGGTGGTGGGTCTCGACGATCTCCACGTCGGCGCGGACACCGGTCCGCTTCAGGAGCGTCGCGGCACGCGAGACGAGATCCATCGCCACGTTCACCGCCAGGCTCATGCTCGGCGACTGGAGGACGGCGATCTCCTTCGCGGCGGCCGCGACCGCCGCCTGATCGGCCGGCTCGAGGCCGGTGGTCGCCACGACGAGCGGCACCTTCTTCGCGGCGCACGTCCGGGCGATCGCCGCCACGGCCCCGGGGAGGGAGAAGTCGATGACGACGTCGGCGGGGGTGTCCCAGGCGTGGTGAATCGCCACGCCGCAGGGGCCCGCCCCGGCGAGGACGCCCGCATCGACGCCGCACTTGGGATGCCCTTCGCGGTCGATCGCCCCCACGAGCGTCCAGGCGGCCGGCTCGGCGGCGGCGCAGGCGATGATCCGCTGCCCCATGCGTCCGGCGGCACCGTGCATCACGAGGCGGAGCGAGCGGGCCGGAGGCAGGTTCGAGGGAGCGGAGCCGGCGAGCGGAGGCATCAGAGATTCCTCGGGGCAGGGGGGCGTGCGACGCCGACGGGGCGCCGTCACGCCGCCCATCATAAGGAGGGCACCGCCCGGCACCACCGGCCGCACCGGGTCGGCCGTCAGGCCCCGGCCACACGCCACGGTTCCGGAGCCCGCATGCACTCGCGCGGGCAGGGCCGACCGAGCCCGATCGAACGCCTCCATCCCCGATCGGGCATGGTGACGCTCACCGCGCGGGATCCGTCTTCAGGCCCCGAGCAAGAGCGTCGATCAGACTCCCCGGCTTGATTTCGAGTGCACGACCGTCGCGAGTGATGCGTGGACTCCTCCCGCCCGTTTCGACACGACAACCGGCGGGCAGGCCGAGGAATCCTCCGATCTTCGGCCAATGCACCATGGCCTGATAGACGGACATGCGATTCACACTGGCCTCATCGTGATAAGCGAGTGCGGAATCGCTGCGACCGACGAACCATCCGGAATCCGAGCGATCGGATTTCATCCTGTCGAGCACGATGGTCTCGTCCCGCGGTGACAGGTCGGCACCCACCAAGAGGCTGCTACGAATGGATGGCAAGTCGATCTCGCCATCGAGTCCGACACTCGCAGCGACGTCCCTCTGCCAGCGCAAGTGCCGCATCGACCGAGTGACGCCTTCCACCCATCCGATCGGCATCGACCGAAAGTCAGGCTCCTCGAGGGTGAACGACTCGCCGACCATCGCGACTCGCAGGAGCATGGAGCCCATCGCGACCAGATCGCCCACGTCGAACCGAGCCCCGTTCTCGACGGACTCCTCCAAAAAGAAAGCGAGAACATCGACATCCGCCCGGGGAACGGCGGCGTCGCAGACGAGATGAAACTCCGGATGCCCGAAGGCAAAACATCTCGTGGTGGCCACGACCTTCATCCCCATTTCGCCTCCGTCGCACTGCCGTGCGCCGCCATCTTGTCCGACCTACCGGGCGAGGAGTCGCCGGAAGGCGACGTTGTCCTCGAGTTCCGGGTAATGGCTCCGAAAGTCCTCCAGCACTTCCCCGTAGAACTTGGAAACGACTTCCTTGAACTGCTTGTATCTGAAGTGCAGGCGGAAGCGACCGCCATTCGCCTCGTACACCTCGACTTCCCTGCACTGCGTGTCGAGCGTGAACCGCAGGTTGTTGCTGAAGAAATCGGGCGATACCGCGAACGTCTCACGACTTCCACGATCAAATGGGAGACCACCCC
>CAZMOU010000084.1:18697-19449 GCA_964567835.1 uncultured Chitinophaga sp. | reverse complement strand
GTGTTCCGAGCCCTAATGCTGAAGTATCGCGGTACCAATCTCGTGCGCGCCGGGATCCTCGGCGTGGTGCTCATCGTGCTCGTCATCGCCGTCGGGCTGCAGCCCCAACGGCTGTGGTCGCTGGCCACCTCGGTGCGCCATCAGGCGCTGTTCACCGAAGCCGGCGGGCTTTCCGCCGGCAACGACGTCAAAGTCTCCGGCGTGAAGGTCGGCACCGATTCCGGGAAGGCCAACGTCATCAAGACCGACATCGGGGCGAAGAACGGCGTGATCCACGTGATCGACTCCGTCATCCTTCCCTGATCGGACCCTGCACACCCCACCATCGACGGATGCCCCGCGGAGACCGCTCAGCGGGGCATCGTCGTTTCGTGGGCCGCTCGCGCTCACCCCGAAGATCACTCGCAGGAAGGGACTCGAGGTTCGATCGGGGGGTGCGTCGGCGTGGCCGCCTCCCCGCGCGGCCCGCCGCGATCGGGCGTCGGGCGGGGGTGTCGAAGGTGGGGGGAGACGAGGGTACCGTGTCAGGGACCGACTGACGGGCGACCGACGACCGGCCCCGCATCGGGACGTTCCCGTCGGCACCAGGACGCGCACCGTGAACTCGATCAGCCGTTACGAGCAATTGCTGCGGATGTGCCACTTGGTCGAGATGCTCTCCGACGCCCGTCGTCCCCTCACCACCGCCGAACTCAAGGACGGGCTTCTCGACCGGGGCGTCGACGGCTTCCGCGTCGTGCTGCTCGATGAGA
>CAZMOU010000084.1:5221-18687 GCA_964567835.1 uncultured Chitinophaga sp. | reverse complement strand
TCGCGATCTCGGCTTCCTCGAGAGCTTCGGCTATCCGCTGCGGCGCGAGCCCGCCGCCCGGGCCGGCCGCGGAGGCGGGATGCGCTGGTCGCTCGAGGGGGCGCCGGCACGCGGCGGCCTCGCACCGCCGCCGATGTCGCTCCCCGAGGTGCTGGCGCTCCTGGCGGCGCGGGACTTCCTCTCCCCCCTCGCCGGAACCTTCTACTGGCGCGGCATCTCCGAGCTGCTCGCCCGGGCCGACCGACTGGCCTCCCCCGCCCTCGTCAAGTTCGCCCACGAACACCGCGACGGCCTCGTCGTGCACCCGAAGCCGACGCAGGGCCGGTACCGGGCGAAGCTCCTGGCCGCGATCAACCGTTCCATCCGCAACCGCCTCGAGCTCGACATCAGCTACCAGGGGCTGCGGAACAAGCGTCCGCTCCGCCGGCGCATCCGGCCCGAATCGATGGTCGTCTACGACTCCGCGGTGTACGTCGCCGGCTATCCGGCGGAGGGCCCCGGCAAACCAGCGGGGGGGCTGCGATTCTTCAAGCTGGATCGCCTCGTCTCCGCGCGCGTCACCGCCGACTCCTTCGAGCGGAGGGAGACGAGCGTGGCCGACCAGCTGGCCGACAGCGTCACCATCTTCCGGTCGTCGGAGGAGCAGCCGCGCCGATACCGCCTCCGCGTCTCCCCGCAGCGTGCCAAGTGGGCCTGTGAGAAGCCGTTCCATCCGGGGCAGCGGGTCACCCACCGCCCGGATGGCAGCGTCGTGCTCGACATCGAGCGGGCCTGGGACGGCGAGATGCTGCCGCAGCTGCTGGGCCTCGCGGAGCACGTGGAGGTCCTCGAGCCGGCGGACATGCGCACGACGGTCGTCGACACGGCCCGGAGGATCCTCGCCCTGTACGGCAAGTCGCGCGACCGCAGGACCGGCAAGGAAACCGACGGAGGGTCAGCCTGATCGGGCGTCCCGGCGACGTGGGCCATCCCCCTCGGCGAACCGGAAGACGAACACCTCCTCCCCGGAGCGATCGTCGCAGTCATGGAGGATCGCGGCCAGGCTCGAGCCGGTGGCGGAGGCGAGCGTCGCCGCGAGACGCTGCCGGCTCCGGGTCACCAGCCGGTGGCGGATCGCCCTGGCGAGGGTCCGGCTCTCCTCCTCGGCGTCGTCGAGCGAAAGGCTCTCCTCGAGTTTCGTGAGGACACCGCCGAGACGGACGACCAGAAGATCCCGGTGGCGGACCGCCGAGACGGTGTTCGCCCCCCTCCCCACCAGATCGCGCAGGAACTGGTTCACGATCACCCCCACGGCGGCCTCGAACTGCCCACTCGTGCCCGTCGCTGCCATCATCGGCTCCCGTCTGTCGCGGGCGACCCGTCGGTCCGTCGTCCGGCGCGTCCCCCCCCTGGGATCCCGTCGCCCGCGTTGGCCGGAAGCATGAAGGACGGGGTGCCAAATGTGGTCCGAGAAGGGGGGGGCGACCCCTCCACTGCCAGGAAAACGGGGGGCCCTGCCCGGCTATGATGCCGGGAAAACGGCCCCCGGCGACGTCGCGAGGCACCCTTGACCGACATCCATCGGAGCGTCAGTTCCAAACGCTGGGCCGACGTCGTCGTCCACCGGGGCGTCGCCCGCTGGGTGGAGGTCGCCGACGACACCGCCGGCGACCTCCGCGCACAGACCGGGCAGGTGCTCGCCCAGGTCGATGCCACGCTCGCGGCGCTGGGGAGCGACCGCTCACGCCTGCTCGAGGTGCTCGTGTTCCTCGCCGACCGATCGGACGCCGCCACCTTCGACGAAGTGTGGGACGCCTGGGTGCCGGAGGGTCATCCCCCCGTCCGTGCCCTGCTCCAGGCGGGGCTCGGCGCCGGTTGCCGGGTTGAACTCGTGGTGACGGCCGCCGCGGGGGATTGAGCCGTCGCCGCGACGCGCGGCGTCATCCGTTCGACCGCACGGGGGGATCGCTCCCGGACGGTGGTGAGGCGCGGCGCCCCCCGCGGGGTGGAGTCGGCGGAAAACCCCGCAACCCCGACCGAGGCCGGCCCGTTGGAGTCGCGGAGACCGGCCCACTCCCGCGCGCGGGAGAGGGTGTCCGGCACCGCCGCACCCTGACGAACACCACGCCCCATGATCGGACTCGTGCCCCTGTGTCTCGTCTCTGCCGCCGCGGCCCTCGCGGCGGGTGCGTGGTCGGCCGGCGGACCTCCTGCCGGTCGCCGTCGAGTCGCGTCCCGACGCGTCATGCTCGCCGCGGCGGCGGCCTGCGCGGCGACTGCGGTGGCGATCGGCGTCGCCACGCGCTCGTCCACCCGCCACGCACCGATCGGGCCGGCCACGGAGCGGCTCGTTCCGGTGACGGGCGTGGAGGCCTCCACCGACCGCGGACTGCCCGTGCCGCTCGCCCGTCCCGCCGACGCCGAAGGGGCGGATGCCGGAGCGATCCCGCGCGAACTCGACGGCCGGGTGATCGTCGCGGCGGAGGGGGATCGCCGCTCGAACGGCCCCGGCTGGGTCTTCGCCGACGGCCGCTACTGGGTCCCCACCGAATGCATCGACGCGATCCTCCGCGACAACGGCTACCGCCGCGTCGTCGATCCGGCCCCCGACGACGACGGCCGGGCGTTCCACGCCGGGATCGTCAAGGCGGTCGGCGCGGGGGGCTTCGTGCTCGTGGAGAGCAAATGGGGGCACTGGCCGGTGGTGTGGCACGCCCCGGACGGGCAGGAGTTCGGCGACGATCACGAGTACTGGCACGCCGACCGCCCGGGACACGCGCTGCGCATCCTGGGGCCGTGAGCGCGTTCTCGCCGGGTGGGGGGCGGCGCCGGCCTGCGGCAGGGCCCGGCCGGCGACCATCGGCCGCGTCGGCCTTGTCACCCGGCCGGGGCCTCGGGGGCCCCGCGGTTTCCCCCGGTCGGACCCGCGAGCCCCGCGCGGCGCGTGGCGAGGTAGTCGAGCCATTCCTCGAGCCCCGTGCCCTCCTTCACGGAGGTCTCGAGGATCCGCATCCCGGGGCGCACCGCCTCGAGGGCGGAGCGGGCCGCGGCCCGGTCGAAGTCGCAGGCTCCGGCGAGGTCGATCTTGGTGATCGCCGCGATGTCGGCGGTGTTGAACAGGCCCGGATACTTGAGCGGCTTGTCCTCCCCCTCGGTCACCGAGAGGAGGGCCAGCCGCACCGACTCGCCGAGATCCCAACTGGCGGGGCAGACGAGGTTGCCCACGTTCTCGACGAAGAGGTAATGGAGGCCGGAGACGTCCCAGTCGGCGATGCTCTCCCCCACCATCGCCGCCTCCAGGTGACACAGGCCGTGCGTGTTGATCTGCTTCACCGGGGCCCCGCTCGACGCGAGCCGGCGTGCGTCGTTGTCGGTCTCGAGGTCGCCGACGACCGCCGCCACGGGCACGCCCCTGGCCACCAGCCGCGCGAGGGTCTCGCGGAGGAAGGCGGTCTTGCCGCTCCCGGGACTCGACACCATGTTCACGACGAGCACCCCGGCCGCCTCGAAGCGGGCCCGCATCCCCCGCGCCGTCTCGTCGTTCGTCTTCAGGATCCTCGTCCGCACCTCGAGGATCCGGGGCGTGGTGGGCAACAGGCTCATGGGTCCTCCACGGTGATCGATTCGACGTCGAGCTCGCGGCCGGCCCGGATCGCGCCGGCCGCCGCGCCGCACGCCGGGCAGGCGAGCCGCTGGATGCCGGGAAGCTCGCGCTCCTCGCGGCACGACTCGCACCAGACCCGCACCGGCACCTCCTCCACGTGCAGCGCCGCCCCGGCGCAGGGCGTTCCCTCCGCCAGGAGTGCGAAGCCCTGACGGAGGGCCTCCGGGCTCACGCAGGAGAGCCGGCCGATGCGGAGCGTCACCGCCACGATCCGCCCCCCACCCTGCCCGGCCGCATGCCGCGCGGCGACGTCGATCACCCGGGCGGCGATCGACAGTTCGTGCATCGCAGGAGCCATCCGGGAATCGAGGGACGGTGCGGACGCCACCCCCCGAATCTACCCGCGGACCGGGCGGGGCGACCCGATTTGCACGCGTCGGCATCGGCACAGAACGTTGACTTTTTCACACACATGGCTATCGTAAAAGGACTCGCTGTTGAGATTGAGTCTCAATCCCATCGATGGCCCCGAGGATTCCGATGATGTTCCTCCGTTCCGTTCCACGGCAAGAGGCCCAGGGTCGCGGGCGCTTGGGCCGGCGTTTCCCCGGGCCACGGGCGTTCACCCTCGTCGAACTGCTCGTCGTGATCGCCATCATCGGCTCGCTCGTCGGTCTCCTGCTCCCGGCCGTGCAGGCGGCGCGGGAGGCAGGCCGGCGGGCCGGCTGCCAGAACAACCTCCGGCAACTGGGGCTGGCGATGCACAACTTCGCCACCGGGAAGCGCGTCTTCCCGCCATCCAGCGACCTGGCGGGATCGAAGCTGGCAAGCGGCACCACCAGCCAGCCCTGGTCGGGGCAGTCGCTCATGCTGCCCTACCTCGAGGGGGACACCGTCTACCGCACGATCGACTTCAAGAAGGGCTACCACGACGCCGCCCACAGGCCGCCGGTGATGCCCTTCATCCTCGCGTCGACGCGGGTCGACGTCCTCATGTGCCCGAGCGAGCCGCGGAATCAGGCCCGACTGGCGAGTGACGGCACACCGGAACACCACCCGCTCAACTACGCCCTGTCCGTCGGACACTACCTCGTCTTCGATCCGGCCACCCGCCGCGACGGAGGCGCCGCGTTCGCCCCCGACTCGCAGTTCCGTCATGCCTCGTTCACCGACGGCTTGAGCAAGACGCTCGCCATGTCCGAGGTGAAGGCCTTCACCCCCCGCTACCACGATTGCTCGACCCCGCCCCCCGCGCCCCCCGCGACTCCGGCCGACGTGTTCACCGCCGGCGGGTCGTGGTCGGCCACCAACGGGCACACCGAATGGGTCTGCGGCCGGGCGATCCACAACGGCTTCACCACGACCTTCCCGCCGAACACCGTCATTCCGCACGTCAGCGGCGGATCGACCTACGACATCTCGGTGACGAGCTCGCGGGAGGGGAGGAGCACCACCGAGCCGACGTACGGCGTCATTCCCGCCCGGAGTCACCATCCCGGGGGTGTCGGGGCGCTGTTCCTCGACGGGTCGGTGCGCACCGTCAGCGCGGCAATCGATCCGACCGCCTGGCAGGCGCTCGGCTCGCGTGCCGGCGGAGAGGTGGTCGCCGGCGACGACTGATCGGCGCTCGCGGACGCCGCCGCGCCGCGCGGGGCCGGGGCGTGTCCAGGGTGATCGCCACGCACGTTCCCCACGTTTTCCCCCGCCGGGCCCGCGGTCTGCCGGGAGAGTTGCCCGCCGGGGGGGAGCGGCGTAGGGTTCCCGCGAGCAGTGCCAGGCATCGACGGCACCGTGCCCCTCACGCGGCACGACACGTTCCCCGGACGGACGGCTCCGAGACCATCCGTCCGGCGAACCCCTCCCCGTGCCCTCGGCCCGGGCCCCGGGTGTCCACCGGACACCCCCGAGGGCCCTGCCATGCTCCGCCGCTCCCGCCGCGCCGCCTCTCCGTCCGCCGCTCCCCGCCGTCGCGGCCGCCCGGCCGGACTGTCGCACGAACCGCTCGAGCCGCGGGCCCTGCTCACCGCCTTCAGCTTCGGTGGCGGCGTCCTCGATCTGGTCATCGACAATCTCAACGAGGCGCTCGTCACCACCGCCACGGGGAGCAACGGGTACTCGGTCACCACCAACCGCACCTTCACCGGCTTCGACATCCCCGGAAAGATCGTCGGAAACGGCACGAACACGCTCACGGTCTCGCCGTCGCTCGGGGTGGTGACGGCCTTCGTCACCGATTCCGCCTTGGGGGCCACGGTGACGTTCGGGACAAGCGCGCCCGGCGCCACCTACGACGCCGACTTCCTCCTGTCGCTGGCGATCCCCGGGTCGGGCACCGTGAACTTCGACGGGGCCACCGCCTTCTCGGGGGCCCATTCGCTCTCCGTCACCGCCGCGCGGATCGACGTCAACGCGGCGCTGTCGAGCGCGTCGGGCTTCCTCACCCTCGACGCCGAAGAGGGCTTCCAGTCGGTCGGCGTCGCGGCCGGCGTGGCGATCTCCGCCACCGGATCGGTGACCACGGCGGGTGGTTCGATCGACATCTCCGGCCGCGGGGGCGACGGCATCCTCGGCGACCAGGTGGGGATCACGGTCCTCGGGAGCGTGAGCGCCGGCGACGACGGCACGACCTTCGGCAAGGTCACCCTGACGGGCATCGGGGGGGCCTCGTCGGGCGAGGGCACCGGCAACCACGGCGTGGTCGTCGGACCCGGCGCGTCGGTCTCCTCGACCGGTGGCGCGATCTCGATCACCGGCACCGGGGCGTCGGTCAACGGCGACGCCGTCGGCGTCGTCCTCGCCGGCCTGGTGCGGACCCTGTCGGCGGCGGGGGCCCCGGGCGACGTCGCCATCGAGGGCTTCGGCGGAGGCGCCCCCGTGGGCACGAGCGGCAACTACGGCATCTGGCTGCAGACGACCGGCGAGGTGCGGACCGCGGCGGGCAGCGTGTCTGCCACCGGCCACGCGGGGGTGGGCAATCCGCTCGGGTTCTTCCCCTACACCGACTCCCCCGGCCTCTACGACGACAACGGCCGCGTCGTGTCGGCCACCGGAGCGCTGTCGTTCACCGCCGACAGCTTCTTCGGCGATCTCGCCTCCGGCGGCGTCATCTCCACCGCCGGTACCGTCTCGATCCGCAATCTCCTCGCCGGGCAGGTCTTCGACCTCGGGCCCGACCTCAATCCGTTCCTCGAGGCGATCGTGGCGTCGCGGCTGATCGTGGGCCGCGACGACGTGCAGCCGGTGATCACGCAGGGGACGGCCCCCGGCGGGACGCTCTCCCTCGCCGCCGGGACGGCGCTCGAACTCGTCGGCTCCTCGATCTCGCTGCGGGCGCCGGTGATCACGCCGGGAGCCGCACAGCGCTACCGCGGCCCGGTCCGTCTCGGCGACCTCGCCCCGTCCGCCGACGTCACGCTCGGCGCGACGGCCGCACGTTTCGACGCCACCATCGACGGCGGCGGCCGGTCGCTTTCCATCCTCGGCGACGCCGAGTTCCGCGGCGCCGTCGGCGGCCTCGTCGACCTGCTCGTCTCCGGGGCGACCATCGTGGCCGCCGACGTCACCACGTCGGGGCAGCAGTCCTACTCCGGCACGGTGACGCTCGACGCCCCGCTCGTGACCCTCACCGCCGCCTCCGGATCGTTCGGCGCCGGCGTCGCCGGGGCGGGCCGGTCGCTCGCGATCGACTTCGCCGGGACGACGGCGATCGACGGGGCGCTTTTCACCGGTCTCGCCGGGCTCTCCACCGGCAACGGCGGCACGACGACGCTCGCCGGAGTCCTCACCACCACAGGCGCGCAGACCTTCGGCGACCCGGTCGTCCTCGCCGCCGACACGACGCTCGCCTCGGGCGGCGGGAACGTCGTCTTCTCCTCGTCGCTCGACGGTGCCCGGAACCTCGCCCTCGCCGCGGGCAGCGGGCTGGTGCGCTTCGAGCAGGCCGTGGGGAGCGGATTCCCGCTGGCCTCGCTCCTCGTCTCGTCGGCCTGGGGCGTGACGGCGCTCTCGACCGTCGCCATCGACGGCTCGGCGCCCGGCGCGGCCGTCAACGGCCTCGTCCTGGCAGGGGTGGGGAACGTCGACATGCAGGTGCCCGGGAGCTCGGTGCGCAACAGCGCCGGCTCCGGCGTGCTCCTCATCTCCTCCGCAGGCACGTCGCTCGCCGGCTTCACGATCCGCGACCACGGCGCCTACGGGGTCTACGTCTCGGGCAACTCCCCCGGCACGTCGCTCCGCGGAAGCACGATCGCCGGCAACGCCGTGGGGGTCTATCTCTCCGCCGCCGGCGGCATGACGATCGAGGGGGGCAACCTGATCGTCGGCAACGACTCCTACGGCATCTACGCCACCGGCGTCGCCACGCAGACGACGTCCATCCGCGGCAACACCGTCGACGGCTCGGGGAGCGGCGTCTACGGCGTCTTCCTCGACGACGCCAAGAACATCCATCTCGGTGAGGCGGGCAACGGGAACCTGATCACCGCGTCGATGATCGGGATCCAGGCGAGCGCCGGTCTCGGATCCTCCGCCGTGATCGACAACCGCGTCGAGGCCAACGGCTCCGGCATCGTCCTCGACGACACGCGGCATCTGGCCATCACCGGCGACAACCGGATCGCCGCCAACCCCTCCTACGGGCTCCTCGCCAGGGGCGTGTTCATCGACACGGTCGTGTCGGGCGCCACGATCTCCGGGAGCACCGTCGGCATCTGCCTGTCGGGGGCGACCGGCCTCTCCGTCCAGGGGGGCAACGTCGTCCGGGACAACTCCGCCCACGCCCTCTACGCCGTCGGCGACGGCACCGGCTCCGTCGTCCGCGGCAACACGTTCGCGGGGATGGGGGCGGGGACCGTGGGGGTGTTCCTCGACGGGGTCGACGGCCTCGCCCTCGGCGGGATCGACCCCGGCGCGGGGAACGTGGTCCGGGATGCCGCGGTGGGGATCTGGGCCCGCGGCACGCTCGGCGGGTCCTCCGTGCGCGGCAACACGGTCGACACCAACGGCTCCGGCGTCGTCCTCGCCGACGCCACCGGGCTCGTCGTGGACGGCGGCAACGTCGTCTCGCGAGCTTCCGCCTACGGTCTGCTCGTCAGCGGCGACGCCACCGGCACCACCTTCTCCGGGAACGTCGTCGACACGAACGTCGCCGGTGTCGTCCTCTCCGCGGCCACGAGCGCCACGATCGGCGGCGGCAACACGATCACCGGGAGCAGCGCCTTCGGCGTGTTCATCGGCGGGGTCTCGACCGGCAGCCGCGTCAGCGGCAACACGATCAGCGGCGGGGGCTCCTACGGGGCGTTCCTCGACGGTGCCACCGGGGCGACCCTCGGCGACGGCAACGTCCTCTCCGGGTGGACGGTCGGCGTCTACGCCCGCGGCGCGCTCGACGGCAGCGAGATCCGTGCCAACACGGTGACGGGGGGCACCGCCGGGGCGATCCTCTCGAGCGCCAGGGGCCTCGGACTCGCCGGGGGCAACCGCTTCACCGCGGCGAGCGCCTACGGGATCCTCGCCGAGGGGGATTGCTCCGGCACGTCGATCGCCGGCAACACCGTCGATCAGAACGTCGTCGGCATCTGGCTCGCGGGTGCGACGGGGCTCGCGGTGCAGGGGTCGAACCAGATCGTCGCCAACACGGCGCACGGCATCTACGCCTCGGGCGACGCCACCGGCACGCGCGTCGTCGGCAACACCGTCAACGGCTCCTCCGTCGGGGCCCACGGCGTGTTCCTCGACGGCGTCTCCGGCCTCGCCCTCGGTGGCTCCGGCGCCGGGGAATTGAACACCGTCACGGGAAGCGCCGTCGGCATCTTCGCCCGCGGATCGCTCGCCGGGTCGAGCGTGGTCGGGACGATGGTCTCCGGCAACCAAACCGGGCTCCTCCTCTCGGGCGCCCGCGGCCTTGCCGTGAACGGCGGAAACCACTTCGTCGGCAGCGCCGCCTTCGGCCTCTACGGCACCGGCGACTGCGAGGGTACGCTCGTCGAGGGGAGCCAAATCGAGTCGAACTCGAGCGGCGTCGTGCTCGAGGACGCCCGCGGCCTCTCGATCGTGAACGCCAACCGGCTGGTGTCGAACACCGCCTTCGGCCTCTATGCCAAGGGGAACTCGACCGGCACCACCGTCGTCGGCAACACGATCAGCGGTAACGGCCTGAACATCGACACCACCGCCGCCGTCGGCGGCACGTTCCAGGCCTCGTGAGCCCCGTCCCCCCGTCACCGGCCCTCGGGTGCCCGGTGACGGGGACGGTGCCACATGGCGAGCGGCTCCGCGCCCCCGTTCGTGGGCACCGCGCCCGCGGCGGTCGGGGGGAGCACCGATCGGGTGGCTCCTCCGCACACCCCCTCCGATGAGCCCCCACCACCCCCCCCCACGAGTGGACCGTCCCGGCGACCGATGGTAGTGTCTTCGGGATGGCGGCCGCGTGCCGAGCGGGTGCCGGCGGCGACGAGGCTCGAGCAGGGAGAGGGCGACACGTGACACGGAAACGGTGGGCGGACGACAGGCCCTCGGCCGGCCAGGTCGAGGCGGCGGCGTGCGACGTGATCACGCGCTTCCACCGCGACGTCGTCGGGCGCGGGCCCGATCAGATCTCCGCCTCGCTCCAGGGGGACTGCCTCTTCGTCCACCTCCGCGGCGTGCTCACGCGGGCCGAGGAGACGCTCCGCTCCACCGACGGCCAGACTCCGGCACAGGGCGAGGCGCTGATCCGGACCGTGCGCGACGAGGTGGTGCGCCGGGCCCGCGACACGCTCCTCGACGCGCTCTCCGGCACGATCGGGCGCCGCACCGAGTCGCTCCTCCACGACATCGCGCCCGACTCCGACGAGGAGATGTTCGTGGTCACGTTCGCCGACGAGCGCGCGCCGCGGCTCGAGCGCGCCTGAGCACGGAGACGGACGCGAAGTGTCCGTCCCGGATCTCCCCGCCGAAGGCCGGCGGCATCCCCGCCCCGCTGGCCCGCCCCGCCCGACGCGGCGATGATCGGACGTCGTGAGCAGGGGATGCGGCGTGCGTTCGATCCCGACCCGGCCGCCGGCACCGAGATGCGTGCCCGCTGCCGGCGGAGAGCCACCGATGCAGACCCAGCCGACCGTTTCCTTCGACGGCGTCGCCGTCGACGACGCCGTGCGCGACGCCGCCCTCGCCCACGCCCACGATCTCGAGACCTATTCCCACGAGATCGTCGGCTGCCACGTCGTCCTGTCACAGCCCCACCGCCATCCGCGTCGCGGCCGGCTCTGGTCGGTGCGCGTCGACGTGGTCGTGCCGGGCGTCGACATCATCGTCAACCGCAGCCACTGCCGCGACCACGCCCACGAGGATGCGTTCGTCGCCCTCCGCGACGCCTTCGACGCCGCGCGGCGGCGGCTCAAGGAGCACGTGCGCGAGCGCCGCGACGAGGTGAAGACGCACCAGCCCCACGACGAGGGCCGGGTGCTCCGCGTCCTCCCGGAGGAGCGGTACGGCTTCATCGTCACCCCCGACGGCCGCGAGGTCTATTTCCACGCCAACGCGCTCACCGAGTGCTGTCTCTCCGACGTGGCCCCCGGCACCCCGGTCCGGTTCACCGTCGAGGATGGGGACGACGGTCCGCAGGCGACGTGGGTCCACGTCACCGGGCCGGCGATCCCCGCCACCCCGCCGGCCCGTGGCGAGGTGGCGTCATGATCACCGTCGTCCCCCGGACCGAGTCCACGATCGCCGTCCCCTGCCGCGATCGGGCCGGCGCGCCGCTCGAACTCGCCGCCACGCTCGCCCTCCCCGACGATCCCCACGGCGTCGTCGTCTTCGCCCATGGCAGCGGCAGCGGGCAGACGAGCCCGCGGAACCGGTTCGTGGCGGGGGTGCTCCGGGAAGCGGGGCTGGGGACGCTCCTGGTCGACCTCCTCACGCCACTGGAGGCGGAGGACCGGGGAAACGTCTTCGACATCGACCTTCTCGCCGAGAGGCTCCTCGGGGCACTCGCCTGGCTGGCCTCGCACGCCGCCACCGCCGCGCTGCCGATCGGGCTCTTCGGCGCGAGCACCGGTGCCGCCGCGGCCCTCGTGGCGGCGTCGCGGGAGCGGCGCGTGGCGGCCGTGGTGTCGCGCGGCGGCCGCCCCGATCTGGCCGGTGCGGCACTCGCCCGGGTGCACGTGCCGGTGCTCCTCCTCGTCGGCAGCCGCGACGAGGACGTCCTCGAGCTCAACCGCCGCGCGCTCGACCACCTCGGGGGCGAACGGCAGCTGGCGGTCGTGCGCGGCGCGAGCCACCTCTTCGAGGAGGAGGGCACGCTCGCCGAGGCGGCCCGGCTCGCGGCCGAATGGTTCCGCCGGTACCTCCGTGCCGTCCCTTCGTGACCCGGCACCGCCCCCGTTCCCTTCCCACTCCCCCCTCGGAGAGACTCGACCATGACACGGTTCCTCGACCGGGAACAGGCCGGTTGGATGCTCGTCGCCAGGCTCCGCGACCGGGGTGTCACGGCGGCGGCGGCGACGCGGCCGCTCGTCCTCGCCATCCCGCGCGGCGGCGTGGAGGTGGGCGCCGTGCTCGCGCGCGGCCTCGCCGCCGATCTCGACGTCGTGCTCGCGCGGAAGCTGCGTGCCCCGCACCAGCCGGAGCTCGCCCTCGGGGCGGTGTCCGAGACGGGCGAGGTGTGGCTCAACCATTTCGCCGCGGCGATGAACGACGTCGGCGAATCCTGGATCGCGGCGGAGCGACGGCGGCAACTCGGCGAGATCGAACGCCGCCGGGAGATGTACCGGGCGGTGCGCCCCCGGGCCCCGATCGCCGGCCGCACGGTGATCGTCACCGACGACGGTCTCGCCACCGGGGCGACGATGATCGCGGCCCTGCGCACGGTGCGCGCCGCCGGCCCCGCCCATGTCGTCGTCGCGCTCCCCGTGGCGTCGCCCGAGCGTCTGCCGGCGATCCGGGCGCTGTGCGACCGGCTCGAGTGTCTCGAGGAGCCGGCCGACTTCCTGGCCGTGGGGCAGTTCTACCGGTCTTTCGAGCAGGTGAGCGACGAGCGTGTCGTCGCCCTCCTCCGCGACTACGGTTCGGCAGCCACTCCATGGCTCGGCCGTCCGGCGACGGTGGGCGCCTGACCCGCCTCTTGTTCGACGCGTCGCGTCCGGAGAGACCCGGGCGCACTGGCGGGGCAGCGGACGCCGTGGGTTCACCTTCCCAGGCGGAGGCTCCTCCGATGAAACGCCCGTTCCTCCTGCTCGCCCTGTCGATCGCCGCGGGCTTCGTGCCGGCCACGCCGGCGAGCGCCTCGAACGTCGAATACAACTTCAACAACAAGCTCGAGGGTTGGACCTTCCACACCACCACCCCCGGTTCCCTCTTCTGGGAGTGGCAACCCGGCACGAGCTCCGCCGAGGGGGCGCTCCACGCCTGGATCGGCAACCCCGTGCCGGCGAGCGGGCAGGTGGCCTGGGCCGAGAGCCCGCTGTTCGAACTCTCCCAGCAGGGGCAGCCTGTGCCGCAGCCCTTCGTCCACGTCGACTTCTCCCACTGGACCGACTTCCCGGTCGGCGGCACGACCGCGCCGATCGATCCCCTGGCCCTCGGCCAGGTCCAGTTCCGTTTCATGCGGACGACCGACGCGGCGTGGTCCGACTGGCTCGCCGCGCCGATCGCCTGGTCGGGGACGGCGCAGGGGCACCACCCGCCCGACGCCCCCCCCTCGCCCCCGCCGCTCGCCGCGGACGGAGCCTCGTTCGCCGGACGGACCACCGACTTCCCGAACCACGTCACGAGCGCCTTCGACATCGATTGGAACGCCTTCACCCCGGCGCTCGACAACGGCGACCTGATCACGTTCCGCTTCCTCGTCGGCGTCACCGCCGATCTGCCGGTCGACCGCCCGGCGGGCATCGTCTGGGAACTCAAC
>CAZMOU010000084.1:0-5211 GCA_964567835.1 uncultured Chitinophaga sp. | reverse complement strand
ACAGCGTCGGCATCGACGGGGTTCGCGTGGCCGCCGTCCCCGAACCGGGCGGCCCGGCGCTGGCCGGCGGTGCCGCGGCGACGGGCCTCCTCGTCGCGCTCGTCCGCCGCCGACTCCGGCGCGCCGCCGGCTGAACGCCCGCCCCGCGCGACCCACCACGAAGTTTCCCTGTCACGCTCTTCCATCCCCACGGCCGTCGTCACGGCCGGCATCCACGGAGACCTTCGATGTCGATCGCCACCGAATCGGAATACCGCCATCTCGGCGAGTCGTGCGGTCTGGCCGACCACGACCACGATCTCGTCCACGACCTGAACCGTCGCCTCGACGCCCTCTGGCGCTACGACCAGTACATCGCCAACGCCGGCTGGCGCATCGAGATCCGCCGCTTCTGGGAGGACGCCAAGGCGGAGGAGAAACAGGCGATCCAGCGCCTGCGCGAGCTGATCGCCGCGGAAGTCCGCCACGGCTGCTTCTGACCCGCCGCGACCCGGCCGCCCCCCGCTACCCCGCCCGATCCCCCCGCGCCGTCCACCCTCCCGCCGCCCCGAACGGCGGCCGGATCGGTGGACCCGCGCCGAGGCACGCCCCACCCGGGGCCGATTCGGCGCGCGGGTGGCGGGGGCGGCGGCCGGGGCGGAGACGATCCGTGACGACGGTCGCCGGGCGAGGTGATTGCCACCGTGGAGGAGCACGCCCGCGCCGCGGCGCCTGTGACCGCGGAGCCGCCACCGGCCGCATCCCCGACCGCCACCGTCCGCCCCATCGACATGGCCCGTTCCGCGCAGGGAAGCGTCACCTTCCCCGACGGAGTCGCCCCCTGGCGTTGCCCCCCCCCCTGCCCCTGTCCGCCGACACGCTGCGCACGCTCCTGCGTCCGCGGAAAATCCCCTGCGTGTCGCTCTCGGTGCCGAAGCACCATCCCCCCGACCACGAGGGCGACCCGGTGGTGCTGCGCCACCTCGTCGACCGGGCCTGGCTGACGCTCGTCGCCACACGGAGTCGCGAGGAGACCGAGCGGATCCTCGCGCCGTGGCGCGACCTCGAGGCCGATCCTCTCTTCTGGAGGAACGGCCCCGCCGGATTCGCCGGATTCGCCGCCGACGGGGAGTCGTGGATCGTCCCCCTCGAGGGCGCGCTCGAGCCGGCGGCCCGCGTCGGGCCGCGCTTCCACACCCTCCCCCTCGTGCGCCGGCTGGCGTCGATGGAGCGCCGGATCGTGGTGATCGCCGGCAGCCGCTCGGTGCGCGTCGTCGAGGCGACCGGCGACGGCGAAGGGGCACCACGCCTCGCTCCCGTGCCGCTCGTCCGCTCGTCGGGGCCCTCCTTCCCCGATGGAACGGTGCCGCGCGGGGCGATCGTGGAGTTCGTCCCCGAGCAACCCCATCGCGTGATGCATGGCCTGGGTGCCCTCGGCGACGCCGTCCACGGGGGATTCGGATCCCGCACCGAAGGGGTGGATGCCGACACGCGCCGGTATCTCCGCGACGTGGCGTCGATGGTGGCCTCGGCCGACGTGGCGGCACCCGGTGGGCTGATCCTCGTCGGGCTGCCGCGCGTCGTCGCCGCGTTCGAGGAGGGACTGCCGCGGCACCACGTGCCGTGCGACCGGGTGGCGATCGATCCCTCCCTCCTCTCCGAGGCGGAGCTCGCCCACGCCGTCGGCGACGTGCTGCGCGTGGCGCGTCGCCGCCGGGAACGCGATCTCGCCGACGCCTTCCTCGAGGCCCGGGCGCACGGCCGCGGATCGGGGGACTTCGTCGAGGCGGCCCGCGCCGCCGTCGGTGGCCGCATCGCGACGCTCCTGCTCCAGGAGGGGCGCGACGAGCCGGGGGCCATCGACGCGCGCACCGGCTCGATCGACTTCCCCGAGACGCGCACGAAGGGCCCGTCCGCCGGGGACGACGCGACCGCCGGGGACCTCTACGGGGCGCTCGCCGACATCGTGCTCACGCACGGCGGCGAGGTGGTCATCGTCCCCGCCGAGAAGATGCCGACGCGGACCGGCGTGGCCGCGATCTATCGCTGGGGGGAGAACGGGCCGGCGCCCACGGAGCGGTCGCGAGGCGGGGGCCGGTCGTGACGTCCGAGTCGGCCGGGGGGCGCGGCCGACGCCGCGCCCCCCGGTTCGACCGGCTCAACACTTCCGCGGGCGGCACTCCGGCGCCGCGGCGAGCGAGAAGACGAGCACCTCCTCCCCGGTGACCGTCGAGATGTCGTGGTGCACGCTCACGAGCCGGACCCCCACCACCTCCTCGACGATCCGCCCCAACCGGCTGCGGCCGTTGGCGACGACCCGGTTGCGCACCTCCTTGACGAGCGCCGTGCCCTGCCCCCCCTCGCTCTGGGAGCTGGCAGCCCCGTCGACCGACTCATCCGGACAGCCGTCCGGCTGGGACTGCCCCCTTCCGGCGAGGAGACGGCGCTCCGCGGCGGTGAGCACCCCCTGGAGGCGGACGACGACGAGCGAGCCGAGGAGATGGCAGTGGATGTCCTTCGGCCCGCGACCGATCGACTCCTGCTGGAACCTCGACACGCCCTCGCACAACGCGGCCTCGATCTCTCCCTGTGACTTCACGACGCACCTCCCGCGCCGCGGGCCACGAGCCGCGGCACACCGGCCGCCCCGAGACCGGCCTGCCGGCCGTCGGCGTGGCCGTTGCCATGGCCGTTGCCCTGACCGTCGCCCTGGCCGTTGCAAATCCGCTCCCACACCTCTCGGCGGTGGATCGGCGTGGCGGTGTCGCACTGGAACCCCAGACGGACTCGCCCCCCCTCGATCTCCAGGACGGTGATCTCGAGGAGGATCCCGAGATCCTCGCCACGTCCGATGACGACACTCTCGCGGTTCTTTCTGGTGAGCACGAGCATAGCGATCTCCTTGTGAATGACGGCTCCTTCCGGGATGGAATCAGAGGCGGACGGATCCGGTGCCGTTCGCGCGATCGGCGTGACAGTGAGCGTTCACCGGCACGCCCAGGCCGGGGAGCCCCGGACCGAGGACGAAAAGATCGACCGACGGATGCGTGCTGAAGGTCTTCAGGACCGTGCAGGCATCGACGTCCACGTGCGCCACGGCGCCGTTGATCGTCACCCCCGTCGCCCGACGCACGTGCGCGCAGAGCGAGGGGAGGGAGTTCTCGAAGAGGAAGCGGTGGAACTCCTCCACCCGGCGACGGCCGTCGCCGGCGGCGGCGAGACGCCGTTCCACGGGGTCGAAGTCCTCCTGGAGGTGGACCACCATCCAGTCGTCCGCCGCCACCACGCTCACGGCACGCGGCACGCGGTGGAGGAGCATGTTCTCGAACGTACCGGCGGCCTGCGCGACCTGGCGGGCGAGTCGCTGGAGGTCGCTGGGAACCGGCAGACCGGCGGAGCGGTCGTCGTGCATAGGGGATCTCCTGCTGCGGGTGACATCTGGACAACACGTCCCTGCACCCTCCCCGGCGGCGGCCGCACGCGCGCACCCCCCCCGCGGAGTTCCCTCGGATTCGCCCCCTTTCGTCGCACCGTCCCTCGAGGGACCGTGGCGAACGGCAACAAAAAAAGCCGGCACGGAGGCGGGCCTGAAGGCCCGGTTCCACGCCGGCTTACGCTGCGAATGACCTGCAGGCCGAACCTGCATGTCCCTCGCCCCGTCTTCCGTGCCCGACGTTTCCCACGTCGGACGTCCGCGGCAGGGAGGGGAAACGACGCGGAACCCGCGATCGCATCCCGTCCACACCCTCGGACGAAGAGAGGGTACAGGCGTTCCGCGGCGAGTCAAGCACCGAAGTGAGCATGCGGTGCCGGAGCGTGTCGGGGGCATGATCGATACGGCGCGCGACCGGAAGCGCCGCGCGACGACGGCGCGGACACTTCGGCCGAGCGACGCACGTCACGGGCGACGACCGCGTCGGTGGTGCACGAGGCCACCGCCCCGAGCGCCACCAGCGCCCCGAGGAGGGCGAAGGCCCAGGATCGCGAGAGCAGTGCGAGGCACCGGAGCAGGCCGAGCCGGGCGGGGCGCCGTGCCAGGCCCGCGTGGTCGACGATCATGGACCGATGCCCTCGGGAGGGAACGTGACGACGAGACCCGGCGGCGGCGTCCGCGCGGCCTCCGAACGGGGCGGAGACCGCGCGGCGCGGCGCCTCTCATCCCCGCCTGCGACGCCTGCGGAGCAGCGGGATCACCGCCGCGCCGACGGCGAAGGTGGCGGCCATCGGCAGCGTGCCCGGCTCGGGGAGATGGATGACGCCGTCGGGGGAGGTGCCGAACCCGAAGATAATGTCGCCGTCGATGAAACCCGCCGGATCGTCCCCCAGGATCACGTTCGTCCTGAAGCGGAACGTGGCGGCGTTCCGGACGAGGACGGCCCGCGTCAGGCCCTCGTCGGGATCGATGTCGGCGAGTCCACCCGTGGAGTAGATCCCCAGGTTGATCATCGAGTCGCTCCCCTGCTGCCTTCCGGGCATCCCGGCCGACGAGCCGGGATAGGGGGTGCCGTTGACGAATCTCCCGTTGAAGGAGTAGGCCGACGTCAGTTCGCCGTTGCCCACCGTGCCGATGCCGAAGGTCACGTCGAACGGGGCCGTCGGCACGAGATCGCCTCGCAGCTGCCAGCCCTGCTCGCCGAGCTTCGTGGCCATCAGGTTGGAGAGCGCCGGATCGGCGGCGTTCGTCGGCTTCCAGGCGTTCGGGGTCGTGTGCCAGAGGGCACCCACGTCGGCTCCGCCGTCGGTCTGCCCGAGCACCTGCCAGGCCTTTCCGCCGGCCGACACCCACTGGAGCGGGATGTCGCCCGGTGCGACCTTCCCACTCGGGTCGACGAGCTTGAAGTAGAAGCCGGTGAGCACGTCCGCCTTCGAGCGCGTCGCCGGGCCGAGGTTCTCGAGCAGCAGGGTCAACTCGCTGGAGGGCGACGGGCCGCCGGAACCGACCGTCGTGCTCGAGAAGGTCGCCCGGACGTGCCGCGTGACGTTGCCCTGGGCGTCGTAGGAGAAGCCCTCGTAGAACGGGCTGGCGTCGAGCGGCGGCGCCGACCAGACGAGACAGGCGAGAAGGAGTCCGGCGACGAGCATGCCGGACGGGGAACGGCCTCCCGCGCGGCGCGGGAGGAAAAAAGAACCGGGGGACATGGCGTGATCTCCAGGATCGCGCCGGCCCTGGCGACTCTCGGGAAAAGGGACTGCGAGGCTGGATCGATCGACGCCGTCAAGCGCAGGCCACCG
>CAZMOU010000083.1:1216-19550 GCA_964567835.1 uncultured Chitinophaga sp. | reverse complement strand
TGGAAGCCGTGGTTCCCGGTCATCGATCCGGCCCGCTGCACCAACTGCATGCAGTGCCTGAGCTTCTGCCTGTTCGACGTCTACGGGGTCGACTCCGACCACCGCCTGCGGGTCGAGAATCCGTCCAACTGCAAGGTCAACTGCCCGGCCTGCTCGCGGGTCTGTCCGGACGTGGCGATCATCTTCCCGAAGTACCACGCCGGGCCGATCGACGGCGCCCCCGTGACCCAGGCCGACGTCGGCCGCGAGAAGATGAAGATCGACATCTCCGCCCTGCTCGGCGGCGATCTCTATGCGAGGCTGCGGGAACGGTCGGCCGACGCGAAGCAGCGGTTCTCGAGGGAACGCAGCGCCGACCAGGCGCTCGCCGAACGGCGGCGGTGCCTGACGAAGCTCGCCGACGCCGCGGCGATCCCCCGCGAGGTGCTCGACGCCCTGCCGAGTCCGGAGGAGATCCAGCGGAAGGCGGCGGCGGCGGCCGAGCGGGCGGCGGAGGCCCTGGCGGCCCGGGCGGCCGGTGGCACGGCGGCCCACCCCGGAACGTGATAGGATTGCCGGACGTTCCAGCCACCCGGCCGGCGAGCCGGGAGGGACTCCCGAGGTGGCGAGCATGTCGACAGCCGATCCGACCCCGACCGATCCCCGCGGCATCCTCCCGGCCCGCACGACGATCCCGCTGGCGATCCTGCCGCCGCCGGTGCCTCCGGCGTTGATCCGTTCGCGTGCCCCGCACCCGAAGATCCCCCAGACGAAGCCGGAGCGCGCCTCGCTGCTCGAGGCGATCCGCCGCGACCTCCTCACCCGCCCCGCGGTTCCGCCGCTGCGGATGGAGGAACTGCACGAGCGGGCCCGCAGCGCGCTTTCCGAGGTCGGCCTCCCCGAGATCCATCTCGACTACGCCGGGGTGCTCGTCAACAACGAATCGTGGCGCGACGCCCTGGCGGCCGTCCCCTTCCACCGCCGCCTCCTCCTCATGCCGAAGTGCCTGCGCGTCGAGAGCCGCTGCCCGGCGCCGTTCGACGAGTTCGGGCTGCTGTGCAAGAGCTGTGGACTCTGTTCCATCCAGGACTTCCAGGCGGAGGCGGAGCGGTTGGGCTACGCCGTGCTGGTGGCGGAGGGATCGGCGCTCGTGATGGCGATGATCCAGACCGGACAGATCGAGGCGATCGTCGGCGTGAGCTGTCTGCCGGTGCTGGAGAAGACCCATCCCTTCGTCGAGGCGGCGGCCATTCCGGCGGTGGCGGTGCCGCTCCTGCAGGACGACTGCATCGACACCATGGTGGACGACGACTGGGTGTGGGATTACATCCGGCTGGAGGCGGCCGACGCCTCGCGCCGGGTCGATCTCGGCGGTCTGCGCGACCGGGTGGCGGCCTGGTTCGAGCCGGCCGCGCTCGACGCCATCCTCGGCCCGGCGGAGGGGGACGCCGAGCGGGTGGCACGCGACTGGCTGGGGAAGGCCGGAAAACGCTGGCGCCCCTTCCTCGCCGCGGCGGTGCACGGGGCGCTGGTACCGGAGGCGTCCGACGATCGGGCCGACGTCCTGCGGCGCGTGGCGGTGGCGGTGGAGTGCTTCCACAAGGCGTCGCTCGTCCACGACGACATCGAGGACGGCGACCTGGAGCGCTACGGGGAACCGACCCTTCCCGGGGCGCACGGCGTGGCGGTGGCGCTGAACGCCGGCGACGTCCTCATCGGCGAGGGCTATCGGCTGCTGGCCGAGTCCGGGTTGCCAGCCGATGCGGTGGCGGCGGCGGTGCGGGAGGCGGCCCGTTCCCAGCGCCTCCTCTGCCGCGGGCAGGGGGAGGAACTGGCCTGGAGCCGCCGGCCCACGGCGCTGGCCAGCCGGCAGGTGCTCGAGATCTTCCGCCTCAAGACCGCGCCGGCCTTCGACGTGGCACTGCAACTCGGCGCCATCGCCGCGGGGATGGGTCCCGCCGACGGGTTGGCCGACGTCCTCCATGCCTTCAGCGAGGCGGTGGGCATCGCCTACCAGATCAAGGACGACCTCGACGACCTGCAGGAGGACGCCGGCCTGCTGCCGGGCACGCAGCCGCGTCCGAGCATCGTGCTGGCCCTGGCCGCGGAACGGGCCCGCGGGGACGACCGCGACCTCCTCGCCCGGCTCGTCCGCGGCGAGTCGCCGGAGGGGGGCGATCCGGCACGCGTCCGGGCGGCGATCGCCGAATGCAAGGCCGACGAGAAGGCCGCGCTCCTCCTCGAGAGCTACAAGGAGCAGGCCGTGCGCGCCCTCGACGTGCTCGAATCCGCCACGCTCAAGGGGCTTCTGCGACGCGTCCTGGCGAAGATCTTCGACGAGGTGAAGTTCGAGGGCTTCTGCCGCGAGGCGGAGCAGGAACGCCTCCGCGCCGAAGCGCGGGTGTGACCGGCCGATGAGCCAGCGACTGCAGATGCTCCAGGTCGCCCGGCTCGCCCGCCGGACGCTCGGCGACTCCGCCGACCTCGTCGTCCGCTTCGTGCGCTCCGCCGCCGCCGGCGGGGGGGGATTCGTCGATCGCGGCGGACGGCGGGATCTCTACTACACGTCGTTCGCGCTCGACGCCCTCGTGGCCCTCGACGCGCTCGACCACGCCGACCCGCACCTCGTCGCCACGCGCGACTGGCTCGCCACCCACGGCACGGGCGCGGGGCTCGACTGGGTCCATCGCTGCTGCCTGGCGCGCGCGTGGGCCTCGCAGCCCTCCGGTTCCCTCCCCGACGACGTGCGGCTGGGGATCGCGGCCGGGCTGGAACCGCACCGCGCCGCCGACGGCGGCTATTCCTCGCGTCGCGGCGCGGCGCGGGGCACGGCCTACGGCGGTTTCCTCGCCCGCAACGCCCACGACGACCTGCGTGTGCCCCTGCCGGAGCCGGGGCGGCTCGCCGCGGCCCTGGCGACGCTGCGGAGCGCCGACGGCGGCTGGTCGAACGAACCTGACCAGGCGGAGGGATCGACGACCGCCACGGCGGCGGCCGTGGCGACGCTGCGGGGACTCGACCACCCGCTTCCCCCCGGGATCGGCGACTGGTTCCTGGACCGGTGGCACCCCGCCGGCGGTTTCGTCGCCGCGCCCGACGCCCCGCTCCCCGACCTGCTCTCCACCGCGGTGGTCCTCCACGCCCTCGACGCGCTCGACGTGCCGTGGCGCGACCGCCGTGACACGGTCCTCGACTTCCTCGATTCGCTCTGGACCAACACCGGGGCCTTCCACGGTTCGTGGGCCGACGACGAACCCGACGTCGAGTACACCTTCTACGGACTGGTGGCCCTGGGGCACGCGACCGCATGAGCGCGGATGACGCGATCCTCCGTTCGGCGGCGCTCGCCGCGGCCCGGCACGAGGCCGCCGCATGCCTCCTCGGCGCGCGCACCGGTGACTGCTGGACGGGGCGGCTGTCGTCGAGCGCGCTGTCCACCGCGACGGCGATCGCGGCACTGCGACTCGTGGATCGGTCCGGTGGGACCGACCGGCACCGGGGGAGGATCGACGCGGGCGCCGCCTGGCTCCGCTCCACGCAACTCGCCGACGGCGGCTGGGGCGACACCCCGGAGAGCCCGGCCAACCTCTCCACGACGCTCCTCGCCTGGTCGGTGCTCGCCGCGACGGACGAGGACAGGCGCGCGCCGTCGACGTCGGTCGCCCGCGCCGCGTCCTGGATCGCGGCGCGGGCCGGCGGCACGGCCCCCGGGGACATCGCGGGGGCGCTCGAGCGGATCTACGGGCGCGATCGGACGTTCTCGGTGCCGATCCTCGTCCACACGGCGCTGTGCGGTCGCCTCGGCGACGTCGGCGCCGCGGCCACCTGGAGGCCGATCCCGCAACTCCCCTTCGAGTTGGCGACGCTGCCCCGCTGGTCGTTCCGGCTGGTCGACATGCAGGTCGTCAGCTACGCCCTCCCGGCCCTCATCGCCATCGGCCAGGTGCGCCACGCGTTCGCGCCGTCGGCCCTGCCGGCCCGTCTGGTGCGCGACGCCGCCCGGGAGCCCACGTTGCGGACACTGCGGGCCATCCAGCCGGCCGGCGGCGGATACCTCGAGGCCACCCCGCTGACCAGTTTCGTGACGATGAGCCTGGCCGGCATGGGACTTTCGGCGCATCCGGTGGCCGTCGAGGGGGCGGGGTTCCTCGTCGCCTCCCAGCGCGACGACGGGGCGTGGCCGATCGACACGAACCTCGCCACGTGGTGCACCACGCTCGCGGTCGGGGCGCTCGGCGCCGGGGGCCACCTGGAGACGTGGCTGTCGGGCACGGAGCGCGGCGCGATCCGCGCCTGGTTGCTCGCGCAGCAATGGCGGGATCCCCATCCCTACACCGGCGCGGCTCCCGGCGGCTGGGCCTGGACCGACCTGCCCGGGGGCGTGCCCGACGCCGACGACACCAGCGGCGGCCTGCTCGCGCTCGCGGCGCTGGAACGGGCCGCTGGGGGCGGACCCTCCGCCGAAGGAGTGGCGTCGGCACGGGCGGCCCTCCGCTGGCTCGTCGGTCTCGCCAACCGTGACGGTGGGATCCCCACCTTCTGCCGCGGGTGGGGCAGGCTCCCCTTCGACACCTCCTGCCCCGACATCACCGCCCACTTCCTCCGGGCCGCGGAGGTCTGGCGCGGCGTCGACGGGGTCGGTGCCGATCGGGGCACGGCCCGGGCGGTCGCGGCGGCGGTGCGCCATCTCGACGCCACGCGCCGGCCCGACGGTTCGTGGTGGCCGCTGTGGTTCGGCAACCAGACCCATCCGGAGCAGGCCAATCCCGTCTACGGCACCGCGAAGGTGGTCCTCGCCACGAAGGACTCCCGCGGCACCGGGTGGCTCCTGTCCAACCAGGCCGACGACGGATCCTTCCCGTGCGGGACGGGGCTGCCGCCGACGCTCGAGGAGACGGCGGCGGCCGTGGAGGCCCTGGCGGCGGTCGCAGCGGACCGGGCGGCGGCGCCCGGGGACAGATCGCGGGCCCGGGCCGCGACGGCCCGCGGCGTGGCGTGGCTCCTGGAGAGGACCGACGGCGGCCGCGCGTTCCCCTCCTCCCCGATCGGGCTCTACTTCGCCAAACTGTGGTACGACGAGGCGCTCTATCCCCTCACCTTCACGCTCGCGGCGCTCGAGCGGGCCGGCCGCCTCGGCGAGCCGGGCTGACGGCGGGGGGTCACCGCAGGTCGATGGCGGTCGGGCGGGCGGTGCCCGAGGCGGCCGCGAGAAGGGCTTCGACCGCGGCAGCCCATTCCTCTGCCGTCGTCTCCGGGCCGGCCGAGATCCGCACGAGGCCGGCGGGCATGTCCGGGGGGAGGCCGAGGCGGGGGCCGATCGCCGCCACCACCCGCGCCGCCGACGCCGCGCCGGAGCTGCACGCCGATCCGCTCGACACCTCGATCCCCGCGCGATCGAGGGCGGCGACGAGCTTCCTCGAGTCGGCACCGGGCACGAGCACCGCCAACGTGTTCCAGAGCCGCGCCGCCCCCGCGCTGACGACGAGGGCCGTCGCCGACCGACGGCGGAGGATCCCGATCGCGGCGTCGCGGAAACCGGCGCCTCGGGTGGCGATCCCCTCCATGGCCCTCTCCCGCGCCTCGAGCGCCGCCACCATCCCGGCGATGCCGGGGAGGTTCTCGGTGCCGGCATGCCGCCCCGACTCCTGCGGGCCGCCGAGATCGCCGCGGAATCCCGATCCCTCCGGCACCAGGAGGAACCCGACGCCGCGCGGGCCGCCGAACTTGTGCGCGCTGGCGGTGACCCAGTCGCACGCCGCGAGCCCGTCCGCGGGGAGCTTGCCGAGCCACTGCGCGGCGTCGGTGTGGAAGGCCACGCCGCGCTCGCGGCAGACGCGCGCGAGCCCGCCCCACGGCTGGAGCACGCCGCTCTCGTTGCTCGCCGCCATCACCGAGACGCAGGACACGGGCCGTCCATCGAGGGCGTCGAGCACGCGGCCGACCTCCTCGGCTGCCACGACGCCGTCGCCGTCGACGCCCGTCTCCACGACGGTCCCCGGGAAGAGGGCCCGCAGCGGCGCGTCGACCGAGGGATGCTCGAGCGGCGAGAGGACGACGGCGGCCCCCGCGGGGGCGGTGCGGGCGAGGTGCCGCGCGAGGAGATTGTTGGCGGCGGTGGCGCCGGAGGTGAAGACGATGCGCGCGGCGTCGTCGCAGCCGAGGAGGGCGGCGATGCGCTCGCGACATTCCTCCAGCCGATCGCGGGCCCGCGTGGCGCCCGCCTGGAGGCCCGAGGGATTGTGGGCGAACGACTCCGCCGCCTCGAGCCAGGCGGCGCGGGCCTCCGGGGAGAGCGGCGTGGTGGCGTTGTGGTCGAGGAAGGACATCGCGGACCGGCGTCGGCCGACTTGGCGGAATCCCACCATGGTACAAAACATTCCCGCCGCCACGCCCGCCGCCCCGAGCCGCGCTCATGATCACGTACCGGATCCCACGGCCGTTCTCCCGCGAGGAACTCTGGGCCGGCATCGTCAACGACAACGACGTGAGGACCGTGCTCGAGATCGGCGTCTGGAAGGGGGATTTCGCGGCGGCGATCCTGTCGCGGTGCCCGCGCGTGGAGACGTACTGGATGATCGACCCGTGGCGACGGCTCGAGCGGTGGAACAAGCCGTTCAACGTCGACGACGGGGCCTTCGAGGAGGTGCGCCGCGAGGCGATGGCCAAGACGGAGGGGGCGGGCGCGAGGAGGCGGATCCTGCGCGGGACCACCACCGAGGTCATCGGGGGGATCCCCGATGGGAGCGTCGACTGCGTCTACGTCGATGGCGATCACACCCTCCGCGGCATCACCATCGACCTGCTGTCGGCATGGGCCAAGGTGCGGGCGGGCGGGATCCTGGGGGGGGACGACTTCTCCGCGACCGCATGGCAGCACGGGCCCGACTTCGAGCCGTCGCTCGTCAATCCGTTCGCGCTGTACTTCGCCGAGGCGATGGGGGTCCCGATCACGCTCCTTCCGGGGGGGCAGTTCTTCCTCCACAAGGACCCCGCCGCCGGCTTCCGCGTCGACGACCGGGCGGGGACCGGGGGCGACGCGGGGGTGCGCGCGCTGGTCGCGGCGTCCGGCCCTGCCGGCGGCGGCGGCTGGGCCGCTCCCGCGCGGTTCTCGCGTCCGGTCCGGTCGGCCCTCGGGGGGGCGCTCAAGCGACTCTCGCCGCGCGCGTGGGAGTGGTGCATCCGCCGGCGGGGCGGCGCCCCCTTTCCGGCCGACGTGGCGGAGGCCCGCTGCCTGTTGATCCACGTGCCGAAGACCGCCGGCGTGAGTCTCTCGATGGCACTCTACGGTCGCTCGATCGGCCATCGGACGCTCGCCGAATGGCAACGGCTCCATCCCCACTCCGTGACCACGGTGTGGAAGATCGCGGTCGTCCGCGACCCGGTCGAACGATTCGCCTCAGCCTACGCCTTCCTGCGGGAGGGAGGGATGAACGCCGAGGACGCGGAGTTCCACCGGCGTCATCTGGCCCGCTTCGGTTCCTGCGGGGACCTGGCGCGTGCCATGATCGATCCGACGCTGCAGGAGGATCTCCTCACGCAGGGCTACCATTTCCGCAGGCAGGTCGACTTCGTGCGCGACGTCCACGGCGGGATCGGGGTCGACTTCCTCATCCCCTACGAGCGGCTCGGGGAAGGGGTGGAGCGCGTGTCCCGTCGGATCGGCCGCCCCCTCGACCTCCCGCTCTTCAATCGCACGGCGGCGCCGCGGGAGACGGTCGACGCGGAAGCGCGTCGTGTCCTCGAGTCGGTGTACCGCGACGACGTCGCGCTCTGGCAACGGGCCAGGGAGGCGTTCTGATCGGCGGCGGGGGCCCGCGTCAGCCGCCGCGCCGGGCGTACTTCCTCGGCTCCCGCATGCAGCGGCGGAACTCGTCGAAGTAGCCCTCCGACCAGGCGTCGAGGAAGCGCCGTTCCGCCGCGGCCGAAGGGCCGCCGAAGAGGGTCTGCACGCGGTGCCGCAGCCGGGCACGCCAGCGACGGAGCGGGAGCAGCGACTTCGGCGGCAGATGGTACCAGTGCCAGTCGACGTAGGCGGTCGATCCGCCGAACGAGCGGGCGATGCGCAGGATCGACGCGGCGTCGAGGCGGGCGGCGTCGAAACGATGGTGGACGACCGCATCCGGGGCTCCGCCGAGGCGGTACCCGGCGTCGAGCAGCCGCCAGGCGAAGAGCGTCTCGTCGTGGAACCCGAGCGACCCGGGACCCGGGCCGAGCCGCTCGTCGAACGTCGACACCGTCGCGAGCACGTGCCGTCCGAAGGCCATGTTCGCGCCCACCATCCGGGGAGGCGTCTCCCAGTCGGTCCAGTCGGTGACGGCCAGGGCCCCGATCCGCCTTTCGAGCGGCGTCCCCACGACGATCCGCCGGAGCGACTCCGGGATCACGACCCTCCCCGCGACGGCGTCGCAGGTGCCGGCGAGGATCGGCCGCACCAGTCGCTCGAGCCACGTCTCCTCCACCTCGACGTCGTCATCGGTCCAGGCGAGGACCCGTCCGCCGGCGGCGAGCAGCGCCGCGTTCCGCGCGCGCGTCTGCCCGGGGGTGGCGACCTCCAGCACCCGGAGGGGCAACGGACCGGACCGTCCGCGGAGCCAGGCCGACGTCCCGTCGCTCGAGGCGTTGTCGGCGACGAGCAGTTCCACCGTCATGCCGGCGGGGATCCGCGAGCGGTCGATCGAGGCGAGCGTGCGCTCGAGCGACCCCCGGCGGTCGCGCGTGCAGACGATCACCGACACGTCGAGCCCGGTCGGTGCGTCGGTCATGGTCCGCCCCCCGCCCTCGGCAGGGCCTCGACCCGGTGGAGCGTCTCGTCGACGAGGGTGAGGTGGAGGGGCCGGTCGCGTCGCGCGGCGAGCCGACGGGCGATCCGCCGGAGGTCGAGATGCCGGTCGTGGTAGGCGATCACCGCGGCGCGCATCGCGGCGACCTCCGCGGCCGGCAGCGCCAGGGCCCGGTCCAGGGCCGAGTCGAGGGCGGCGGTGGTGTCGAAGGCCAGGCACTCCCGACCGTCGCCGAGCGGAGGACGGAACCATTCCGGATAGTTGGTGATCGGGATCGTCCCCACCGCCATCGCTTCCACGAGGTTGTGGCTGAGGGGCATGATCCGTCCGGGGGGGCAGAGGAAGAAGTCGGCGCGGGCCACGAGTTCGAGCCACGCGCCGGGAGGGATGGGGACGCGGCCGGCATCGACGACGACGACCCCCCGCCCGGCTCCCTCGGCGAGCACCCGCTCCAGTGCGTCCCTCGTCGCGACCTCGACGACCCGCCCGCCCGCGCGGAGATGCTCGAGGAGCGCCCACCGGTTCCGCTTGCCGAAGCGCGCCTCGTGGAACTCCACCCGGTCGTAGAAGCGCCGCTCCGCGTGACCGGCGAAGAGAATCCGTACCGGTCGCGGCCCGTCGCGGAGGCGTTCCCGGCACTCGAGGCCGCCATGTTCGAGGACCATCGGCGCCATCGGATAGGGGAGGTGGACCGTGCCGTCGTCGTCGTCCCCCGGCGGGGCCATCCGGTAACCGACCGTCCAGAGCACGTCATGCCGGCAGGCCACCCGCGCCGGGTCGTCGGTGACCACGAGCGGAAACCGGCAGGCCCGCTGCGGCAGGGGTGACCAGCACTGCCGTGGATGGTTCAAGCGCCACCATTGCCGGCCGTGCGCGGCGCCCAGGTCGGCGTGGACCTCGGCCCCCCCCAGTCCCAGCAGGCAGGCGAGCTGGAGCGCCGAACGGACGTTGACCGGCGTCTCGTACCCCCCCATCGCGACGTCCCGGGCGAGATGGAGCAGGACGGCGTCACGTCCCGGAAGCGGCCGGAACGAGCGGACGAGGCGCACGAGCGTCCCCAGATTCGCCATGTCGACGGGACCTTCCCCTGCCGCCGCTCACCCCCGCAACACCGCCCCGCACTCCCTCCCGCAGGCCGCCACGACCTCCTCCACGATCCGCCGCGACTCCTCGCTCGAGATCGTGCCGGCCGCACTGCGCAGCCGCAGCGCCACCACCAGGCTCTTCTTCCCGGCGCCGAGCCGCTCCGCGTCCTCCCACACCTGGACCAACCGGATCGACTCGATCGCCCGCCGGGCGTCGTCGGAGCGGCGGATCGCCCGCTCCACGTCCCCCCAGGGCACCGCGCCTTCGACGACGAGATTCAGGTCGCGCTCCACCGCCGGGTACTCGCTCGGCCGCACGAGCGAGTGCGGCAGACCGACGGCGAACTCGACCGCGTCGAGCCGCAGTTCCGCGGCCGCGACGCCGGCGTCCAGGCCGAAGCACTTGAGCGTCGCCGCCGCCACCTCGCCGACGACGCCGACGCGCAGAGGCGCGCCGCCACGGTCGAGGACGATCTCGGCGGAACGGCCCGGAACGAACAACCCGAACGACGCCGGTCGCCACGTCACGCCGGTCGCCGGATCGATCCCCAGCCGTCGGAGGACCGCTTCCAGCCGCCCCTTCGCCGCGCCGAAACCGCCGCCGGTGACGAGTCCCAGGAGCAGGGGTTCCTCGAGCGGCGATTCCCCCGGCACGCCCGCCGGGCGTCCCACGTAGGCGTTGGCCACCTCGAACAGCTCCCCGTGCGGGGCCCCCACGGCGCGGTTGTAGCCGCGCGCCTCGAGGAGGCTCGGCAGGAGCGTGCGCCGCAGACGATCGGCACCGCGCACGAGCGCCGGCGTCACCTGACGCGGCGGCTCGGACGTCCAGGGACTGCCGGTCCCCTCGAACTCCTCCGAGACGACGCTGCGCGTCATCGCCTCGCACATCCCCGTGGCCACGAGCACTTCGCCGGCCGCCCGGATGGTCCGCTCCCGGGCCGACAGCTCCACCGGCTTGGCGTGGATGGGCCGATCCTCCGGGACCGCGTCGTAGCCCTCGATCCGCGCGATCTCCTCCACCAGGTCGATCTCGCGGGTGACGTCGCGCCGCCAGCTCGGTGCCCGCCACCGGCAGCGCTCGTCGCAGGCCGATTCCTTCACGAAACCGAGTCCGACGAGGATCTCCCGCTGCCGCTCGGCCGGCACGTCGATCCCCAGCACCTGGCCCACGCGCGCGTGCCGCAGATCGATCGAGGCCCGCGATCCGGCGAGCACGCCCGCCTCCACCGCACCGGCGAGCACCACGCCCCCGGCGAGCTGCTGCACGAGCGACGCCGCCCTCCGGCTCGCCCACTCCACGGCGGCCGGATCGGGGCCCCGCTCGAAGCGGTAGGAGGAGGCGCTCATGAGCACGAGCCCGCGGGCGGCGGCACGGACCGCCAACGGCGCGAACTGGGCCGACTCGATGAGCACGTCGGTGGTGCCGGCGGCGATCTCGCTCTCGGCCCCGCCCATGACACCGGCGATCGCCACCGGTCCGCCGGCGTCGGCGATCACCGCCATCGACGGGGAGAGTTCGTATTCCTTGTGGTTGATCGCCAGGAACCGCTCGCCGCCACGTGCCCGGCGCACGACGATCCGGGCACCCCGCACCCGCGCGAGATCGAAGGCGTGGAGCGGCTGGCCGCACTCGAGCATCACGTAGTTCGTGACGTCGACGACGTTGTTCACCGGCTCGACCCCCACCGTCCGCAGCCGGTCGGCGAGCCACGCGGGACTGGGCCCCACGCGCACCCCCCTGATCACGCGGGCGGTGTAGGAGGGGCAGACGTCGGCGTCGGCGATCTCCACGCCGATGGCGGACGCGGTCGGGACGTCGGACTCCTCGAGTCCCACGTCGGGCACGTGGAGGGGACGCCCGAAGAGCACCGCCACCTCCCGGGCCACACCCACGTGCCCCAGACAGTCGGGCCGGTTGCTCGTGACCTCGATGTCGATCGCCGTGTCGTCTCCGACACGCCAGGTCGCCTCGTGGTTCAGGCCGCTCATCAGGAGACGATGGACGAGTTCCTCGTCGGTCGCCTCCGGGCGGACGTACTCGGCCAGCCAGTTCGTCGAGATGATCATGGTCAAGGCATCCCCGTCGGGGTCGGTCCGCGACGCGTCACCGCCGGGGTGCGGTCGCGCCGCCCCGCGTCAGAACTGCTCCAGGAAGCGGACGTCGTTGCGGTAGAAGTCGCGGATGTCGGCCACGCCGTGGCGCCGTGCGGCGATCCGCTCGACCCCCAAGCCGAACGCGAATCCGGACACCGCCGCGGGGTCGTAGCCCACCGCCGCGAGGACCGCCGGATCGACCATGCCCGCCCCGCCCATCTCGACCCACCGCCCGCCCCACTCCATGTCGACCTCCACGCTCGGCTCGGTGAACGGGAAGAAGGAGGGGCGGAAGCGGACGTGGACGTCTCCCCCGAGGAAACTCGAGGCGAGGAAGCGCAGCACCCCCTTCAGATCCGCCATGGTGGTGCCCGGCTCGACGAGCAGCCCCTCGACCTGGTGGAACATCGGGTAGTGCGTGGCGTCGGCGGTGTCGGGCCGGTAGACGCGTCCGAGGGAGACGATCCGCAGCGGCGGCGGACGGCGTTCCATCACGCGGATCTGCACCGTACTCGTCTGCGACCGCAACAGGAGCGGATCCGCCCCCCGGGCCACGGCGAGGTAGAAGTTGTCGAGCGGATCCCGGGCGGGATGTTCGGCGCCGATCGCCAGGGCCTCGAAGTTGTGCCACTGGTCCTCGACTTCCGGCCCGTCGACGCTCTCGAAGCCGAGCCGCGCCATGATCTCCTGGACGCGGCGGATCGTCTGCGTGATGGGATGGAGGTGGCCGAGCCGGAAGGGTTCGCCCGGCAGCGTGACGTCGATGGCCACCGCGTCGGCCACGCCGCCGGCGACGCGCCCCTGCGCCGCGGCGATCGCGGAGGCGATCGCCTCCTTGAGTTCGTTGAAGAGGCGGCCCGCCTCGGGGCGGTCGGCGGGATCGAGGCCACCGAGCAGTTTCTGGACCGCCTTCAGGCGTCCGCTGCGGGCACCGGCGAACTCGATGCGCCCGCGCTCGAGGGCCGACTCGTCGGCCGCGGATCCGAGCGTGGCCAGTGCCTCGTCCCGGAGCCGATCCACCTCGGCGCGGAACCCATCGAGCGACGTCGTGCCCACGGGCGATGGCGCCGTCAGGCGGCTCCCGCGGGCGCCGGAACGCCGAGAGCCTGACGCACCTGGGCGGCGATCGCATCGAACCCGGTCGGGTCGAGCACCGCCATCTCGGAGAGCGTGCGCCGATCGAGTTCACAGCCGATCTTCTCGAGGCCGGCGATGAACTGGCTGTACCGCAGCCCGCGCTCCCGCGCGGCGGCGTTGAGACGGACGATCCAGAGGCGACGGAAGTCGCGCTTCTTGCGCCGACGATCCCGGCGGGCGAAGACGCCCGAGCGGATGATCGCCTCCTTCGCGGTCCGCAGCAGGCGGCGACGACCACCCACCGATCCCTTCACCCGCTTGAACAACCGCTTCTTGGCACGGAGACGGGGGACGACGCTCTTGGTACGCATGGGATTCGACTTTCAGGATCGGGCCCGGCTCGGACGGGGAAGGAGGTGGGATCGGAGTGTGGCCGGAGGGGATCATCGTCCCGCCCCGCCGGCGGATTTCAAGGGGTACGGCCGGTGGACGCCCTGTCGCGGCCGAACGACGGGGGATCAGTAGCTGTACTTCCCCAGGGCCGCGACGATCTTCGGGGTGTCGACCGAGGCGAGGACGCCCGTGCCGCGAAGGTTGCGCTTCCGCTTCGCCGTCAGACGCACCTGCAGGTGGCTCGTCCCGGCCCGGCGGTGCTTGACCTTGCCGGTGGCGGTGAGACGGAAACGCTTCTTCACACCCTTGTGGGTTTTCTGCTTGGGCACGGCGGATTCTCCGGGGCGCGGGGTGGCGGGAAAATTCGGGATGGATCGGGGCGGCGGGACGTCAGCGGGGGGAGAGCGTGCAGACGAGGCGCTTGCCCATCTGCTGCGGCGGGGCCTCGACTTTGCCGACGGCGTCGAGTTGTTCGAGGATGTTCTTCATGACGCGCTGGCCTTCGTCGATGTGGGCCAGTTCCCGGCCGCGGAACACCACCGACACGATGACCTTGTCCTTGTGCTGCAGAAACCCGCGGGCCTGATTGACCTTGAACTCGATGTCGTGCTCGCCGGTCTTCGGCCGGAGGCGGATTTCCTTGATCTTGGTGTGGTGGACGTGCGTCTTGTGCTGCTTCTTCTTCTGCTGGTACTTGAACTTGCCGAAGTCCATGATCCGGCAGACGGGTGGCTTCTCGTTGGGTGCCACCTCCACCAGATCGAGCCCAGATTCACGGGCCCGGGCGAGCGCCTCGTCGGTGGGAATGATGCCGAGCTGCGCCCCCTCGGCCGAGATCACCCGGATCGGGGAGATCCGGATCTGCTCGTTGATGCGGTGGTTCTTGTCGATGGCTCGCTACTCCGCAGACGCGTGACGCCGTGTACGGAATCCGCCGGTCGCGCGACGGCTGCCGAAAGGCACACGCCTGTCCACGAACCGGCATCCGCAACGGACCGAAGACTCCTGCGCCGCCACCGACGGAACCCGGCCATCGGACATGAGGAGACGGATCGGTCGATGATCCGCGGCGCACCCTGACCTGCTCCAACGGCTACCGCCGGGATGGACGAGGCCGCGACTCTTCTGGAACCCGGAAGTATCCCACGACCGATGCGGGGGAGTCAAGCGGTGCCACGGAGGAACGTTCTCCGCAGCCTCGCCGTCGGAATGCCGCTCGATCCGCCCCCGCCACCCCTTGCCCAACGCGGCGCCGACGGGGGCGATTCGGGGGCCGGTGCCAAGTGTCCGAACGGGGCAGTTTCCCATTTTTCCAGGACTCTCTGGCAAAAACCCCGCATCCCCCGCCGCCGCTCCGCCGTCTCGGAGAAGTCTGCAAATGTCGCCGTGACAGGGATTTGCGCACGCCGATATCACCCGTTTTCCCACGGCGGAAAGCGCTCCTCTGGAAAAAAGCCCCGATCAAGATCGCTCCGCCAGAACTTTTTTCCCCCCGGGGCGTATAAATCGGCGTCCCGAGAATGGGAATGGGGCAAGGAAGTCCCGGGCAGGCCACCGGATCGCAAGGCACCGGTCGGCAGCCAAAGGTGGGTGGTCGGATCGAACGTCCCCGTCGCACGCGGCACCCTCGGTGCCCGCGATGGCGTGGAGGTTCGGGCGGAGCGGTGGTTCAGGCCACCGAACCGTGGGTCCGACGCCCCTCGAGATGGCCTGAAAGCCAGTAGGCCTGACAGACTGTTTCGTGGCGAAAAACCTCGGGACCGCGACCGACCGCAAGGCTCGATCGCGGGACGAGAGGGCGAAGTCAGGGGTCGCCCTCCCGTCCGTCCCGACACACCGATCGTCCGGCGATGGACAGCCGGCCAAGGAGGATTGCATGCGTTCCGATTCCCGCGGTCCCGTCGTGCGCCTGTTCACGGAAGAGCGGATGTCGTTCCCGCCGCAGGTCGAGGGTTCGGGGGGCTCCGGCGACGACGCCGCCCCGCCGTCCGACGCCGCCGGTGTGCTGTCGATCGAGGAGTTGGCCAAGCGGTTCAACGTCTCCACCAAGACGATCTCCCGCTGGCGGGCCCACGGCCTCGTCGCCCGCAGCCACGACGTGGGGGGCCGGAAGCGGGTCGGCTTCCTGGTCTCGGACGTCGAGCGCTTCGTCGCCGACAACCCCCTCCGCATCGAACGTGGCAGCCGCTTCAGCCAGTTGTCGGCGGAGGATCACGACCGGATCATCACCTGGGCCCGCCGGCTCGCGGCCGCCGGGGCCTGTCCGGCCGACGTCCACCGCCGGATCGCGAAGCGGCTCGGACGCAGCGTGGAGACGATCCGCTACACGATCAAGCACCACGACCGCAAGCACCCTGGCGCCGAGGTGTTCCCGGCGGCCGACGGCCGCCTCCGCCCCGAGACCCGCGCCCGCATCTTCCAGTCGTGGTCGCGCGGGGAATCGGTGGAGGGGATCGCCGAGCGGTTCCGGCGTTCCAAGGCGAGCATCTACCGCGTGATCCTCGCCGAGCGGGCCGAGCACGTCATGCAGCTGCCGCTCGACTTCATCCCCAACGCCCTCTTCGACCGTCGGTGCGCCGAAGAGGTCGTGAACCAGCCCTATCCGGGGACCGACGAACCGGCGAAGCGGATCCGGCGTCCCACCGGCCTACCCGCGTACCTCGCCAGCCTCTACGAGGTGCCGTTGCTGACCCGGGAGCAGGAGGTGTGGCTGTTCCGCAAGTTCAACTACCTCAAGCACAAGGCCTCGAAGCTCCGCGCCCAACTCGACCCGGAGAAGCCGAGCACCCGGCTCATGGACCAGATCGACGCGATCTACGAGGAGATCGTGGGGCTGAAGAACCGCCTCGTCCGTGCCAACCTGCGTCTCGTGGTCTCGATCGCCAAGCGCCGCGTGAGCCCGGGCGACGGCTTCTTCGACCTGGTGAGCGACGGCAACATGTCGCTGATCCGGGCGGTGGAGAAGTTCGATTACGCCCGCGGGAACAAGTTCAGCACGTATGCCTCGTGGGCGATCATGAAGAACTTCGCCCGGACGATCCCCGACGAGCACAAGCACCGCGAACGGTTCCGGGCGGCGGACATGGACATGCTCCAGACGGCCGCCGACCGGAGGACCGACGAGCATCAGCAGCGACTGGCCGAGTCGGACCGGCTCCATCAGGTCGGGCGGTTCCTCGACCGCCTCGACTCCCGCGAGCAGACGATCATCATCCGCCGCTACGGTCTCGATCGGGGCACCGAACCCCAGACCCTCAAGGAGGTGGGGACGGCGCTCGGGGTGACGAAGGAGCGGGTCCGGCAGATCGAGGCCAAGGCGCTCGAGAAGCTGCGCGAGGCGGCCATCAACGAGGCCGTGCTCCCCGAGCTCGAGTGACCGCCCGACGGTCCCCCGGTCGGGCGGCTCACCGCGCGGCCGGGGGCGCGGCGTCGAACGACGCCCTCCGCACACCCTCGCCGGCGGGAGCGGGGGGCGCGACGGCACGGCGGCTGCCGGCCCGTGGTCGCGACAACTCCTCCATCTCCTGGCGGGACAGGGTCGCGTTCGGACCGGCGGCGGCGCGGGCATCGGCCGGTGATCCCGGGGCCGCCGGGCCGCGGCCCACCGACGGCGACTGGCTGGTGCCGGCCAGGAAGTTGTCGATCGCCGCCCCCTCGCGGAGATGGCCGAAGTAGCGGGCCATCTCGATGCGCTGTTTCTTGTCCTCGATGTCGAGGTACAGCTCGTCGCGGACCTCCTCGAAGCGCACCGCGCGCGGCTCCGTGTAACCCTCGCAGAAGAACACCATGAACCGGTCGGCGATCTGCACGACGCCCGACAACTCGCCCGGCTTGAGGGCGAACACCTCGCGTTCGATGGCCGGCTGGCCGCCGAATCGTTGGATGGGGGGGACCTCGCCGCGGAGCGCACGCGTGGTGGGATCGACCGAGTACTTCTCGGCCAGATCGCCGACGCGCTCGGCGGAGGGGTTCTCGCGGGCCAGCTGCCACACCTCCTGGGCGCGGCGCTGCGTGTCGAGGATCACCACGCGGCACCTCGCGCGCGGTCCGAAGGTGGCGGCATAGGCCTTGTCGAGATCCTCCTGCGACACCGGGACCTTCCCCACGAGCTTCTTGAGGGCCACCGTCGGCCGCACGATGTCGTCCAGGTAGTGACGGAGCGGTACCTTGTCGTCCCGCGTCACGCGCTCGAGCCAGGCGTCGACGTCCGGAGCGCCGTCGGGCCGCCGGAATCCCATCGCTTCCGCGCCGCGTGCGATCTCGGCGTCGACATCGCCCTGCGTCACCGAGAGACCGGCCTTGGCGAGGGCCTGGGACAACAGCGCGCGGGTCACCAGGATCTCGAGGACGTCGATCCCGTGCCGGTCGACGCAGGCCTGACGCACCCGGTCGATGCTCACCGGCACGCCGTTGACCAGCGCCGCCACACCCGGCATCGCGGCGGAACGGGCGGGGTCGTTCATCACGTTCTCGACGCGCGAGGCGTCCTGTAGCCGGCGGAAGACCGCCTGCGACACCTCGCGGCTCTTCCGCTCCCGCAGCTCCTCGACGAGCCGGGGACGGACCTCCTCGAGCTTGACGTCGGCGGCCGGCAGGTGACCCTCGCAGCGGATGACGATGAATTGGTCGGCGACCTGCACCACCGGCGAGACCGCGCCCGGCTGGAGGCCGAACGCGACCGCCTCGAACCGCGGCTCGCCGGTGTGCCGCCGGATCGGCTGCACCCAGCCGTTGGCACTCGCGCTGCCGACGTCGACCGAATGCTGCCGGGCCAGGGCCCCGAACTCCTCCGGACGGGCGATCGCCTCCGCCCGGATCCGCTCCGCCTCGGCCGCCGTCCGGCTGACGACGATCCGGGCCTTCACCGCCGGCCCGAACTGGTGCTCCCACGCCTCGGTGATCTCCTCCTCCGTCGGCTCGCTGGCC
>CAZMOU010000083.1:0-1206 GCA_964567835.1 uncultured Chitinophaga sp. | reverse complement strand
GATCCGCGCCTTGACTGCGGGACCGAACTGTTTTTCGAACGCCTCCTGGAGTTCGTCGGGGGTCGGTTCGACCGCGGCGCTGGCCAGCCGCCGCAGGGCGAGCATCGGCCAGACGATCTCCTCGGCGTACTCCTCCGTGGTCACACCGCGTTCGTCGCGGATGAGTTCGATCCACTTGTCGCGCGGCAGGTTGAATCGCTTCGCCATGGCGTCGATCTCGGCCTCGACCTCGGCCGGGCCGACGACGACCCCCTGACGCTGGCAGGCCTGCTCGATGACCGTCTTGTTGACGATCGCCTCGAGCACCGCCTCGCCGTGGCGCGCCAGGCACTCGGCGGTGAGTTGCTCCCGCGTGATCTCCGCGCCGTCGACCATCGCGGCCAGGGCGGGGGCCGCGGGACCGGCGCCGGGCGCGGCCGGGCGCGTCGGGGTGGACCGGGCCGGGGATTGTGCGTCGGCGGTGCTCGGCCCGGTGCCCACGCGCCAGGCGAGGCACGCGAGCACCACCACGATCGCGCCGATCGAACCGGGGCCCACGCCGACCGCCGCGGCGGCCGCCGCGACCCTCCGGCCTGCGGCGCGTGACGCCCCGACGAACCTCCCCCACGTGCGGCCCATCGTAGCCCCTCCTTGGACATGCTCCCGGCGTCCTGCCGGGATGCGAACCGCACGCAAACTAGGGAACGGGGAGGCCGCGAATCAAGGCGAACCAGGGGCCCTCGGCGGCGTTCCCCACACCGCCGGCACGCATTGCCATCCCCGCGGCCCGGAGGGTAGTCTCTCGAAATTGCCCATCTCCCCTTCCCTCGCAGCGCCCCGGTCGGATCGCCGATGGCCCTCCCGCCCCCCTCGCCGAGCGGCCACGATCCCTCCCAGCATCCGCGTTGCCTCACGGTGCTGGGGGTCCTCCCACCGGTCACGGAGGAGGACGTCAAGCAGGCCTACCTGGCCCGGGCGAAAGCGCTGCATCCCGACCGTGGCGGCGACCCGGCGGAGTTCGTCCTCCTGCAGCGGGCCTACGAGGAAGCCAAGGAGTTCGTGAAGTTCAAGGCCAGCAAGCTCGAGTGGCTGGCCACCAAGATCGACGCCTACGCGCAGCAGCAGGAGGTGGCGACCGAGACGATCGAACGTGGCGGCGAGGTCGAGATGGTGGAGACCGACTGGCTGCGGAAGTCGTTCGGCGACGACTTCGGCCACGTCGCCGAC
>CAZMOU010000082.1:0-19669 GCA_964567835.1 uncultured Chitinophaga sp. | reverse complement strand
ATCGGCAGGTCGACCCCGCCGGGGATGGCGTGCATCCGCCCCTCGACGTCGGCCGCCGCCGCCCTCAGCTCGCGCAGGTCGGGGCCCGACACCTTGACCACGACCTGCGCGCGGACGCCGGAGAGGATGTGGTCGAGGCGGTGGGAGATCGGCTGGCCGATGTTGAGGCGCACCGAGGGGATGACGGTGATGCGGTCCCGGATGTCGGCGACCACCTCCTCCCGCGGCCGGCCGACACGCTGGGTGCCCCAGAGGTGCAGTACGGGCACCAGCCGCAGGGCGGCGGCGACGGCGCCCGACCGGGGGCGCTCGTGGGGCGAGAGGCGGACGTCGATCTCGGAGGAGTGCACCCCCTCGGCGTGCTCGTCGAGCTCGGCCCGACCGGTGCGGCGCGCCAGGCTCACCACCTCGGGCACCTCGAGGACAAGGTCCTCGACGCGCCGGGCGACGCGGCCGCTCTCGGCGAGGCTCGTGCCCGGCTCGGTCTGCACTCCGATCGTCAGCGTCCCCTCGTTGAAGGCAGGGAGGAACTCACCCCCCATCCAGCCGATCATCGCCACGCTCGCCGTCACCAGGACCGCCACGACCACGAGCACCCAGCGGGCGTGGCGCAGCGTGAAGCGCAGCACGGCCTCGTCGATCCGCTTGAGCACGCGCAGCAGGAACGAATCCCCCGCCTCGTCAAGGAGCCGCGACCGTCCCAGGAGGTGGTACCCGAGGACCGGTGTCACCGTGAGCGAGACGGCCAGCGAGCAGAGGAGCGACACGACGTAGGCGAAACCCAGCGGGGCGAACAGCCGCCCCTCGAGCCCCGAGAGCGAGAACAGCGGCAGGGCGACGAGCGCCACGATCAGCGTGGCGTAGACGATGGAGTTGCGCACCTCGGTCGATGCCCGGAAGACCACCAGGAGGGGATGCTCCGGGTGGGGCAGATGACGGTTCTCGCGCAGGCGGCGGTAGATGTTCTCGACGTCGACGATCGAGTCGTCGACGAGGTCGCCGATCGCCACCGCGATGCCGCCGAGCGTCATGGTGTTGATGGTCGTCCCGGTGAGGCGGAAGACGAGGATCGTCGCCAGGATCGAGAGGGGCATGGCGACGAGCGCCGCGGTGCTCACGCGGAGGTTCCACATGAAGAGGAACAGCACCACGACCACCCACAGCGCCCCGTCGCGGACCGCCTCCACGACGTTGTCCACCGCCGCGCGGATGAACTCCGACTGCCGGAAGACGCGCCGTTCGAGCGTCATTCCCGGGGGCAGATCGGCCTCGAGGCCGTCGAGGACGCCGTCGATGCGGCGGTCGAGCGAGAGGGTGTCGGCGCCGGGTTGCTTCTGCACCGCGAGGATCACCGCGGGCCCCCCTTCCACGCCTCCCTCCCCCTTGACCCGCACCGATCCGTCGCCGCGCTTCACCGGCCCGCCGAAGACCACGTCGGCGACGTCCTTGACGAGCACCGGCCGGGGCGAGCGCCACACCACCGCGGTGTCGCCGATCTCGGCGGGCGTGTACGACTGCCCGCTGATACGGATCAACGACTCCCGGTTGCCGCGCTCCATCACTCCGCCGCCGGCGATGGCGTTGGCACGGGTGGCCGCGTCCACGAGCTGCCGCAGTGTCACGTCCTGCGCGGCCAGCCGCGCCGGCGAGGTGATGATCTGGTACTGCTTGAGGATTCCCCCCATCACCGTCACCTGCGCCACACCCTCGAGCGCCAGGAGCCGGTTGCGGATGGTGAACTCCGCCATCGTGCGCAGCGCCAGCCCCTGCTCGCGCACCGCATCGGCGTCGGCTGAAGCACGCGTGTCGCGGAGCCCGAGGAGCATGATCTCCCCCATGATCGAGGAGACCGGCGCGAGCACCGGCACGGCGTCGGCCGGGAGCCGCTCCCGGGCCAGCTGCAGCTTCTCGGCCACGATCTGGCGGTCGCGGAAGACGTCGGTGCCCCATTCGAACTCCACCCACACGATCGACAGCCCGATCCCCGAGGCCGACCGCACGCGGCGCACGCCGGTGGCGCCGTTGACCAGGTATTCGATCTGCCTGGTGACGAGCGTCTCCACCTCCTCCGGCGCGAGCCCCGGGGCCTCGGTCATCACCGTCACCGTGGGGCGGTTCAGGTCGGGGAAGACGTCGATCGGCATGCGCTCGAGCGCGGCGGCACCGGCCGCCGCCACCGCCGCCCCCGCCACCAGGACGAGGAGTCGGTTCCGCAGCGAGAAGGCGATGATGGCGTCGAGCATCGGTCGGCTCCGGCCGGTCAGCGGATCGAGGCCCAGGCGGTCTGCAGTGCGGCGACGCCCGCCACGGCGACCGTCTCGCCGGGTTCGAGCCCCTCACGCACCGTGACGAACCGGTCGTCGCCCTCCGCGAGGACGACCGGTTTGCGGCGGAAAGCCCCGTCGAACGTGCGCACGAACACGTACGCGCGGGTTCCCTGTCGGACGATCGCCGACAGGGGCACCGCGACCGCGGGCGCCGCCCCGGCCAGCGGCAGCGACACGCGCGCGAGCATGCCGTGCTGCAGCACGTCGCCGGGGGGCACGTCGAGCTCAACCCACACCGGCAGCGTCCGGTCGCCCGGGTCGATGACGTTGCCACGCCGCACGATCCGCCCCTCGAGCACGCGCCCCGGCAACGCCACGAAGCGCACGCGCGCCACGTCCGCGGGCACGCGGCCCTGGAGACGGCCGACCTCGCTCTCGGTGAGGTGGCCGCGCAGCCAGGGGTGGCGGGAGTCGTGGATCTCCGCCAGGGGCTGATCGGGCTCGATGACGCTGCCGACGACGGCGTCGAGGCGCACGATGCTCCCCGCCGACGGCGCGCGGATGGCGAGGACGGGGAAGACCTCGCCCGCCGTGGCCATGCGCGCCGTCTCGGCTGCCGAGAAACCGATGCCGCGGAGCGAACGCTCGCGTGCCTCGACGCGCTCCGCGAGCGCGAGCGCCTCGGTCTGGGCCTCCCAGAGGCGCGTCCGCGGCACGCCCTGGCTGGCGGCGAGCTCGGCGAGCCTGGTCACGCTCTCGTCGGCGAGGCGGCGCTGGGACGCGGCCTCGATGAGATCACGCTGGAGGTCGAGGGCCGCGAGGCTCGTCACCTCGGCGATCATCTCCCCCTCGGCCACCACCCGACCGACCCTGCCGGCGAGGCGGGTGATCCTCCCCTCGACCTGCGCCGCGGCGCTGGTGCGTGATCCCGGTGGCACGTCCACCGTGGCGTCGAACTCGAGCACCTCGTCCACCGCCTCGAGCCCGACCGTCTCGGTGCGGAGGCCGATGCCCGCCGCGGCCTCGGGGCTGAGGCGGAGCACGCCGGCCACGAACAGCGAGCCCAGCTCGTGGGCGCCGGTGGTGACGACGCGGTCGCCCGGGAAGACGGCGCCGTCGACGAGGGTGGCGACGTCCCCGTCGATCGTCTCGACGACGACCGCCTGGCGACGGTATTCGTGGCCGCGCTCGGTGGCCGCCTCCTCGACGAGCACGAACCGCTCCAGACCGTTGTCGACGATGGCGCCGGCGGGCACGGCGGGGCGCTCGCCGGACGCGGCCGTGGCGATCCGGGCCCGGCCGGTCATCCCGGGCAGCCAGCGGGCGTCGGACCCCGGCTGGTTTCCGATCGTGGCCCAGACGCTGCCCTGGCGGGTGCGCGGATCGAGCATCCTCCCGATGGTGTGGATGGTGGTATCGACGCGCTCTCCGGGACGGATGGCGAGCGCCAGGTCGACCGGCTGGCCGACCACCACGCCCTCGAGGTCGCGCTCGAGCACGGCGATCTCGGCCCACACCTCGGCGAGGTCGACGATCTCGACGAGATGCCGATTGGCGGGCACGACGTCGCCGACGGTGACGTCCACGTGCATCACGGTGCCGGCGATGGGGCTGGCGACGTCGAGGCGGCTGGTGAGCGGTCGATCGGCGTCGGCGAGCAGCGCCGCCACCACCGCCTCGGGCACGCCGAGGCTCCGCAGCTTCGCCGTCGCCACGGCCACCGCGCCCCGTGCCTGCTCGAGGCGCGAGCGTGCCAGCGACCGGTCGCGCTCCGCCACCGCCTGCGCCTCGGCCAGCGCCCGGATGCGCTCTTCGGTGCGCGCGGCGAGATCGTATTCGGCCCGTGCGGTGAGCAGTTCGAGCTGGATCGTCTCGAGCGCGAGGCTCTCGAGGGTCACGAGCGGCTGACCCGCGGCCACCACGTCCCCCACGCGCACGTGGAGCGTGGCCACCCGGCCGCCGACGCCGCTCGAGGCGAAGGCGTGCCGGTTCCAGGCGGGAACCAGCCGGGCGTAGGCGGCGACGCGACGGTCGCGCGTCGCCGTGGTCACGTCGGCCGTCTCCACGCCCAGGGCCCGGTGGGCCGCCGGACTGAGGACGAGCGTGCCCCGCGCGGCGTCGACGCCCACCCCCTTGGTCGGCAGCGCCTCGTGCCCCTCGTGGGCGCGTGCAGCGGCAGCGATCGCGACCGCGCACCACATCGCCCCGACCACCAAGGCGCGCTCCCTACGGCTTGACATAGTCCTCGGGCTCCTTGATGGCGTCGGGGTTCTCCTTGGCCATGCGCACGAATTCCTCCACGCACGGGGGACAGCAGAACTCGTACGTCTTGCCGCCGACGATCCAGCTGCACAGCGGGTTGGCCTTCGTCGCGGAGATCGGGCAGAGGGTGTCGCCGGGCTGCGGGTCGGCGTCGTGCCTGGCCTTGAAGCCCTTGAACTTCTGCTGCGCGGTGCGGCGGCCGTTGGCCTCGATGTCGGCCCGGGTGTACTTCCCTCCGGGCGTGAGAAACAGCGTCGAGGCCTCGTCGTCGGCCAGCGCCGCGGGCATGGCGTCGGCTCCCGGCCCGTGCGGCGGCGCCGACGTGAAGGCGACGCGGAAGCGGTCCTTGTCGATCCGAAGGTTGGGGATGGTGACGTCCACCGGCCCGCCGCGGAGCGCCTCGGGGATGGTCCCCTTGAAGCGAGACGTCATCCCCTCCGCGTCCCCCTCCTGCGGCTCTGGCTCGATGCGGATCGCCACCGCCTCCCGGCCGCCGGCCGCCTTGACGTAGGCGGTGAGCGACTGTCGCTGGGTTTCCTGGATCCGTGTCTCGTCGGCGCCGAGGAGATAGAGCCGCAGCACCCCCTCCTCCTCGAACACCGGTTCGACGTGGTAGCTGTCGCGCCCCAGCGGCACGATCGATCCGCCATGTGCGCCGGCGACGTGCTCGTGGTCGACCGGTTTCTCGACCGGCTGCCGGGCGGCGAGCGGTGACGGGGCGCCGCTGATCATGGCGAGGGCGACGAGCGCGAGCCAGCGGGCGACGGCGGGCGGGCGGAGGGGAGCGCAGGCGCGCGACGTGCGGCGCTTGATGTTGGGATCCATGGCATGCTCCTCGGTAGCGGGGTTGGATCGGCGTCGTGCGGACGCCCGGGCACGCTGGGCCGGGCGAACCGCCGACGCGGAGGGCCTGTTCCGCGCACGCGGCCGGAGTCGCGGTGTGCGCGGAGGGGCCGACGACGGGGCCGCGAAGGACGCGGCCCGGGATCCGCTCACAAGCGAAGGATGCCGCAGGCGCACAGCAGCGCCCGGCCGGAGCGTGGAGGAGGCTCGCCGGCCGCGGGCCGACAGTCGGGCGCGATCGCGACTCCGCCCGCCAGTGCGGGGACCGTGGCCGCCAGGGCTGCGATCCACACGCCCCACGTCGCCGTGCCCGGAGCCCCGGAGGGGGACTGGGACGTCTGTCCGGCCGCGGCGGCGGGCTTGCCGTGGTCGCGGCAGCGACACGGCCGATCGCCCTGGTGCGGCACCGGGTCGGGATCGGCGTCGGCCGCGCTCACCCGATCCGCGGTGGCGGCACAGCAGCAGCAGCCGTCGTCGTCGCGCTGCGCCGCATCACCGCCCGCCAGCACGCAGCAGCAGCACTGCGGCCCGACGACGAGGGCGACGCAGGTGACGAGCACGAGCAGGTGGCGGAGCGTGTGCATGAGCTTCCCCTGCAATCACACTATCCCGCTCGCGGCGGCCGGGCAAGGCGTGAACCCCGGTGGCGGGCCGTTCACGGACCCTCGGGAGGCAGGGCGGCGGCGGCCGCCGCCTTGTTCGCGGCGCGGAGCAGGCGATCCTGATTGGCCTGCATGCACTGCGGGTGCGTGCCGCTGCGGGAGTAGGTCGCCATGCCGCAGATCGGGCACCGCGGCCGCGGCGGCACACGATCGACGGGGATCGGGACAGGCTTCTTGTGCGACGACATCGTTCCCTCCGGTTGCTCTGGCGGGCGGCATGCCGGAACGGTGCGCCGGGACAGGACAGGGCCCGGCCGACCACCGCTCCCGATCAAGCCGTCAGCCCCACTGTCTTCCGGGCCACGAGGAATCGGGCCATGTGTGGTGGCCCACCAAACCGGGATGGCGAGAACGCGGGGCGGCGGGTCGCCCGGTCGCCGCACGGGGGCGACGTGGGACACGCCGCGGGCCGCGGACCGGGCCGACACGATCCCGGCAGGGAAGGTCGGCATTCCAGATGGCCTCCATCATACACCGGATCGCCCTCCCACCCACGATCCGGCCGGCGGGAGGCCACCCGGCCGGGCGGAATCAGCAGATTCCCTCCTCCTCCATGGCCCGCCTGTCGGCGGCGTTGACGACCGCCACGGTGTCGAAAAGCCAGTCGCCCACCGGAAAAGCGACGTTGAAGTTCTTGTCGGGGTGGCGGTGGTGGAGGAAGTGGTGCCGGGCCACGTACCGGTAGGCGGCCCACTTGGCGAAGAATCGCCCCTCCGGCTTGTGCATCTCGAGGTGGATCTGGTTCCAGATCAGGTGGTGCAGGCAGACGACGACGGGGAACATCCAGGCCCCGATGGTCGAAACACTCCAGAGCAGGGCGCTCACCGGCACGGCCTGCAGCAGCCCTTCGAGCAGATTCAGACGGATCCCCCGGTCCTCGCCGGGAGGGACGGGATGATCGTGGAAGTGCTCCCGGTACTGCCGGTGATGCTCCACGGCATGGCTCGTGAAGATCTTCTTGCGGAGGGAGAGCCGATGGAGGAGGAAGTACCGCGGCGGCCTGTGCATGAGACGGCAGTGCACCTGATGCTCGATGATCGACATCAGGACCACCATCGCCACGAACCAGCCGACGATCTGGAGCGTGAGCCACATGTTTCCGTGCCCGAAGGTTGGTGCCGATCCGACCCGCGGGGTCGCGGGGACCCGGTGCCGCCGGGACGGGATCCGTATCGGATCGCCGTCAGGCCACGGCGCGGAGGCGGACGATCCGGGGCAGGGGAGCCTGGCGGACCATCGAGGCGGGCGACGAACGCGGCTCGGGCGGAGGCCCTGCCACGTGGGAAGGGAAACAAGCGGACGGGGGGCATCCTATGCCGTCGGTCGCCGGGCGGATAGACCAATCAGGCGCCCCGTCTCACGCCTTTTTCCCGGCGTCCGCCGCTCCCAGGCCGCGTCATCGGCGATCCGACGGCACGCCCGACGCCGGATCGGGCAGGAAGTCGAGCGTGTAACAGTCGGCCGCCTTCACCTTCTCCCCCAGACGCGGGTCGAGGAGGGTCATCTGGGAGACGAGGCGTTCCCAGCGGTCGGCCGTCATCGTGCCGAGACGCTCCGGCGGCATGTCCCCGGGGAGGCACAAACCGCGCAGGATCCGCACCCCGTCCTCGAGCATCGGGCGGGTGACACCCTCGGGGTTGAGTTCGAGCAGCTTCGCGTTGGCGGGGGCCGGGTCGGCGAGGTAGCGCCGCCATCCCTCGATCGCCGCCGCCACCATCCGCCGCACCAGCTCGGGACGCTCCCGCACGATCTTCCCGCTGGTCACCAGCACGCTCGAGTAGGGATCGAAGCCGACGTCGGAAACCATGAGGGTGGTGATCTCGACCCCCTGCTGCCGGGCGAGCAGGGGCTCCGAGTAGACGTAGCCCTGCTGGGCCACGGTCGGATCGCCCACCGTGAGCGCCACGCCGCCGGTGAACGGCACCTCCTTCACCCCCTCGAGCAGCCCCTGCGAACGGAGGTATTCCACGAAGGCATGGCCCTGCTGGACCTGGAGCGTCAGCCCCTTCGCGCCCAGATCTTCGAACGAGCGGACGCCGCTGTCGCTGCGGACGAGCAGGCAGCGGGGATGGTGCTGGCACGCCGTCATCACCGTGACGACGTCGGCCCCCTGGCTGCGGAAGATGACCACGTCCTCGGCGTTCGCGACGGCGAAATCGACGCGGCCGCTGGCGATCTCGCCGGCGACGCGGACGGCGCGTCCGCCGGGCCGGATCTCCACGTCGAGCCCCTCGGCCGCGTAGACGCGCTCCACGAGCGCGGCGTAGAAACCGCCATGCTCCGCCTCGGGGAACCAATTGAGCTGCAGGATCACGCGCTCGCCCCGCGCCGCGCCGTCCGGAGGGGGTGTGGTGCGGCCGCAGCCCGAGCAGGCCAGGGCGAGCAGGCAGACGACGAGCAGGGTTGGTGGGGCCGACGCCATCCTCGTTTCTCCCGGGGCGCGGTCAGTCGCCCGTGCCCGCAAGATACCTGCCGAGCAGGCGATCCGTCAGCAGGCTCACCGACGCGAACATGAGCAGTCCAAGGAGCGACGAGAGCAGGACCGCGGCGATGAGGGCGTCGGTGCGACCCATGGCGAGCCAGCGGTCCATCACCGCGCCCAAGCCGGGGGAATCGCCGCCGCGACCGACGAAGAACTCCCCCACGATGGTCCCGATCACCGCCAGACCGCAGCTGATCCGCAGGCCGAGGGCCAGGTGCCCCATCGCCGTGGGGAGACGGAGTCGGGCGAGCGTCGGCCAGCGTCCGGCCCGGTAGAGCCGGAAGAGATCGCGGTGGTTGGCGTCGAGCGCGAGAAGCCCGGCCGTCACGTTCGAGAGGATCGGGAAGAGCGAGATGATCGCCGAGACGAGGATCACGGTGCGCTCGCCGTAGCCGCTCCAGGTCACGAGCAGCGGGGCGATCGCCACGATGGGCACCGTCTGGAGGAAGAGGACGTAGGGGTAGACCGCCATCCGGAGCATCCGCGACTGGCTGAAGAGAATCGCCAGCAGCGTCCCGAGGAGGGCGGCGCCGGCGAGCCCCGCCACCGCCCCGCGGGCGGTGACGACGAACGCGTGGAGGAGGGCGATCCGCTTCTCCCACAGCGCCGCCGCGACCTGTGCGGGGGAGGGGAGGAGGTAGGAGGGGACATGCCACCGGCTGACGGCCACCTGCCAGACCACCACGACGACGGCGGCCACCGCCAGCGCGGGCAGCGCCTCGAGAACCATGCGGGCGGGGGTGACGCGCGGACGGCTCATCGGACACCCTCCGCGAGCAGGTCCGAGACGGCGTCGTAGAGCCGGCCGAAAGCCGGGCTGCCACGCGTCCTCGAGTTCCGTGGACGGGGGAGATCGACGGCCACGCTGCCGCCGATCCTGCCGTCGTGGATCGAGCGGACGACGTCGCCGACGAGGATCGCCTCCCCGATGTTGTGAGTCACCAGCACCATCGTGCGGGGATGCCGTGCGTGGAGGTCGAGGAGGAGGTCGGTGAGCCGCGTGCGCAGCAGGTCGTCGAGCGCGGCGAAGGGCTCGTCGAGGAGCAGGATCCGCGGCTCGGTGACAAGCGCGCGGGCCAGCGAAACCCGCATCCGCATGCCGCCGGAGAGCTCGGCGGGACGCTTGGTGCGGTCGCCGGCCGCGAAGCCGACCTCGCCCAGCCAGTGCTCGGCGGCGGCGTGGCGCTCGCGCCGCGTGCCCGCACGGACGAGATCCAGCGGCAGCATGACGTTGTGCAGGGCGTCGAGCCAGGGCAGGAGCGCCGGTTCCTGGAAGACGTAGGCCATCGCCCCGGCCGGGACATCGCCGGGAACGGGCTCGATCGAGCCCGCCGTCGGTGCCTGCAGTCCGGCGATGCACCGCAGGAGGGTGGTCTTCCCGCAGCCGCTCGCACCGACCAGCGACAACGATCCACCGGCGGGCACGTCGAGATCGACGCCGCGCAGCACCTCTCTGCCCCCCGGGAATCCCAGGTGGACGCCCCGACAGGCGATGTGGGCGATCGGGCCGGTGGGCATCCCGCGAGTCTCCCTTCGGCGGTACGCCGGCTGCCGCGCGTCAGAACTCCCCGCGCCTGCCGTCGATGAGGGCGAGCACCTCCGTGCGGCTCGAGATGTCGGTGCGGAAGATCCCCTTCATGGCGGAGGTCACACAGAGGCTACCGGGCTTGCGGATGCCGCGGATCGTCATGCAGGTGTGGGAGGCCTCGACCACCACCGCCACGCCCCGAGCGCCGAGTTCCTCGACGAGCAGATCGGCGATCTGCTCGGTCATCCGCTCCTGCACCTGCGGACGGTGCGAGACCACCTCGACGATGCGGGCGAGCTTGCTCAATCCGAGCACCTTGCCCCCCGGCAGGTAGCCGACGTGCGCTCTGCCGACGAAGGGCAGGAGGTGGTGCTCGCACATGCTCGTGAACGAGATGTCGCGCACGAGGACGACCTCGTCGTACTTCTCCGTGAACACCTTGCGCAGGTGGATGCGGGGATCCTGGTGGAGGCCCGCGAACATCTCCGCGTACATCCGGGCGACGCGCGCCGGCGTCTCGAGGAGACCCTCCCGATCGGGATCCTCGCCGACGGCGGCGAGGATCTCCCGGACCGCGCGTTCGATGCGCGGCAGATCGACCCGGTTCGATTCGTGGCTCATGCGGTTACTGTAGCAGGTGGGGTTCGGGGAATGGGAAAGTCGGGCGTGTCGTCGGGAGGTACGTCCGCGGCCGCGCCCGGGCCGACCGCGGCGACGTCTCCGCGCGTGGGTATCGGCTCAGATCAGGTACCCTCCCGATACCTTGACGTTGGATCCCGTCACGTAGCCGTTGGCCGGATCGACGAGGAACAGGACCACCCGGGCCACCTCCTCCGCGGTGCCGTAGCGTCCCGCGGGGACGCGCTCGAGCGGCGGCTTGCGCTCCGAGTTGTCGAGGGTGCCGGGGGAGACGCCGTTGACCGTGATGCCGTGCGGAGCCTCCGTGACCGCCAGCGTGCGCGTGAGCAGCAGCACGCCCGCCTTGCCGATCTTGTACGGCGTCACCATGGGAAAGCCGGTCGTCGCATCGGCGTCGACGTCGACGATGTTGACGATGCGTCCGAAGCCGCCCTGGCGCATCCAGGGCAGCGCCGCACGGCAGGCGTGGTGGGTGATGTGCAGGGTGTGGTCGATGCCGTGGTGCCACTCGGCCACGTCCATCCCCTCGAGCGTTTTCCAGACGATGGCCGCGGCGTTGTTCACGAGGATGTCGAGCCTGCCCAGTCGCTGCGGCACGGTGGCGAAGGCGGCGGCCGTGCGGGCGGCGTCGTCGAGCGGAGCCTGGAGGGCCAGCCCACGTCGCCCCAGCCGCTCCACCGCCGCCACGGTCTCGAGGGCCTCGGCGTGGCTGTCGCGGTAGTGGACCACCACGTCGGCCCCCGCCTCCGCCAGCGCCAGGCTGATCGCCCGCCCGGTCCGGCGGGCACCGCCGGTGACGAGGGCCACCCGGCCCTCCAAACGCCTCTCGCTCATGCCGTCTCGGCCGTCGCCGCTCCCTGGAGGGCCAGGATGATGTCGGGGTGGTGGGTGCGGATCCAATCGGCGCCGGAGAAGAGGACGTTCGAGGCGAAGAGCAGCCGGGCGAGCGGCTCGGGCTTGCGGGCCGCGTAGATGAGGATCGGACAGCCGAGCACGCGCAGGCGGCCGAGGTTCCAGAGAACGCCGTTCTGGAGGTGGGTCTTGCCGACGTCGTCGACGCTCGGGTGGATGATGCCGAGGTTCGGGTCGACGACGATCTCGCGCACCCCGGCGGCCCGGGCCTCCTCGACGCGGGGGCCGAGATGGTCGAGCAGCCCCTGCAGGCGGTAGGGCACCGGCGCCGCCCCGCGCATCCGATAGGCGTCGCCGTAGGGCATGTAGGTGAGGATCAGCGCGGCGTCGGCGGCCGCCACCGCCTCGAGCGCCGCCGGATCGATCACCTGGCCGGTGAAGTTGATGTCGGTGGCGCCTTCCGCGAGGGCGACGCGGACGGTGTCCGAACTCCACGTGTCCACCGACACGCGATGGCCCTCCCGGCGCAGGATCCGCAGCGCCGGCACGAGACGGCGCTGTTCCTCGGCGTCGTCGATCATCGGCGCCGTGGCGGTGATCGAACGGGCCCCGAGATCGATGATCGCGCAGCCCCGATCCCGGAGCCACGTGGCGCGCTCGAGCAGGCTGGCTGTGCCCACCACCACCGAATCGCTCACCATCGACTCGGGGGAGACGTTGACGACACCGAGGAGGACGGGTGCACGGGGAGGGGGCATGGGGGTCATCGGAGGGTGGGGGGTCAGGCTCCGCCGAGGTCGGCACGATCGGCCGCCACGGCGGCCGCCAGGCGGGCCGCGGCGTCAGGGACGCGCTGGCAGACCTCGTCCCAGGTGGGGGTGAGCGGCGGCAGGCGATCGTCCTCCACGAACCTGCGCCCCGCTTCGAGGAGGCAGCCGGCGAAGCAATCGACGGCGCGGGTCTCGGCCCCGCGGTCGATCCGCAGGCCGTTGATCGCCGCGTCGGCGGCGTGGGAGTCGAGCAGGTCGAGCACGATCCGCTGGTAGGCGTTCACCAGGACACGCACCAGGGGCAGGTCGAGCACCACGCCCTGGGCCGCGAGGCCGCGAAAGAGCCCGAGGGCGATGTCGCGGCCCATGCGTCGGAGACCTTCGTCGGGGCGGTCGGAACTGGGAAACGGTTGGTGCTTGTGGTCGTAGGCGGCGGCGACGTCGACCTGACAGATCTCGCGCGTCGAGTGGTCCCGGAAGACCTCGGTGAGCACCCCGATCTCCATTCCCCAGTCGCAGGGGAGGTGGAGGCGACGGGCGGCGCCGATCCGCAGGGCACACTCGCCGGAGAGCGGATAGCGGAAGCTGTCGAGGAACTCCAGATACCTCGTGGGTGGGAGGCAGCGGCGCAGCGCCCTGATCAGCGGCGTGACGAACAGTCGGCACACCCTGCCGTACATCGTCCCGTCGCTGATGCGCGGATAGTAGGCCTTGGAGAAGACGAAACCGCCGTCGGGGAGGAGCAGCGGAGAGACGAGGCGGGCGAGCATGCGCGGCGTGAAGCCGACGACGTCGCAGTCGTGCAGGGCGACCACCTCGGCCCGCCCTCCGGCCTGGACGAGGCCGAGACAGAGCCAGATGTTGCTCCCCTTGCCCCGCTCCGCCGGAGCCAACCGCTCCCTGGCCAGTCCGTCGAGCAAAGCCGACACGCGGGGGCCGTCGTTCCAGATCACCCGGTGCGGCTGGGGAAGCAGACCGAAGAGGGCGAGTGCCTCCCGGAACCCGTCGCGGTCGGCCCGGTCGAGGCCGATAACGATCTCCCCGAGCCACGGGATCGTCGCCAAGCGGCGGACCAACGGTTCCAGGGCCGGGCCGCGGAGTTCGGCGTGGAGGCAGGGGAGCACGAGCGTCAAAGGCGCCGCCCCGGCCCGTGCGAGCGCCGACTCCACCGCGGAATCGAGCGCCCCCTCGCCGCGACCGTCCAGGTCATGGATCGTGGTGACGATGCCGTTCTGGAAAAAGTCGCTCATCGGGTCCCCCGCGGCGGACCGGCCGCGACGAGCGCGGCCTCGACGGCCTCGAGCCAGCGCCGTGGCCCGCCGGCGACGACGTCGCGGCGCAGGGGTTCGCGGCCCGCCGGGGGGGCGGCGAGCGACAGGGGGGGGCTGCCCTCGGGATGGAAGACGAGCGCCACCGCGGCGTTCTCCAGGAGCGAGCGGTCGGTCTCGGCGTCGCCGCAGGCGAGCACGTCTCCCGCGCCGGAACCGCCCCCACCGAGCCAGGGCAGCACGCGTGCGAGCGACTCCCCCTTGCTCCCGGCGGGCCCCACGTGCACCAGCCGGCCCCCGCACACGGCCGACAGGCCGTGGGCGGCCAACGCGCCGCGCAGCCGGCAGAGGGCCGCCTCGTCGTCCTCCCAGACGAGCGGCACGCTCGCCAGCCGGTCGAGGGCCAGCCCGACCCCGGCCTCCGACAGGCCGAGCATGCAGGCGACCCGATCGGCCGGAAGGTCGCCGAGCAACTCGAAGCGCAGGCCGCCCCGCGTGCGCAGCGTGCGGAGGAGGTCCGCCAGGCCCTCGGGGTCGCCGTCCCGCTCCAGCACGACGGCACCGTAGTCGCCACGGCGCAGGAGCGGGGGGGCAGGCCACTCCCCCTCTCCGCGTCCCAGGGGCCAACCGATCCCCAGACCGTTCTCGAACAGGAAGGGCTGCGGCGCGAGCCCCGCGTCCTCGTGCAGCGTCACCATCTCGCCGAAGGTCTTGCTCGAGGCCAGGAGGGTTGTCGCCCCCAGGCGGTGCAGGTGGCGCAGGCACTCGCCGGCGAGGGGAGCCTCCTCGGACCTCTCCAGGAGCGTGTGGTCGACGTCGCTGGCCACGAGCCACCCCGTCATGAAACGCTCCCCGACGGCTGCACCCGTCCCGCCGCCGACGCGTGCGCCGGCCGACGCCGCGGCCCGGGGCTCGCCGGCCGGCGATCGGACGCGACGATGCCTGACCGGAACGCCGCCATCAGCGGGAGGCCTGATGGACGTGGACGTCGTGCTGCGGGAACGGGATCGTCACCCCCTCGCGGTCGAAGGCCTTCTTCACGGCGGCGAGGAGATCCCAGTGGACCTGCCAGTAATCGCCCCCCTTGACCCACGGCCGGACGACGAAGTTGACCGACGAGTCGGCCAGCTCGTTGAGCTTGATGACCGGGGCCGGATCCTTGAGCACCAGGGGATGCTCGGCGACGACCCGCTCCAGGATCGCCCCCACCTGCTTCTCCGGCGTCTCTCCGGCGACGGGGGCCTCCTGCGCGGGCGCGTGGACGCCGGGGAGGAACGCGGTCGCGACCAGCAACAGGCGGAGCAGCAAGACGAGGGGAGTGCCACAGGGACGACGGATGGCGCTTCGTGCAGGCATCGGGGTTTCTCGGATCGGCGTGCGGGATGGACAATCGGGGAAACGAGACGTCAAATGATACGGTCATTCACGTCCCGGCGCTCCCCGTCGCGGCAACGACAGGGCGGGAGGCGTCGGCGTGGGGATGCGGGGCGGAACGACGGTTCCGGATGGTCGACCGGTTGAGACGGAGCCACCCGATACCAGTACGGTTCGAGACCGGTTTTCCTGACGGCGGCCCCCGGTTTTTCTCCGATCGGGCCGGCGGCATGACGGGGAGGCTCGTCGCAAGGGGATTCGCTCCGGGAGGGTCCGGTCCGGGTGACCGGCGGCCCGCCACGGTGCCGATCGACCGCAGCGCAACCCTCCATGACGCCCCGGGGAGAAAATCGATGCCGCCCGCACCCAAAGTGCTGCTCGTCGGCTGGGATGCCGCCGATTGGAAGGTGATCGAGCCCCTCCTCGCCGCGGGCACGATGCCGAACCTCGCCGGGCTCATGGCCCGGGGCGTCCACGGCAACCATTCGACCCTCTATCCGGCCCTCTCCCCGACGCTGTGGACGAGCATCGCCACCGGCAAGCGTCCCCCCAAGCACGGCGTCCTCGGTTTCACCGAGCCCGCGCGCGACGGCGCGACGGTCCGGCCGGTGAGCATCCTCTCGAGGCGGACGAAGGCCCTGTGGAACATCCTCGCGCAGGCCGGGAAGCGCTCCGTCGTGGTCGGCTGGTGGCCCTCGTTCCCCGCCGAGCCGATCCCCGGCGCGATGGTCTCGAACCACTTCCAGCTCGTTCCCGACGATCCCGACGCGGCGCTTCCTCCCCTCGCCCCGGGCGTGGTGGCGCCGGCGCGGGTGGCGGAGGAGATCGCCGACCTGCGCGTGCGGCCGACGGAGATCCCGCTCGAGGTCCTGCGGATGTTCGTGCCCCGGGCCGACGAGATCGACCAGGCGGAGGACACGTCCCTGCACGACCTGGCGAAGATCGTCGCCGAGACCCTCTCGATCCACGCCGCCGCGACCGACCTCCTCGAACGCGAGCCGTGGGATTTCGCCGGCGTCTACTTCGACACGATCGACCATGCCAGCCACCGCTTCATGCGCTTCCACCCGCCACGGCAACCCCGTGTCGACCAGCGCGAATACGACCTCTACCGGGACGTGGTCGCCAACGTCTACCGCCACCATGACGCCATGCTCGGCCGCTACCTGGAGCTGGCCGGGGCGGACGCCTCCGTGATCGTGATCTCCGACCACGGATTCCACTCCGACGAGCAGCGGCCGCGGTGGATCCCGGCCGAACCGGCCGGTCCGGCGGCGGAACACCGCCACTTCGGGATCGTCGTCATGGCCGGCCCCGGGCTGCGACGGGGGGAGCGGATCCACGGGTGCTCGGTGCTCGACGTCACCCCGACGGTCCTCACGCTCTTCGGCCTCGCCGTGGGCGACGACATGGACGGCCAGCCGCAGGTCCAGGCCTGGGCGGAGCCGCCCGTGGTGCGGCGCATCCCCTCCTGGGACGACGTTCCCGGCGAAGACGGCCGTCATCCCCCGGAGACCGGCCACGATCCGCTCGCCGCGGCGGCCCAGCTCGAGCAGCTCGTGGCGCTGGGGTACGTCGCCCCGCTCCCCGACGACCGGGCGAAGGCGGTGCGCGAGACCGTGCGCGAGCTCGACTACAACCTCGCCCGTTCCCTGGCGGACGGCGGCGCGCCCCACGAGGCGATCCCGATCCTCGAACGCCTCTGGGAGGAATGGCCCGAGGAGCACCGATTCGGCCTCCATCTCCTCGAGTACCTCGCCATCGTCGGCCGCACCGCCGACCGCCGCCGCACGCTCGACGAGCTCCGCGCACGCGCCGAACGCGTCGCCGCGGAGGCGAGGCGGAGGCTGGCCGAGCTCCCCGCCACGGACGAGGCGGAGGATCCGGTGGCCCGGCGCGGCCCGGAGGCGCGACGACTGCAGTACGAGCGACGTCGGCTCGTGGAGCAGGCCGCCGGCGTGTCGCTCGTCCGGGAGGAGATCGACCAGGCGATCCTCGAGAAGGACCGCGTCGCCGCGGAGGGGGCGCTGCGCCGCCTCCTCGCGGACATCGGCGTCGCCACCGAGTTCCGCTTCGGGCAGGCCGCGTTCGCCGTCTCCCGGCTGGTGCAGTTGGGGGGCCACGACGAGGCCCTGCCGATCGTGGAGCGACTGCTCGAGACCGACCGGGAGAATCCCGGACTCCAGGCGCTCGAGGCCGAGATCCACTTCCGCCGGCGCGACTGGGGGAGGGTGGTCGAATCGGCCGCCGAGAGCCTGGGACTCGTCTACGCCAATCCGCGGCTGCACATGATCCTGGGGCTGGCGCTGGCGCGTCTCGACCGCCGCGCGGATGCGATCAACGAGCTGAACGTCGCCCTGCGGCAGGCGCCGGCGCAGCCCCGCGTGCTCATGGCCCTGGAACGGCTCCACGCCCACGATCCGCTGCGGGCGCTCGAGTTCCGACGTCGCGCCGAGGAGGCACGGGCGCGGCTGCGGGCGATCCGCCAGGAACGGGCCGCGGCGCCGCGGGTCGCCGGCGTGGTGGAGTACGACTTCGAGGCTCTCTGCACCGCCCCTCCGCGGGCTGCCGACGACGGCACGACGGAGGGGATGGTCGTCGTGTCCGGCCTGCCCCGCAGCGGCACGTCGATGCTCATGCGCGTGCTCCGGGGGGGCGGCGTCCCGCTCATGGTCGACGACATCCGGGCGGCCGACGAGAACAACAAGCTCGGGTATTTCGAGTTCGAGCCGGTGAAGTCGCTCGGCTCGGGCGTCGCCCGCGACCTCTCCTGGATCGCCGAGGCGCGGGGGAAGGGGGTGAAAGTGGTGGCCCCGCTCCTCCGCCACCTGCCGGCGGGGATTCCGGCGCGGATCATCGTCCTCCACCGGCCGCTGGCCCAGGTGCTCGCCTCGCAGGAGGCGATGAAGGAACGGTTGGGCACGGCGGGACGGTCCACCTCCACGGCCATGCTCGCGCGCCGGTACGCCACGGAGATGGAGCGGATCGACGGGTTGGTGGCCGCCCGGCCTGGCGCGTGCTGCACGTGTCGTACGAGCGGATGCTCGTCGATCCGGCGGGGGAGTGCCGACGGATCGGCGTGTTCCTCGGGGATCGCTTCGACGCCGACCGGGCCGCCGCGGGCGTCGATCGCAGCCAGCGGCGTTTTTGAGCCCGCCTGCCCCCCGCTCCGACAGGACCGCCATCCGCACCCGGCGACGCGGCCCGGCACGGACCCGCAGCCGTAGCGGGCGGACGGGTCGGGCGACCTGCCGTCAGGACGGCCGGCGCAGGATCCCGGTGAGTTCGACGAGCCCCAGCGGGTGAGGGACCGGCACGAGGTCGTCCGGCCACTCCCACCGCTCCGTCCCGAAGAGTCGACGCATGGCGTCCGGGGGACAGGAGAAGGGGGGACCGGTCGGCGCGGAGGTCTGCATGAAGGCCGCCGCGAGCCTGCCGCCGGGAACGAGCCAGGACGCCAGGCGCCGTTCGTATTCCTCCCACTGCGTCGGCGCGAGCGCACAGAGGCAGGTCTGCTCGTAGATGGCGTCGAACGGTTCGGCCGGGGCGTAGGCGAAGAGGTCGGTCGCGACCACATCCGCCTCGAGGCCGGCCTCGGCCAGTCGCCCGCGCACCTCCCGCACCGCCGCCGGGGCGAAGTCGAGACCGGTCACCCGGAATCCGAGACCCGCCAGGGCCACCACCTCGTGGCCCCGCCCGCACCCCGGCACGAGGATCCGGCCGCGTGGCAGTGCCCCGGACCCGATCCACGACCCGAGCGTCGGACTGACTGCCCCGCGATCCCATCCGGTGGCGCCCGCGTCGTAGCGCCCCTGCCAGTAGGCCGCCGACAGGGGGGCGAAGGCCGAATCGGAGGACGATCCAGAGGACTCGTTGGCCATCGTGCCCGCTCCGCGTGACCGTCCCGGCTCCCCGGGTGACGCAGTGTAGCAACCGGCACGCGGCGGGAAGGCGACCATGTGTCCGGGCCCCGCGCGGCGGGAACAGGTCGTGGAGGAGGCCGGTCGCCGCCGGCGGCGCTAGGATGGTGCGAGCCCCGGACGGCGTCCCGCGCCCGGCATGCAGGCCCCCCCGCATGCCAGGAGCATCCATGAGCCGTCCGCCTCTCGACCGCGTCGCCTTCGTCGGTCATTACGTCCCGCGCCGCTGCGGTCTCGCGACGTTCACGCACGACATCCGGGCCGCCTTCAACGCCTGCGTGCCGGCCGCGGACTGCCCTGTCGTGGCCGTCGACGATCCCCTCGACCCGGGACACTATCCGGACGAGGTCCGCTTCCGGATCGACGGTGACGATCCCGCCGCCTATCGGCACGCGGCGGAGTGGATCACGCTCGCCAACGCCGACGTCGTCTCCCTCCAGCACGAGTACGGGATCTTCGGCGGTCCGGCCGGCAGCCTCGTGCTCCATCTGCTCCGCCATCTCCCCGTGCCCGTCCACACGACGCTCCACACGGTGCTCGCCAGACCCTCGATCGACCAGCGGCGGGTGATGGACGAGATCCTGCACCTCTCCGCCCGGGTCGCCGTGATGACGCAGCGCGGCCGGGACCTCCTCCGGCACATCCACGGGATCGCCGACGAACGGATCGACGTCATCCCCCACGGCATCCCCGACACCGCGCTCGAGCCTCCGGGCGTCGAGAAACGGCGGCTGGGGATGGCGGACGCCGACGTCCTGCTGACGTTCGGACTGTTGTCGCCGGGCAAGGGCATCGAACAGGC
>CAZMOU010000081.1:0-19688 GCA_964567835.1 uncultured Chitinophaga sp. | reverse complement strand
CTCGGCGGAGAGCATGTCGGGCGGATGCATCCACAGCCGCTCGAGGGAGGGGAACCGATCGATCAGGTCCCAGGAGCCACCGGAGCCGGACATCGCACCGGCCTCCCCGACGCCATGCCCTCCCCGCCCCCAGCCGGTGTCCCACTCGGTCTGATCGCCGACCACGACACCGATGCCGTGCCCCTCGAACGTCGGCGCCGAATACGGAGCCCCGTCCACGACCGCCACGGCCCTCATCGGCGCGTCGTCGCGACCGGGTTCCCCGCGCGTCCAGCCGACGGCGAGCGGCACGGCGTAGAACAGGCCGACGCCGAGCATCAGCCAGGTCCACGGCCGGGCGAGGATCACGAAGATCACGTGGACGTACCGGCGGACGATGCCCGTCATGGTTCACCTCTCCGCGGCCGCGGCGGCCTCGCCGTCGTGGAGTTCGAGGAAGATCTCCTCGAGGTTCAGGTCGTCGACGTCGACGTCGGCGGCGAAGCGTTCGCGGATCGTGGCGACGAGCGCCCCGTCGGCGCCGTCGACCGTGACGAGCGCCTGGCTGCCGCGGACCTGCGCCCGCAGCGTGCCGGGGATGGCGAGGTCGGCGGGCAGGTCGGCCGCGGCCTCGATCCGCAGGCGCTTGAAGCGGTCCTTGAGGACGTCGATCTCGTCGTGGAACGCCACCCGCCCCTCGCGCAACAGGGCCACGTGCGAGGCGACGCGCTCGAGATCGGAGGTGATGTGGGTGGAGAAGAGGACCGTGCCGCGGCCGTCGGCGGCGGTCTCGAGGACGGTCTCGAGGAACCAGCGTCGGGCGACCGGGTCGAGACTCGCCACCGGCTCGTCGAGGACGAGGAGTTCGGGGCGGTGGCCGAGGGCGAGGACGAGGGCGAGTTTCTGTTTCTGCCCGACCGAGAGCGGACCGACCCGGTGACCGGGGGGCAGGTCCCAGCGCCGCAGCAACTCCTCGCCCCACGCCCGGTCCCATGCGGGATAGAAACTCGAGACGTAGGCCACCGTCTGCCGGACGGTGAGCCAGGGATAGAGCGTCGCCTCCTGCGGCACGTAGCCGATGCGGGCCTTCTCCCCGCAGCCGAGCTGCCAGGCGTCGGTGCCGAGGACTTCGGCGCGGCCGGCGTCCACCCGGAGGAACCCGAGAAGGCACCTGATGAGCGTGCTCTTGCCGGAGCCGTTCAAGCCCAGCAGGCCGATCACCTGTCCGCGCGGCACGCGGAGATCGACCGCATCGAGGACGGTCCGTCCGCCGAAACGCTTGACGAGGCCGGAGACGTCGATCGTGACGGAGTCGTTCATGTCCGCTTCTCCCCGAGGATCTCCCGCACCAGGGCCACCACCTGCGCCGGCGTGAGGCCGAGGTGGAGCGCGTGGACCACCGCCCGGTCGAAGAGCGGCCGCACCTCGCCGCGCCGCTCGGCGAAGGTCGTCCCGCGGCGTGCCGCCACCACCATCCCCCTGCCCCGGTCGCGCTCGAGCACCCCCTCCGCCTCGAGCCGGCTCCAGGCCTTGGAGACGGTCATCGGGTTGACCCCAAGCGCCGCCGCCACGCTCCGTACGCTCGGCACGAGGTCGCCGGGCATGAGCCTCCCCCCGGACACGAGCGCCTCCACCTGTTCGACGAGTTGGCGGTAGATCGGCACCCCCGACGAGGCGTGGACGACGAACATCGGCTCGGGACGGGTCATGGCCGGCTCACGGCGACAATGTGTATTACTACACTAATACAGATGCCGCCGGTCGCCGTCAAGCGGGTTGGCGCTGGTACGCTCGGATCATGGCCACGCCCGCCCCCGCGCTCACCGTCGTCCTTCCCGTCCACGACGGCGCCCCGTGGCTCGCGGCGGCGCTCGGGAGCGTGCAGGCGCAGACGTTCACCGACTGGGAACTGCTCGCCATCGACGACGGCTCCCGCGACGGCTCCCGCGCCATCCTCGAGGCGTTCGCCGCCGCCGACCCCCGGATCGTCGTCACGAGCCGCCCCGCCGAGGGCCTGGCGGCCACGCTCCAGGAGGGGATCGGACGGGCGCGGAGCGAGTTCGTGGCGCTGCAGCACGCCGACGACGTCTCCTGGCCCCGGCGTCTGGAGGCGCAGCGAGCCTTCCTCGCGACGCATGACCGCGTCGCCGTCGTGGGGACGCAGACACGACTCCTCGTCGACGGCGCGCCCACCGCCGTGACGAGCCGACTCCCCACCGACCCGGCGGGATGCCGCGCGCTGCTCCCCGCCGCCTCCCCGCTCGCCCATCCCTCGGTGATGATGCGCCGCTCGGCCATCCTCGCCGTCGGGGGATACCGCCGGGCCGTGCCGGCGGAGGACTGGGATCTGTGGCTGCGCCTCGCGGAACGGCACGACCTGGCGAACCTTCCCGACGTCCACCTCGACTACCGGCTCCACCCCGGACAGCTGTCGCGTTCCGGCGACGAGCGGCTCGCGGTGGCGGCGCTCGTCGTGCGGCGCGCGGCGGAGGAGCGCCGCGCCGGCCGCCCCGACCCGCTCGTGCAGCGTGCCGCCGACAGGGAAACCGCGACGGTTCTCGGCATCCGCGACGCCGACGTGGCGGCGGCGACGCGGGAGGCGGCCGTCGTGCGTGCCGAACAGCTCCTCGCCGCCACCGGTTCGGCCGACCGCGCCGCCCGTGAACTCGATCTCCTCGCGGGACACTGGACCGCCACGGCGGACCCGGTGCGGTGGCGGGCGGCGTGCGACTGGATCGCGGGTCGGGGGGCGCTCGTCGGGGGACGGCGCCTCCGGGGGGCCATGCTCCTGGCCCGGGCGGCGCTGGCCGATCCCACGCTCGGCCTGCGGCTCGTGAAGGCGCTCCCGCGGCGCCTGCGGGGCTGACGGGCCGGGCCGGTGCCCCCCCGTCAGCCGACGTAGCGGCCGACGACGAGCGAGATGTTCTGCCCGCCGAAGCCGAAACTGTTGGAGAGGGCCCGGTCGCAGCGTGCCTCGCGGGCCACGTTCGGCACGTAGTCGAGGTCGCAGTTCGGGTCTGGCGTGGTGTAGTTGATCGTCGGCGGGAGGACCCCGTCGCGGATGGCGAGCAGGCAGACGATGAGTTCCGTCGCGCCGGCGGCGGCGATGAGGTGGCCCATCATGCTCTTCGTGCTCGACACCGGGATCCGGTAGGCACGCTCGCCGAACACCGTCTTGATGGCGAGCGTCTCCACCTTGTCGTTGACGTCGGTGCTCGTGCCGTGGGCGTTGATGTAGTCGATCCCGTCGAGCGCGACGCCCGCGTCGTCGAGTGCCATGCGGATGCAGGAGGCGGCGCCGCGCCCCTCGGGATGGGTGTCGGTGATCCGGTAGGCGTCGGCGGTCGAGCCGTAGCCGAGCACCTCGCCGTGGATCCGCGCGCCGCGGCGCTTGGCGTGCTCGAGTTCCTCGAGGACCACCATCGCCGCCCCTTCGCCGAGGACGAATCCGTCACGGTCGTTGTCGAACGGACGGCTGGCCTTCGTGGGGTCGTCGTTGCGCGTGGAAAGGGCCGTGAGGAGATTGAATCCGGTGACGCCGAAGGGGTGGATCATGCTGTGGGTGCCCCCCGACAGCATCACGTCGGCCTCGCCCCGACGGACGAGTTCCACCGCCTCGCCGATCGCCTGGCTCGAGGCGGCGCAGGCGGTGAGGCAGTTGAGGTTCGGGCCGCAGGCGTCGAACAGCGTCGCCAGATGGCCGGCCGGCATGTTTGGTTCCTGCTCCACCTCGGAGAGCGGGTGGAGCGTCTCCAGGCCGATCTTCGTGAACCTGGCGACGTCGAGGGTGTCGCCCTCGATCGCCACCGCCATCATCTTGGTGAAGGAGTCGAAGTCCTGCTGCCCCTCGCCGCTGCCGAGGTAGATGCCGAGGCGCGCCGGATCGGCCGGCAGGCCCTTCTCGAGTCCCGCGTCGCGCATCGCCTGGAGCGCCGCACCGGCGGCGAAGCGGGTGTGGCGGCCGCAGTACTGCCAGCGTTCGGCCGGTTGACCCTCGTCGGTGACCGACCAGTTGCGAACCTCGGCGGCGATCTTGGTGGGGAATTTCGAGGCGTCGAACACGGTGGTGTAGCCGACGCCGGAGGCCCCGATCTTGAGGTTGCCCCACAGTTCCTCGACGGTGACCCCCAGCGGCGTCACGCAGCCGATGCCGGTGACCACCACCCGCCGCCGGCCGTCCGCCCTGCTCTCCCGACCACCCATCGCCATCCTCCGCGTTGCAACGCCGTGCACCGGCAGTGTCACCAATCGGGGCGCTGGAGCGGCTTGCCCGACTCGTCCCGGCCGACGTCGTAGATGTGCATCTGATCGAGCCAGCGCAGCAGCTCGTCGGGCTCGAAGAGCTTCGGCACCCCCTCCCCCGGCTCGAGGTGGGCGAAGAACAGTTCCGCCTCCCCCTGGAGGCGATCGTCGACGGTGCTCGTCACCTTCGTGAGCGACCCGCCAGGCTTCAGGTCGAGGATCTCGGCCCGGAAGCGGAGCGTGTCGCCGGGCACAGCGTCGAAGTGGAACTCGGCCGCCGCGACCTTCGCGAGGACGACGCGGCGGTTGTAATCGACCGCCTCGGCGACGAGCAGCCCGGCGGTCTGCGCCATCCCCTCGACGATGAGGGAGTTGGGCATCAGGGCCGCGCCCGGGAAATGGTCGTGGAGGTGCTCCTCGGCCAACGACACGTTCTTCACCGCCACGGCGTGACGGGCGCGGACGAACTCGTCGAAGCGGTCGATCCAGAACCAGCGCATGGGATTCTCGGAGGGATGCCCCCCGCACCGGGAAGCCCGGCGCCATCGGGGATGGTTGGCGGGAACGGCCGCGGAGCGACGGCGCGTCGGACGCACCGGCGACCCGTGCGGGCCGACCGCCACGGCCGGCACCGCCCGACGGGGACGTCGATCAGCCGCCGACCTTGGACTGCACGTACCGGACCATGTCCTCGACGGTGAGCATGTTGGGGAAGTTCTGCACGCTCGGATTCTGTTCGAACCGGGTCAGGTCGTAGAACGGCATGCGGGCCTTGAGCGCCGCGAGACCGGCGGCGTTCACCTTGCCGTTGCTCACGAACTCGGCGCTCGAGAGGACATCCTCCGGGAAGAGCTCGCCACGCGGGATCTTGATCCCGAATGCCTTCTCCAGGCGGAACACGATGTCGAGGAAGTCGATCGACTCCGCCCCCAGATCCCCGACCATCGTGGCGCCCGGGGTCACCTCGTCCTCGTCGACACCGAGCGCATCGACCAGGGCGGTACGGACCTTCTCGAAGATTTCATCACGGGACGGCATCGACGTGGCACCTTGGAAACGGGGAATGGGGAACCGTGGCAACCGCCAGAGGTTGTAATGCCACGCTGCCGCCGTGGGAACCCGGAAACCGGGCCCAGTCTACCCGAACCCCGGAAAGGGGACCGTCCCGCCGGAAGCTCCGCCGACACCCTCACGGGGGGCCTGCCACCGCGGGAATCAGCCGCCGGAGAAGGGTACCGGGCGATCCCCGGCTCCCGCCGCCGAGTGGGCCTGGAGGGCGGAGGCGGACGACAGCGGAACGACGCCCGACTCCCCGGCCGGGGGAGCGGGCACGGCGCCGTAGACCAGGGGACGGGAGACGACCCCGGGCCCCCGTCCCGCGGGATGGACGACCCGCCACAGCTTCCGCATCTCGGCACGCACGCGGGCGTCGAGCGCGTCGCCGTGGGCCACGCGGTCGGCGAGGTTGTAGCGTTCCAGGGTCAGCCGCGCCGTCAGGCTCGTCCGGCCGCCGACGGTCCCGGTGGCCTTCACCTTGGTGGTCGACTCGTCCTGCGAGAGCGCCTCGACGGTGACGGTGAGGACCTTGCCCGGCTCGACGAAGTCGCCGTACTTGACGTTCTTGGCCGCCCGCAGCACGACGATCGAATGGGCGAAGTCCTCCCCCAGGCGGATCATCCACGCGGCCGCCTGGGTCATCGTCTCGAGCATCAGCACCCCCGGCATGACCGGAAACCGGGGGAAGTGGTCCGCCAGGTACTCCTCCGAGAGCGTCAGCGTCTTGATGGCGGTGATGCTCTTGCCGGGGTCGATGGCGGTGACGCGGTCGAGGAGGGTGAAACGCATGAGGGGTCCGTCGCGCGGGAGAGACGCGGTGGAGGCCGCGTCGGCCTGGTCCATGCCGGCGGCCGCAGTATAGGGGTTGGGTCCTCCCCCACAACACTCGTCCACCCCTCCGGACGACGGTTTGCAGAGGGCTGCCAAGCTGACAGCCGGCACGTCTGGCACCATCGCCACAGCTTCGCGGCGGAACCGCGGAAACCGGCCTGCGGAGGCCGCGCGGCGCCGCCCGGCGGGCCACGGCGTGCGGCAGCCGGGCGATGGGCACGCTCTTTGCTTCCCCTTCCCTCCGCCGGGCACCATCCGCGGTCGAGGCCACGCCGCGGGCCGGTGCCGTCGGCCCTCCACATCCGACACCCGAAGGAACCAGCCCATGCCTGCCTACCGCACCGGTTTCGCGCTCCCTCTCGACGAGCTGCGCGACGAGATCGATCGCCTCTGGACCACCCTCGTCACCGCCCCGCCGCTCCATGGCTGGGGACCGCGCTCCGGCCAGGGGACCTTTCCCGCGGTCAACATGCGCGAGACCGACGAGGCCGTCACCGTCGAGGCGGAATTGCCCGGCATCGATCCCTCCACGCTCGACGTCTCGGTGTCGGGGGAGGAACTCGTCCTCAAGGGCTCCCGCCCCGCCACGGAGGACGGCGGCGATTCCTGCTGCCGGTCCGGATCGTGCGATGCCGCCACCGGCGTCGAGCCCCCGCCCGCGGGACGCTCCGCGCAGGTGGTCTGGCACCTGCGCGAGCGGGGCAGCGGGGCGTTCGAACGGCGTCTCCCCATCCCCGTGCCGGTCGACGCCGGCCGCGTCGAGGCCCGGCTCGTCGACGGCGTCCTCACCGTCACCTGCCCGAAGCTCGCCGAATGCCAGCCGCGGAAGGTCGAGGTGCGCGGGGCGTGAGCGTCCGTCCCGTCGCGCCGCCGCCCGGTCCCCGCGGTGCCGCGTCGGCACCGTCCGTCGGCATCCATCCACCCCGTTCCCGAAGGAGCACCCCATGACCACCCAGACCCCTTCCCTCCCTGCCGAGGAGCGTTCCCGGCTGACCTACCGTCCCCACGTCGACGTCCGCGACCGCGGCGACGAGGTGGTGTTCGTCGCCGACATGCCGGGGGCGAAGCCCGACTCGATCGCCGTCACCTTCGACGACGGCGTGCTCACCGTGCATGCCGCGGTGGCACCACGCGACCTGCCCGGCAGGCCGCTGCGGCAGGAGTACGGCATCGGCGATTACCGGCGTTCGTTCCGCCTCGGCGACGGGTTCGACGCGGCGCGGATCGCCGCCGAGTGCCGCCACGGCGTGCTCACCGTGCGCGTCCCGCGACTGGCGGCGGTGCTCCCGCGGCGGATCGAGGTGCGGGCCGGCTGAAGCCCGGAACGACCCCCCGCCTGGTATGATCGGGGCCCGCAGGGACGCTCGTTCCTGCGGGCCCCGGGTTTTTCGCGTGAGGGGTTTCTCCGTGCCGCTCGTCCTCCGGCCGCGCACGATCGCGCCATCCTCGTCGGACATCTCCGGCATCACCCCCGACCGCCTGTCGGCGTGCAGCGTTGCCGAGGTCGCGGCCCGTGTGATCGTCGCCGACGGTCGGCCCGCCGTGCTCGGCGACTGCTTCACCCTCTCCGGCAGCCCCGCCGACGACCTCGTCGTGTGCGAGGGGGACTTTTCCGGCGTCGACGGCGTCGGTGCGGGGATGACCCGCGGCAGGATGGAGGTGCGGGGGGATGTCGGCCGCCACGCGGGTGCCGCCATGGCGGGGGGCACGCTCGTCGTCGCGGGGGACGCGGCGGCGTGGCTGGCCGTCGGCCTGCAGGGGGGCACGATCCAGGTCCGGGGGAACGCCGGCGACGACGCGGCCGCGGCGGCCCCGGGCGCGGCGATGGGGGTCACCGGCGGCCTCGTGATCGTGGCCGGCGACGCGGGGCGGAGGGCCGGCGCCCGGATGCGCCGGGGAATCCTGGCGATCGGGGGAGACTGCGGGAGCGCGGCGGGGCTCGAACTCCGCGCCGGCACGATCATCGTCGGCGGTCGGCTCGGCGCTGACGCCGGCGTGGGGATGAGGCGGGGGTCGATCATCCACCACGGGGGGATCGCTTCGGGACGGGCCCCCGATCCCGGCCCCTGGTTCGTCCCCGGGGCGGTGTGGGAACCACCCTTCTTCCGTCTCCTCGACCGCCGCCTACGGGAGGCCGGTTTCCGCCCGGGAGCAGGGCCGGAAGGGGGAGGATGGCTCGCCGGTCGGTGGCGTCAGTGGCACGGCGACATGCTCGCCGGCGGCAGGGGGGAGTATTTCGGTCGCGTCGGTCCCTGATCGGGGGGACGGGGCGCCGCGGCGGCGGTCCGGGCCAAAAACGGCTGTTTTCAAGGCACCGCTTTCGTCGATCCAGCGTTTCGGCTACGCTCTGGGGTTCCCGCTCCAGAGGCGTGCCCAGTCGCCCGCCCCCGACCGCAACTTCACCGCACGCGATCCCGTATGCCCACGATCAGCCAACTCGTCCGCAGCCGTCGCCGGCCGAAGCGGAAGTTCTCCAAGTCCCCCGTGCTCGACCGCTGCCCACAGAAGCGCGGCGTCTGCCTGCAGGTCCGCACGATGACCCCGAAGAAGCCGAATTCGGCGCTGCGGAAGATCGCGCGCGTGCGGCTCTCGAACGCCAAGGAAGTGACCGTCTACATCCCGGGCGAGGGTCACAACCTCCAGGAGCACTCGATCGTGCTCGTCCGCGGCGGCCGTGTCCGCGACCTCCCGGGCGTCCGCTACCACATCATCCGCGGTGCCCTCGACACGCTCGGCGTGCAGGGTCGCAAGCAATCCCGCAGTCTCTACGGTGCCAAGAAGGGTTGAAGATAAGCAGTCATGGGAAAGATCACCTCCAGCCGTGAACAACTCGGCCCCGACCCCCGCTACGGGTCGCTGCTCGTCAGCAAGTTCATCAACTGCCTGATGTACGACGGCAAGAAAAGCGTCGCCCAGAACGTCTTCTACGACGCGATGGACATCGTGGCCAAGAAGGTCACCGACGTGGAGCCGATCGAGGTCTTCAACCGGGCCCTCGAGAACTGCAAGCCCTCCGTCGAGGTCCGCTCGAAGCGCGTGGGTGGTGCCGCCTACCAGGTGCCGATGCAGGTCAACCGCAATCGCCAGCAGTCGCTCGGCATCCGCTGGATGCTGCAGGCGGTGCGCGTGAATAATGGTCCGGCGACCAACGAGAAACTCGCCGAGGAGATCCTCGCCGCCTACAAGCGCGAGGGTGCCGCGGTGACGAAGCGCGACAACGTCCACCGCATGGCCGACGCCAACAAGGCCTTCGCCCACTTCGCCTGGTGACGGTCCCCGCCGGCGCCACTCCGCGGCGGGTGGTCCGGGCGAGTATCCGGTCGGCGGCCTGACCGCCGTCCGACCGTCGCGTGGGATTCGTTCCCATCCCCGCACGACGGGCCCGGCGATGGATCGATCGCCGGGCCCGTGCTGCTTCTCCAAGGAGTTCCGGCGTGATCGACCCCGAGACCTCCCTTCTCCTCGGCCGTCTGGTGCTCGGCCGGTCCGTCGCCTCGCTCGCCACGCTGCACGACGGCCGCCCCTTCGCGTCGATGATCCCCTACGCCGTCCTCGTCACCGGGCACGATCCGGCCGGGGAGGCGTCGCGCGACGGGCGGAACGACGCCGGCAGCGTCGTCCTCGTGAGCCACGTGAGCCGCCTTTCGGCCCACACACGCGACATGCTCGCCACGCCGGAGGTCTGTCTGCTGGTGACGGCGCCGGAGGCGACCGAGGGCTCGGGCATCCCACCCCAGGCCCTGCCCAGGGTGTCGCTCCCGGCACAGGCGACGTTCATCGATCGGGCCCACCCGGCACACGACGCGCTGGCCCGCGTCTACCTGTCGCGGTTCCCTTCGGCCGCCGATTGGTTCCAGCTGCGCGACTTCTCCATCGTCGGCTTCGAGCCGACCTCCGCCCGATTCGTCGCCGGCTTCGGCCGTGCGCTGACCCTCTCGCCGGCGCAGTTCCACGCCGCCGTCGCCGCGGCCGCCGCCGGGTGAAGCCGCGTGACACCCCGCGGGGGCGCGTCCGGGGGCCGGGCTGGAAAAAATGAACGCTCGTATACTACGATACCGATGTATCCCGGACGTTCCTCCCCGCCCGCAGGGAAACAGATCGTGAATCCGCGCAAAAAGACCCGATCGACCGGCACCGCGCCCGCCACCGGCCGCCGCAGCACCGCGCCCCGCGTCGCCACCCCTGGGGGCACCCCTGTCCGAAACACCGTCCGCACCGGGCCCTCCCGGCCCCGCCCCGCCCCTCCGGCGGCCGCCCACCATCTGGCAGGACGGGGGCCCTTCGACACCGAGCCCGCCGCGGGAGGCGACGCGCCGACGCAACGTCAACTCGAGATCTACGCGTTCATCCGCGACAAGATCCAGAATCGGGGCTACGGCCCCACCGTCCGCGAAATCGGTCAGGCCTTCGATATCCGGTCGCCCAACGGCGTGGTTTGCCACCTCAAGGCCCTGGAGCGCAAGGGGCTGATCCACCGCGGGCGGAACATGTCGCGGGCGATCGAGTTGGCGACGGAGCCGGCCCACCTGCGCGGCCTGCCGATGGCGGGATGGGTGGCGGCGGGTTCACTGCGGACCGCCGACGAACAGCAGGAACGCATCGACTTCGAGGAGATGTTCGGCAAGGAGGACCACTTCGTCCTCAAGGTGATGGGCGACTCGATGGTCGAGGCGCAGATCGCCGACGGCGATTACGTCGTCATCCGCAAGCGTTCCACGGCCCATGCCGGCGACATCGTCGTCGCCCAGACCGAGGATGGCGAGGCGACGCTCAAGCAATGGTTCCCGGAACGCGACCGCATCCGGCTGCAACCGGCGAACTCCACCATGAAACCGATCTACGTGCGTCAAGCGCGGGTGCTCGGCGTCCTCGTGGGCGTCGTGCGCAAGACCTCGTAGGCATGCCGACGCTCCGTCGCCGGCTCAGGCCGCGTCACCAGCGGGCGCGGCGTGCTGCGAGTCGGCAAGCTGGTGGAGTTTGTTGTAGAGCGTTTTGAGGCTGATCCCCAACTCCTCGGCCGTCTTCGGCTTGTTGCCCTGGTTCCGCTCCAGGCCCTCGAGAATCGCCTGCATCTCCAATTCGCGGAGACTCACCGGCCGCGATTCGCGGGGGGGCGCCGGGGCGACGGCCGGGGGGCCGGCCACGCCACGTGGCGCCGCCGGGCCGCGGGTGCGCCCCGGGCCCAGGCGCGCCGGGAGATGCTCCGGGGTCAGCGGCAGGACGTCGCAGAGCACGAGGGCGTGCTCGATGCAGTTGGCCAGTTCGCGCACGTTCCCGGGCCAGTGGTGCTCGTGGAGCATCCGCAGCGCCTCGCCATCGACCACGGCCATGCCGGCCGGCGTCTGCGGCCGCGCCCGACGCACGAAATGATCGACGAGTCCCGGCAGGTCGTCGAGACGCTCGCGGAGCGGCGGGATCGCCACCTCGAAGGTGTTGATGCGGAAGAGGAGATCCTCGCGGAAGGTGCCCGCGGCCGCCATCTCCTCGAGCGCGCGATGGGTCGCGCAGACCACGCGCACGTCGACGGTGATCGGGTGGTTGTCGCCGACACGGCGGATCTCGCCGCTCTCCAGGGCCCGGAGAAGCCGCGGTTGCAGCGCGCGGGGCAACTCGCCGATCTCGTCGAGGAACAGCGTGCCCCCGTCGGCCACCTCGAAGAGCCCGGCGCGGTGCTCGTCGGCACCGGTGAACGCCCCCTTCCGGTGCCCGAACAATTCGCTTTCCACGAGATGCTCCGGCAACGCTCCGCAGTTGACCGCCACCAGCGGCCCGGCCGCACGGGGGCTCCCCTCGTGGATGGCCCGGGCCACGAGCTCCTTTCCGGTGCCGGTCTCGCCACGCACGAGGACGGCCGCGTCGCTCGCGGCGACGCGGGCCACGAGGCGCCGGACGGTCTCCAAGCCCGCCGAGGATCCCACCAGCCTCGGCGTGCCCTCCGCGCGGCGGACCCTTTCCTCCAGGGCCCGCAGCCGGTGCGTCAATTCGCGTTTCTTCCGCACCCGCTCGAGCACCGCCCTGATCTCGGCGAGCTTGCACGGCTTCGTCAGGTAATCGAACACGCCCTGCCGCACGGCCGCCACGGCCGACTCCAGCGACGACTTGCCGGTGACGATCACCGCCTCGGTGTCGGGCGCCACCTCGCGGAGCCGCGCCACCACCTCCATGCCCCCCGCGCCGGGCATGTCGAGATCGACGATCACGCAGTCGTAGGCGGTGCGCTCGAGCGCGGCGATCGCGGTGCGCCCGTCCGGACACACCGTCGCCTCGTGCCCCAGCCGCGGCAGTTCGATGCGCATCAGCTCCTGGAGCGACGTCTCGTCGTCGGCGAAGAGGATCCGCATCGGTCGTGTCGTCTTGCTCGTCATCCTCGTGCTCCAGCTTCCCCGCTCGCCCTCACGCCGCCCGCGCGCCGTCCACGGGCGCGCGTCTCCTGATCCCCGAGTCGCGCACCGCCGCCGGCACGCCTCCCCCGGCCGTGCTCTCCGCCAGCGGGAGCGTGACGCGGAACGTCGCCCCCTTCCCCGGCCCGGCGCTCTCCGCCTCGATGCGTCCTCCATGGTCGGCGACGATGCGGTGCACGATCGACAGCCCGAGGCCGGTCCCCTGCCCCGCCTTGCGGCGTGTGAAGAAGGGCTCGAAGAGATGCTCCAGGACCTCGTCGGTCATCCCGCAGCCGTCGTCGGTGAAGGTCACCACCGCGGCCGGGTCGTCGCGGCGGACCGAGACGCGGACGCGTCCCGCCTCCTCCACGCTGTCCAGGGCGTTGACGAGCAGGTTGAGGACCACCTCCTTGATCTCCTGCGGATTGACCATCACCTCCGGATCGGGGCCGTCCTCCACCTCGATCGTCCGCCCCGCGAACCGGCCGACGTGGCGCAGCATCTCCGCCACGTCGCGCACCAGCGCGAGCACCGCGGTGGGCTGACGCCGCACCTCGCCGAGACGGGAGAAGTCGAGCAGCTTCTCGGTGATCCCCTTGCAGCGGAAGGCCTCCGCCTGGATCAGTTCCAGGTAGCGGCGTGCCACGCCGGCGTCGGCCGCGTCGCCGGCGAGCCCCGCGAGCCGGTCCTCCAGCGATTCGGCACACATGGCGATCGAGGCCAGCGGGTTGTTGATCTCGTGGGCCACCCCGGCCGCCAGAAAGCCGACGCTCGCGAGTTGCTCGCTGCGGATCGCCTCGCGGGTCCTGGTCTGCACCTGGCGATCGAGATCGTCACGGATCTCCTGGAAGCGCCGCGTCATGTCGTTGAGCGCCTCGGCGAGCTCGGCCATCTCGTCGCGGCTGTCGAGTTCGAGGCGGTAGGCGAAATCGCCCGCGGCGACGCGTCGGGAGCCGTGCCCGAGGAGCCGCAGCGGGCGGAACACCCAGCGGTAGGTGAGCACGGCGAGCGAGGCCAGCGCGATCGCCGCCGCCATCGCCGCCGCCCACGTGGTGACGATGAGCATCCGATAGCCGGTGCGCACCTCGCCGGAGAGATCGTGGAGATGCTCCTGCAGGAAGCTCGGCAGCGTGTCGGACAGCGCCGCCAACCGGCCCAGATCGTGCTCGACAGCCCGGAGGCGCTCCGCGGTGACCGGGCCGCCGTCGATCTCCCGGTGGATGCCGGCGAGGCTCGTGGCGATGCTCCGGGCGGTGTCGCGTTCCCGGCTGCGGTCGCGGAAGGGCCCGACGTCGATCTCCCCCTCCTCGAGTTCCTCGCGATAGGCCGCGAGCGCCATCTCGGTGCGGGCGAGGACGGCGAGGAACGGCCCGCTGCAGGGTCCCCATTCGCAGCCCGGATCGTCGTCGTCGTCGCCGTGGGGGCGGGGGAGGGACGGTTCGGGCAGTACCGCAGGGGCCTCCCCCAGCGCGGTCGCATCGCCGGCGAGACCGCGGGCGTGGACGAGGCGGAGCGTCGCCACGCTCTCCCCCAGGGCGCTGGCCAGCGGCAGTTCCGCCGCCCGGCTGCTCAGGGCCCGGACGAGACGCCGGTAGGAGTAGCTGCCGAGGAAACTGCTGGCCGAGAGCAGCGCCACCATGAGCAGCACGAGGAGGCCGCCGAAGAGCAACTTGCGACGGATGGGACGATGCTTGCGCATGGGGCGGCCTCCCCCCGGGGAAAGGGGACGGGGAGGATAGCGATCCCGACCGGGTCGCGACAGGCGGAATCGGCCGTCGAATCGGCCCTTTCCGGGGCGGTCACCCGCCCGCGGAGCGCCGCCGGCTCACACGAGGCCCCAGCGCTTGCGCAGGAACCACTCCAGGCAGAGGAACGTCGCCATGGCGAGGAACATCGGCCACTTGTCCCACAGCGTGGCCGACCATTGCTCCCGCGTGTCGTAGGCCGACGGCTTGGTGCGCAGCTCGTCGAGGATCTCGCCGATCTCCTCCGGCGATCGCACGCCCCCCCCCTCGGTCGCCTCGGCGAGTTGGCGCATGAGGAGCGGATTGGCCCTCGGGTTGGCGAGTTCGAGGTCCTGCCGGACGACCGTGAAGCGGGCCGAGCGTGACGTGGCGGGACCACCCGGCCTCGTCGCCTGGACGACGAGCTTCCAATCGCCCGGTTCGCCGAGGTCGGCGAGCGCGCCCGACCAGCCATCCCCCTTCCGCGCCAGCCGCACCGGCCGGCTCGTGCCGGAGGGACTCTCGACCATCGCCTCGAGGGTGGCGTCGTCCCCCGCCGCCCCGTCCGGCCTCGCCATCCCGGCGTCGAAGGGGAGCGTGGCACCCGAGGCCACGCGCCGCTGCGCCAGCCGCACCCAGAGCGAATCCCGCTCCTCGTCGTCCTGCTTCGCGAGCCAGAGGATCATCTGCCTCCAGAAGCGCCGGTGCTGGTCGACCGCCCCCTGCATCGGCCAGCGCCAGGTGGAATCCGCCGCGAAGGCCAGCACCCTTCCCGCGCCGAACTCCCGGGCCACGAGCAGGGGCCTGCCGTCGGGCGTGACGGCCAGCGGCTTGGCCGAGGGCACGAGACGCCCCAGGTCGTTCGCGCCCTCGAGCGGGGGCAGCGCCTGCCAGGCCGCGCGCGACTCCTGATCGGTCGGCGCGAGCCGGAGGATCGAGACGCCGCCGAACCGCTGGTCGGGGACCATCTTCAGCGGGCCGGGAACGTGCAGCCCCTCCCGGACCGGCTGGTCGAAAGGCTGCCGGGCGAGGCGGTCGGGCTCGAAGGGGAGCATCTGCCCCACCACCGTGCTCCCCCATCCGCCCGCCTCGAAGGCGTGGAAACCGCCGAGGAACACGATCCCGGTCCCGGCGTTCACCTTGGCGACGATCTTCCCCAGATCCTGCGGCGAGAGCGCCTGGGCGTCGAGATCGCCGATGACGATCACGCTCCAGTCGCCGTCGAGCTTGCGCCCCAGGTTCACCGGCCAGTTCCGTCGCCCGGCCTGGTCGATCCACTCGAAGTCGACCTGCATGTCGGGGCTCGCCGCCAGCACGCGCCGCAGGAAGCGCTGTTCCACGCGCAGCGCCCCCTCGAGGTACAGCACGCGCAGGCCGCCGTCCACCACCTGCACGAAGGTGGAGAGTTCGTTGTTGGCGAGGACCACCTCCCCCTCCTGGGGGTCGATGACCAGCGACAGCTTCCGCTCGCCGAGCGCCTTGGGCACCCACTCGAGCCGCACCGACTCCTCGGCCCCCTCCGGCCCGCCGCGCACGACCGTCCGCGCCACCTCCTCCATGGCGCCGGAGTCGCCCTCCACCATGAGCTTCACCGTCACCTCGCGGCCGGCGAGGCCGTCGAGGCGGATGCGCCCCGCCACCTCGAGGGCGTTCTTCAGGTAGACGGTCTCCGCCACCGAGAGGTTCGTCACCGCGGCATCGCGCCCCTGCCCTCCGCCGCGCTGCTGGCCGAAGGTCACCGTCCACACCGGCACCCCCGCGTCCCCGAGCTTCCGCGCCACTCCCTGCGGCGGTTGGTCGCGCGGCGGGGAGGCGTACTGGGCTCCGTCCGAGAGGACGAGCACCCCCGCGAGCGGACGACCGCCGACCGCCTTGACCGCGTCGTCGAGGGCGGCGCCGAGCGCCGACTGGTCGCTCGTCGGCCGGCGTTCCCAGGGGGGAATCGTCAACGGCTCCGCCGCCCCTCCCGCCACCGGTCGGGCCTCTCGGTCGAAGGCCCACAGAGCGACGTCGACGTCCCCCTCCGCCGCCAGTTTCTCCGCGGCCGGCCGGGCGGCGGCGAGGGCGGCGGCCATCTCGTCCCAGCGCGTCCTCCCCCCGGCGCCGTCCGCGACGCTCATGCTCTCCGAGGCGTCGGCGAGCACGACGAGCGTGCCCTGCTGCCGCGCCTGACGCGTCGCCACCAGCGTGGGCCGCAGCAGGCAGGCCACGAGCGCGAGGAACGCCAGGGTGCGCAGGAGCACCAGCGCGAGGCGCCGGCCCGGCGGCACGCGCGACCGGTCGGGCCCCACGGCGAGGAGCACGGCGACGAGCACCGCCGTCACCGCGGCCACGAACCACCACGAGCCGACCGGATCGCAGTCGATCGACAGTTCGCTCAGGGTGAGGCCCGCGGGGAGCGTCATCGGCCACCCCCTGCGGCGGCCAAGGGGAGGGGCGGGGGGAGGGCTCCACCGTCGCCCCCGGCGTCGGCGGGGGCCCCGCCTCCCGCCGTCGGCGCGTCGTCGCGCGACGCGTAGAAGCGGTTGGCGACGATCCAATCGGCGATCATGGCCAGCGCCGCCAGGACGATGAACCATCCCGAGAGTTCGGCCCCCACGCGCTCGAGCCTCACGTCGCGCACCAGCTCCGCCTCGGTCCGTGCGATTCTCGCACCCTCGCCGAGCGCCGCGACCAGGGCGGGATCGGGGAGGCGTCGGGCGTCGAGGGACTCGGGGGCGGGATTGACGCTGAAGCCCCGCGACACGCCGGCCGCCTCCCCACCCGAGCGGACGCGGTAATTGCCCGGCACCTGCGTGGCGGTCACGGTGACGGTGCCGCGGCGCTGGTCGACCGCCACGGGAAAGTCGTCTCCCCCGGGCACGCTCACCACCGCGGTCGCGATGTCGCGCCGGTCGAGACGCACCAGCGCCGGCGCCCCGGCGACGACGTTGCGGTCGTCGGCGGCGTCGACGGCGTGGAGCAGGGTCTCGTTGGCGAGGATCACGAACGGCCACGGCTCGAACCCGGTGGCGAGCTGGTTCCACGCGTCGGGATCGCCGGCCGCCTGCGACACCGGCGTCGTCACGGTGACCACGCTCCCCTGGCCGACGCGGTGCTCGAGGATCGCCGGCAGACCGTTGCGGTAGCCGGCGACCGGCACCGCCCCCGCCTCCCCCTCCTCGGGCGTGAACTCCCACAGGCGCCGCACCGGGAAATCCTGCCAGGGAACCGCGTCGCCGACGCGCCGGAACGGCGCGAGGATGGGGTGCTCGAGGCTCGCGGGGGCGAGGTAATTGGCGTCGTCGGGACTGCGCCACACGCGCACGATCGCCCCCCCGAGCAGCTTCCGGGCCGCCTCCGAGTCGAACCGCTCGGCGTCGGCGGCTCGCGGCCCGAGCCAGACGACGAGCCCCTTTCCCCCGGCGACCCACTGCCAGAGGAGGTCGAGCGTCCGCGGCGGAAGGGGGGGCGGATCGGCGAGCACCATCCCGTCGTACCCGTCCCATGGCGTGGCCTCGAGGCGGGCGACGTCGACGACCGTGGCGTCGAAGCGCCCCTTGCCCGCCTTGCGCAGCGCCGCCGGGGAGATCGCCTGGAGGAGGAACCGTCCCGTGTCCTCGGCGGGCGCCGGGGCGGCGATGAGGATCTTCTCGGGGCTGCCCACCTCGACGGTGAAGTACCGGGCGTTGTCGGCCTCCATGTCGTCCGATCCGTCGAGGACCACGCGCCCCTGTCGGATCCCTGGATCGAGTCCGGGCACCTCGAACTCCACCGTCCCCTGCTGCCCCTCCTTCCACGCCACCGGCTTCATCGCGCGGCGGGCGTAGCGGCCGTCGGGACCCATCAGCTCCACGACGAGGGGACGGTTGGCGTCGGGGCCACTGCGGCGCGTCTGCACCGTGAGCCCCAGCACCGACCCGGCCGTGGGCCGGTCGGTGGAGAGGTCGATGCCCTCGACGGTGAAGTTCTGCGGCGCCCGGGCACCCACGTCGACCCACAGCACCGCGGTGTCGGGGTGGGCCTGGACGAGGTCGGCCGCCGTCCGCCCCTCCCATGCCCCCTGCGAACAGTCGGTGAAGACGTACATCTCGTGCCGGATCCCCGGCACGCTTTCGAGGAGCCGGCAGCCCTCCTGGATCGCGGCCGGGAGCGACTGCACCGCCGGCCCCACCGCGAGCCGATCGATGCGGGCGACCGCCGCGGCCACGCTCGGGGAGAAGGCGACGGGCCCACCGGAGGTGTCGACGACCGCCACCTGGCTCGCGGGTGGGAGCTTCGCGAACAGCGCCCGGGCCATCGCCGCGGCATCCTGGAGCCGGGTGCGGTTGGCCTGGCGCAACTCCATGCGCGGGGCGGTGTCGAAGACGAGCACCGCCGCCACCGGCCCCTCGCCGTCGGCCAGGAAGCCCGCACCGCGGAGCGTCGGACGCGCCAGCGCCACCGCGAGCGCCGCGAGCGCCGCCATCCGCAAGAGGAGGAGCAGCAGATGGGTGAGTCGCAGCCGGCGCCGATTCGCCACCGCCTTCTGCTTGAGGAACCGCAGCGCCGGGAAGACCCGCGGCACGGGCTTGCGGCGCATGAGGAGATGGAGGATCACCGGGACGACGACGAGGCCGGCGCCGGCGAGGAGGAGGGGTGTGAGGAACGACAATCCCATGGAGACCGTCACGCGGTGGACGAAGGAAGCCGTCACCGACGGCAGCGGGGGGACGCGCGGGACGGACCGTCGTGCCGCGCGCGGGAGGGAGGGCGGCCGGCAGGCTCCACTCCCGTGGGGATCAGAAGCGGTTCCTGCGGCTGACGAGGTACTCCATCAACGCCTTGTCGAATTGCATGCTCGTGTCGAGCGGCACGTAGTCGATGCCGGCGTGGAAACAGGTGCGGCGGTACTCCTCCCGGAAGGAACGCACCGCCTCGACGAATCCCTGTCTCGCTCCGTCGGCATCGATGACCAGCTTCTCCCCCGACTCCGGCTCCGTGAACTCCACCATCCCGTCGAAGGGGAAGCGCACCTCCGCCTCGTCGAGGACGTGGAACAGGATCACGTCGTGACCGCGGTGGCGGAGGCGGAGGAGGGCGTCACGGATCGGCTCCGGATCGGAAAGGAGGTCGCTGAAGACCATGACGAGGGAGCGGTGCCGGAGCATGGCGCCGAGCTGCACCAGGCTCCGGGCCACGTCGGTCCTCCCCGACGGCCGCACCTTGGCGAGCACCGACAGCACCTGCGCGATCTGAGACCGCTTGGAGCGTGCGGGGAGGCTCTGGTGGATGCGCTCGGCGAAGACCATCAGTCCGCACGGATCCTGCTGGTGCACCATCAGCCAGCAGAGCGCCGCGGCGAGCGAGATCGAGTAGTCGAGCTTGGTGAGCTCCTGCCGGTGGGTGTAGGCCATGCTGGCGCTCGAGTCGATCGCCAGATAACCGGTGATGTTCGTCTCCGCCTCGAACTTCTTGACGTAGTGCTTGTCGGTCTTGGCGTAGACGAGCCAGTCGA
>CAZMOU010000080.1:9622-19792 GCA_964567835.1 uncultured Chitinophaga sp. | reverse complement strand
GCGAGCGCGAGGCTGTTGGCGTTGATCGAGATGCCGTTGGCATCGGTGTCGCCCGCTTGGACCGTGTAGGTGAAGAGGAGCGTGTTCGACCCGGAGCCCGAGACGTAGCTCGCCGTGCGGCTCGTGCCACCGACGTTCAGCGTCACCGTCGGCGTCCCGGTCACCGTCACGCTCTCGCTCAAGGTCACCGTCACGGTGACGGTGTCACCCGCGTTCAGCGTGGCGTTCTGCCCGCCGCTCGACGCGGTGATCGCCACCGTGGAGACGGTCGGCGCGGTCGTGTCGACCAGATAGTTCGCGTTGTCGGTCACCGCCGAGTGGGTGAGCGTGGCCGCGTTGCCCGCGGCGTCGGCGATCGTGCCGCCGGCGAGCGCGAGGCTGTTGGCGTTGATCGAGACGCCGTTGGCATCGGTGTCGCCCGCCTGGATCGTGTAGGTGAAGAGCAGCGCGCTCGAACCGGAGCCCGACACGTAGCTCGCCGTGCGGCTCGTGCCGCCGACGTTGAGCGTCAGTTGCGGCGTGCCGGTCACCGTCACGCTCTCGCTCATCGTCACCGTCACGGTGACGGTGTCCCCCACGTTCAAGGTGGCGTTCTGCCCGCCGCTCGACGCGGTGATCGCCACCGCGGAGACGGTCGGCGCGGTCGCGTCGAGTTCGAACGAGGTCGTGGCCGCGGAACTCACGTTCCCCCCCGCGTCGGTGGCCGTCGCGCTCACGGAGATCGTGCCGTTCCCGAGCGTCGTCACGTCGCCGGCGGTCAGCACCACCGCCACCGGCGTCGCGCCGTTGCCCGTCACGGTCTTCGTCACCGACCCGCCGCCGGAGCGGCTGAACGTCACCCCGACGCTCGCCCCGGACTCGGCCCGCACCGTCACCACGCCGCCGGCCTGCGTCGCCTCGGCGCTCGTCGCGCCTCCCGTCACTCCGGTGCCGAGCGCGAGGGTCGGCGTGGCGGGCGCCGTCGTGTCGACGAGATAGCTCGCATTCGCGGCGACGGCCGAATGGGTGATCGCGGCGTTCGCCCCGCTGGCGGTGATCGTCCCGCCATTGAGCGCCAGGCTGTTGGCGGCGATCGAGATGCCGTCGGCGTCGGAGTCGCCCGACTGGATGGTGTAGGTGAAAAGCAGCGCCGTCGTGCCGGAACCGGACGCGTACGTCGCCGTGCGGTTGGTGCCGCCGACGTTCAGCGTCAGGGACGGCGTCCCCCCGGCCGTCGACACCGTCACCGCCGCGCCGAACGTCACCGTCGCCGTGACCGTGTCCCCCGCGTTGAGCGTACTGTTCTGGGCACCGGAGGATGCGGTGAGCGCGACCGAACTGACACCCGTCACCACCGACACGGTGGTGTTGGTCCAGGTGGTGCTCGCCAGGCCGGCCGCCGGAATGGCGACGTCGGTCCCGTTCGCGGTGATCGTATCCACCGCGAAGGGGACGGTGGAGCTGGTGCCGCTCGTCCGGGCGGGGGTCGTGTTGTTCGCGGTGCCCACCGCCGTCGACCCTCCCGCGGTGCCCTGCCAGGCCCGCAGGTTCAAGCCACCGGTCGTGATGTTCGTGTTGAATTGGGCGAGATCGAAGGTCAGTCCGGTGGTGGTGGCGGTTTGACCGGTGCCGCCGGCATCGAGGTTGGTCGTCCGGTTGTAGACGGTCCAGCCGATGAGCGTGCTGCCGTTGTAAGCGGCGATGAGGATGTCGGCGCCGTTGTTGTTCGCGCCGTTGTAGGTGACCGTCACCGTGAGCGCTTGCGCGGTCGTGCGATCGATCGTCTGCGTCACGGTCAGATTCGTGCCGAGCGAGCCGGACGAGATGGCCTCCGCGGCGAACTCCACCGCCAGCGCCTGGCCGGCGACGAGAATCTGACCGTGGTCGTCTTCGGCGAGGATGGCGGCACGGTTCGCGATTCCCGCGACACCGGTCGCCGCCGCCGCGGCGAAATACTCCCCCTCGTCGCCGGGGGAGTCGGCGCCGCCGTTCAGGCGGGCGTCGAGCGAGTGGCCGAACTCCTCGAGGAGCACGCCGGCCACGGCGTCGGCATCGGCCCCGGCGAGCCAGTCGGCGTTGACGAAGATCCGCGGCCCACCCCCCGCCTGGGCGGCGAAGGCACCCATCGCCCGGCCGATCGCGGCGGAACCGACCGCCTCGACCGCGATGCCGAGCCCGCCCGCCGACCAGTCGCGCCGCACCGCGGCGACCGCCGCGGAGAAGGCCGCCTCGTCGCTCCCAGCCCGGCCGAAGACGTCGCGCAGGACCCCCTCGACGTCGTCCGAGGCGAAGATCTGCCCGAGCACCGCGTCGGCCTTGGCGACACCGGCGGAGAGGTTCGCCGCCGCCGCCGACATCCCCGGCGCCGCGACCACCTCGTAGACACCCTCGGTCGCCGCCCCCCCCTGGCTGGTGGTCGCAAGCGGCGCCACGTCGGTGCCGGCCGGGGACACCGTCGCGAAGTCGGTCGTGTAGCCCGCCGACGTGGTCATGTCCCACGAGAGCGACAGCGGCCCCGACGCCGACACGATCGTCGGCACGCCGCTCAACATCGAACGCTGCTCGAGCGCCTCATGGGCGATCGTGAAGCCGCGGCGACCGGCGTGGCGGCGGCGCCGGCCGGCGATCGGGTGCTTCCGGAACGGCGACAAAGCCAGGCCCGCGTGCGTCAGATGGCGGAGGAAGGGTTTCAGCATGCGCAACATGGGAGGGCTCGACGGGATGAGGAGGGATGGATCGTTGGGAAGGCGGGCGTTGGCTGGTTTTTGACCCGACCCCAGACGTACGCAGCGTGCCGGGTACCGGTTCTTGGGGATTCGATCGCTCGTTCGGAATCAATTCCGGGAGAACCGTAGGCTTCTCGAACCCGCCGCGGGAGAGGCGGCGCATCTCCGGCGGACGACGATCATCCACTGACAGATACGGTCCACACCCGGCTTATCTAAAACCACCGCTGATATAAGGCCTGAAAAAAATCAGAGCAACAAATGGGCGCGCAGGTCGGGAAGCCACCCGTTTCTACGGGTGCCAAGGACCGATCCTGACGGAGAGGGGCCGTTTCGACGGCGTGCCGGTGTGCGGGCGACACCTCCGAACTGCCGCACGCGTGCTCCGGCCGTCGGGGAACCCCTGACGAGCGAAGCGACGAAAAAATCTCTCCCTCGGGGGCCTCGCCAACGGCCACAGCCCTGACCAGATCACTTAACCTTATAGAGGGGTATCGTCCGAAAGCACAACCCCTCGACAGGTTGAGTGTCACGAAAGGCTAACAAAACGACCGATTCGTGCAACGCGACGTTGATACCGCTTGTCGGCCGGCCTGGGCTCAACGAACTCGATCAGCGCATTTGCCGCCGCCCCCGCCGCCCCCGCCGCCCCCGCTGCCTACGCTGCCTACGCCGCCGGGCGCGACGGCCGCTCGGTCGCCAGAGCGGCCGCGTGGGAAGCCCCTCCTTCCCTTTCCTCGACTGGCCGCGCGCAGGCGGTAGAGTCGGGAGCGGTGCCTGCGGCCCCTGTTCCCCTCACCACGCCGTCCATCGATGCTCACCCTCCGCCGCTCGCTCTTCTTCAAGATCGCCCTCGGGCTCGTGGTGGCGGCGGGCGTCGTCAAGGTCTACCGCTACGCCCTGCGCCAACGGGCCGCCGCCATGGCGCAGGAGATCGAGTCGCTCGTCGCCAGCGGCGACGGCGACGCGGCGATCGACCGCCTGCAGCGGTATCTGACGATCCTCCCCCAGGATCACGAGCGTCTCGGCCTCCTCGCCCGACTGCTCATCGACCGGACGCTCGAGGGGAAGGCCGACCCGCGGAGCGCGGGGTTCGCCCGCGACACGCTCCGCATCGCCCTGGCACGCGCCCCGGAGAACCACGAACTCCGCGAGCGGCTCGTGCTCCTGCTCCTCGCCGTCGGCGAGCCCGAGGCGGCGCTCCGCCATCTCGAGATGCTCCGCGTGTACAAGCCCGAGACGGCGATCGACGAGGACGCCACCCGTCGCATCGGCATCCTCCATGCGAAGGCGGCGTTGGCCACGGGCAGGGGCGCGGAGTCGCGGGACGCGCTCCGCCGATTGACCGAGTTCGCCCCCGGTGCGCCCGTGCCCCCCGGACGGCGCGAGGCGTTCGCCATGCTCGCCGTCATGCTGGCCGAGGGGCTGAACCAGCATGGCGCGGCGCAGGACGTCCTCGAACGCATGACGGTCGCCTATCCCGAAGACGCCGAGGCCTGGAAGATCCTCGCCGCCTGGCACCTCGACCATCGCCATCCCGAGGCCGCCGCCGCCGCGACCGCACGCGCCGTCGCCCTCGCGCCTCTCGACCAGGGGGCCCTGCTGCTCGACGCCTCCGCGGCGCTGGGGTGCGGCGAGAGGGCGCGGGCCGAGGCACTCCTCGCCGGTCCCCTCGCCGACGCGCCACTCTCCAAGACGCTCGTCACGTCGCGGGCCGCGCTCGCCGCCGGTCGTGGCGACGTCGAGGGCATGGCTGGCATCCTCCGCTCGGGCATCGAGTCCCTGCCGGACGACAGGAGCCTGCTCGTGGAATCGCTCGTCGTCCTCGTCGATGCCGGCAGGCTCGACGACGTCCGTGAGCTCCTCCCCGCGGCGCGCAGGCTCCTCGGGGCCGACGCCGGTCCGATCCTCTACGCCGAGGCGACGATCGACACCGACGAGCGCCGTTGGCTCTCCGCCCTGAAGACCTGGGAGCGGCTCGGCACGACGCTCGACGGCGACCCGGCACGGGCGCGCCGGATCGCCATCGCGCAGGCCACCTGCCACTCCGCGCTCGGGCAGACCGACCGGGCGGCCGCGGCCCGGCGGCGGGCGACGGCGACCGACCCACGCTCGCTCACCGCCGTCGCGCTCGAGGCGGTGAATCTCGAGGAGGCCGGCAAGCCCGAGGAGGCGCTCACGCTCCTCGAGCGCTCGACCGCGTCACGGCCCGTCGAGGCGATCCTGGCGGTGCCCGCGGTGTGGCAGGCCCTCCTCCGGCTCCGCATCGCGGAGCAGGCGCGGCTCCCGCCGGAGCGGCGCGACTGGACCGCGACCGAGACACTCCTGGCCGCCGTCGAAGCCGATGCCGCCCCGCCCGCCGCCGCCGATGCCTTCCGGATCCGCATCCTCGAGGCGAAGCTCGGCCCCGAGGCCGCCGTCGAGGCGGCGCGGGCCGCCGCCGCGGCGCGCCCCGACGATCCCCGGGCCGCGGCGACGCTGCTCACGCTCCTGGCCCGCCTCGGTCGCACGGCCGTGGCGGCCGAGTGCCTCGAGTCGCTGCCGGAGGACATCCGCGCGACCGCCGAGGTGCTCGCCGCGCAGTCGACCCTCGCCGCCATGCTCCCGGCGGCGACGCGCGACGCGATGTTCGCCGACGTCGAGCGCCGGGCGCGGTCGCTCGCCGGCGCGGACGGCAACGACGTCCGCCGCCGGCTCGCCATCCTCGAGGCGGTGGCGGGCCGCGACGACGAGGCGGGACGGATCGCCGCCGCCGTCGTCGCCGACGACCCGGAGGACCTCGAGACGCGTGAGCTGCTCCTCGAACTGGCGGTGGAGCGGCGCGACGAAGGCGCGGTCGCGGAGCATGCGCGGGCGATCGAGGCGCTCGTCGGCCCCGACTCGCCGCAGGGCAGGATCGCCCGCGCCGCCCGGATCGTGGCCGAGGCGGGCTCGACACGCGAGGCGGCCGGCGTCGGAACCTTCCCCGTCGGCGTCGACGAATCGCTCGTCGAGGCGGACGGCATGCTCGCCGCCGCCGCGCAGGAGATGCCGTCGAGCCCCGACGTGGAGCGGAGGCTCGCGGAGGTGGCCGCCGCCCGGGGCGACGTCGCCGGCGCCATCGGCCACCTGCGCCGGGCGACGGCGCTGCGCGAGAGCGTGCCCTGGTCGCAGCGCCGTCTGGCGAGGACGCTCGTGGCGGCGGGGAGGACGGCCGAGGCCGTGCCGGTGATCGCGGCGCTCGCCGCCGCCGGAACGGGCGGGGCCCCCGTCGGCCGCCTGCAGGCGGACCTGCTCGCCGCCACCGGGCGACGTGGCGACGCCCTCGAACTCGGCGCCCGTCTCACCCCGCCCGACTGCCGCGACCCCGACCAACTCGCCTGGTACGCCTCCCTCCTGGCCCGTCTCGCCCCCCCGGCCGACGCCGAGGCCGCGTGCCGCCGCGCGATCGCGGCGGCGACGGAACGGCCCTCCCCCCGGCTCACCCTCCTCGCGCTCCAGTGGCGGGGGGGGAAGAGGAAGGATGCGGCGGCGACGGTGCGCGCCGCGCTCGCGGAGCTCGACGGGGGGGCGCGCGACCTGTTCGAACGCCGGGCCGCGGCGATCGTCGGCACCGAGGATCGCCTGGAGCGGCGCTACCGCGCGGCGGCCGACGCCGGCGACCCGCGAGCGCGACGGACGCTCGCCGAGTACCTCCTCGCCGCGGGACGCACGAGCGAGGCGCGGACGCTGCTCGAGGCTCTCGTGCGCGGTGCGGACGACCACGACGTGGAGACCACCCGCTGGGCCCGGCGCCGTCTGGCGTCCGTGCTCGCGCGCAGCCCGACCCAGGCCGACCTCCAGGAGGCGCTCCGCCTCCTCGAGGCCAACTCCGGCGCCGGGGGGATGCCCCTCCCCGAGGACACGGCGCTCGCGGCCGCCTTTCTCGTGCGCCGTGGCGATCCGGCGAGTTGGCGGAGGGCGCTCTCGTTCCTCGACCGGATCGAGGAGACCAGGGGGCTCACGGTCGACGAGCGGGTGCTGCGGGCCGACGTCCGCCGCCGTTTCGGCGGACGCCAGCGCGAGCGTGCCCGGGAGGATCTGACGGCGATCGCCGACTCGCCCGAGCGGAGCGTGGCGGTCTTCGGCATGCTCGTCGGCATGGCGCTCGAGGACGAGGATCCCGCCTCCGCCCGGCAGTGGCTCGATCGTCTCCGGGCCCTCGCCCCGGAGACCCCCGTCACCCTGCACCTCTCCACGCGCGTCGCGGTCGCCGAGGGGGACGGGGAAGCGGCGTCGCGGACGGCGGCGGTGCTCGTCCCCCAGGGCCCGCTCACCCCGGGCAACGAAACTGAGATGGTGGCCCGCGCCGCGCTCGCGGAGCAGGCCGGCTTCGCCGACGCCGCCAGGCCGGTGTTCGCCGCCGCCGCCTCGCTCGGCGTCCAGGGCCGCCTGCAGTGGGCCCGGTTCCTCGGGCGCACCGGTCAGACGGCGGAGGCGATCGAAGCCCTCGAGCCGGCGCGCGGACGCTGTTCGCCGATCGTCCTGCTCGAGACGCTCGTGGCGATCGCCGCCGCCGCCGACGAGGCGGGGCTCGCCGAGGCCCTCCCGCGCGTCGACGCCCTCGCCGCCGCGCTCCGCCGGGAGAACCCGGGGGCGAGCGACGTGGCGCTGCAGCTGGCGCTGCTCGCGGACGTCGTGGGGCGGGAACAGGAGGCGACCGCGGCCTACCGGTCGCTGCTCGCCGACGACGGATCCCCGCCGGTCGGACGCGCGATCGCCGCCGGCAACCTCGCCCTCCACCTCGCGCTTCCGGCCACCGCCGCCGAAGCCGAGAGCCTCGTCGAGGGGGCCATCGCCACGCTCGGTCCGCTCCCCGATCTCCTCGACACCCGGGCTCTGGCCCGGGCGGCCCGCGGCGAGACGACGCTGGCACGCGAGGACGTCGCCGACGCCGCGCTCCAGCCGAGCGCCCGGCGTCATCTCCACGCGGCCTTCGTGCACGCCGCCGCCGGCGACCTCGGCGAGGCGCGTGCCGCGCTCGGGAGAGCCGACGCCCTCGGCCTGCGGACCAAGCGCCTCTCCGCCGGCGACGTCGCGCGGAGGCGTGTGGTCGAGGGGGCCATCGCCGCGGCCGACGGCGAGGGTTGAGGCGATCCGGGGCGCCGGTCCGGCGGCCGGCAGGCGCCGCCGACGCCCCCGAAGCGGTTCGCCGCCGGCGCCCTGGGGCTCACGCCCCCTTCGCGCGTTCGATCTCCCCCCCGATCGCGAGCAGTTCCTCGGCGTCGAGGAAGGCGGAGTTCGTCTCGAAGAGCCGGCGGATCGCCTCCTTGTGGATCTTCATCTTCGTCCCCCCGACGCCGAGGGCGCCGTAGGCGACCGCGTTCCCCGCCGCCGCCGCCTTGTCGGTGGCGGCGATCCCGGCGATCCCGGCGGGGGGGACGGCGTTCAGGTCGATGAACACCGCCGCCCTCTTCGCCGCACGCCGGCCCTGCTCGTCGAGGAGCGTGACACCGGCGGCTCCGCAGGCGACGACGAGGTCCGCCGTCGCGAGGGCCTCGGCGACCGCCGGATCGGCGGCCGAGGGCCCTTCGGCCCCGAGGGGCGAGAGCGCCGCCGAGGGGAGCGTGCCGCGCACGCGCTCGCAGACCTCCGCCGCGCGGTCGATCGACCGGGAGACGACGGTCACCGCCACGCCGCGGCCGGCGAGGAGCCGCGTCACCCGCTGCCCGACCGGGCCGGTGCCGCCGAGGACCACCGCCGCGATTCCCCCCTGCGGATCGCCGAGCGGCAGATGACGGCCGGCGGCCACGACCGCCGCCGCGGCGGTGGTGTTGGCCCCCGAGGGATCGAGGAGCACGCTCACGCGCACCGGCCCGAAGAAGGCCCCGCGCACCGCGGCGCAGACCTCCTCGGCGGCGGCCACGTCGCTGCCGCCGACGAAGACCGCCGTGCCGGCGAGGTCGGGGCCGCCGCGCGTGAACATCGCGCCGTGGACGAGCGGGACGACCGTTCGCGGCGTGACGCCGCCGTGCCGGAGGAGGACGTCGGCCCCGGCGTCGACCGCCACCACCGCGTCGAACGTGCTCGGCTGGGGATCGGTGTCGAGTTGGAGGAGGATCCGCTTCGGCATGGTCTGGGCTCCTGGCACGTCCGGGGGCGGCGCGGAAACGACGCCGCCCGTGGCTCGGGCGGGCCGGGCCACGGGCGGGTCATCGTACGACAGGCGGAACATGGCCACGGAGGGCATGTTCCGCGGGAACACGGCACCGGCTCGAGCGCCCGTGCGTCGCCGGATGCGACGCCCTCCCCTGCCGTCGGCGTCCCCTGCGGACGCCGCGGCAGGCGGAGCGGAACATGGCCACGGAGGGCATGTTCCGCGGGAAAACTAGAACCCGCGGAACGGATGCACGGCGTCGCGCTTGGCGACCATCTCCGCCGCGGTCGGCTTGCCCTGCATCGCGTTGGCGATGGCCATCTTCGTGGCGTTGTAGTTGTAGTCGTAGATCTTCTTGTCGTCGGCGGCGAGCCAGTGGATGAAGACGCCGCAGACGATGACGAGGTTCTCGGCGTCGCGCTCGGGGATCACCCCCTCGGCGACGCTGTCGGCGACCGCCCTGGCGACGGCCGCCTGCGCGGGGCCGAACATCTGCACCGCCTGCTTCGCCCCCTTGATCGTCACCTTGGTCACCATCACCGTCGCCGGCTTGATGGCGACGTTGGGGGTGAGCACGGCGAGGAGGTTCGTGTGCCCGGCGCTCTGGCGGGCCAGCGCGTTGGCGAACGCCACGCCGACGGGGCCGTCCTTGCTCCCGATCAGCAGATCGATGTGGGCGATCTCGTTGCCTTCGCCGTCGAGTGCCTCACCGATGAACATCGACATCAGATTCTCCTCTTGAAGATCGTGTAGGAAGACCGGCGTTCCCCCGGCCCCGGTCGCCGGCAAGCGCCGCCCGCCGGAACCGCCCCCCGCGCGGACGGCGGGGGAAGTCCGCAGGAGAATACCATTTCAGCCCATGCCGGCAACCGAACCACCCCTCTCCCCCGCCCCCCCGGCCCTCGTCGTGATCGGCGCGAGCGTCCGCGCCTGGGCCTGGTCGGCGCGCCGTGCCGGCTGGCACGTGCGCGGGGCCGACCTCTTCGCCGACCGCGACCTGCTGACGATCGCCGACGCGATCGCCGTCCCGCCGGAGGATTACCCCGAGGGGCTCGCCACGGCCGCGGACCGCTTCCCCCCCGGGCCCTGGTGCTACTCGGGCGCGCTCGAGAACGCCCCCGACCTCGTCGACGCGCTCGCCGCGCGGCGCCCGCTCGCCGGATGCCCGGGATCGGTGCTGCGCCAGGTGCGCTCGCCGCGTCGCCTCGGCCGGGCGCTCGCCGCCGCGGGCCTCGCGTTCCCCGCGACGCGCGACGTCCACCACGGCCTGCCGGAGGACGGCACCTGGCTGGTGAAGCCGCGGCGGGGAGCGGCCGGGCGCGGCATCGCGCCCTGGCACGGCCCGCGCGC
>CAZMOU010000080.1:0-9612 GCA_964567835.1 uncultured Chitinophaga sp. | reverse complement strand
GCAAGGCGTCGATCTGCTCCGTGACGCGCATGGTCCCGAGTTCGGCAGCGAATGCTGCGCCAACCCGCCCGGCGACCATCAGGCCGGTCAACACGGGGCCGAGTTCGCTGCACATGGAAACGCTCACCACCGCCATCGTCGCGGTGTCGGCGTCGTTCATCCTCGACGCCCGGGGAGCGCGTCTCGTCGGCACCACCGAGCAGCTCGTCGGCCTCGCCGCCTGGCACGCCGCCCCCTTCGGCTGGTGCGGGGCCGTGGAGATCGAGCCCGGGCGGCTCGCCGATCGCTGGCGGGAGCAGTGGACGCGCGTCGGCCGCGTGCTCCACGAGGGCTTCGGGCTCGTCGGCGCGGTGGGCGTCGACGCGGTCGCGGCCGGCACGGGGAGGCTCGTGGTGCTCGAGGTCAATCCGCGGCCCACCGCGTCGATGGAACTCGTCGACCGGCGCACCGGCGGGTCGCTCGCGCTCGAGCACCTCGTCGCCTGCGGCCTGGCCGAGGGGCGCCCCCCGGCGGCCGCGCCCGCCGGCGGCACGCAGGCGAAGGGGGTCCTCCGCGCGCGGCGGCCGATCACCGTCGACGCCCGCGCCACGGCGACCCTCGACGACCTGGCGCGCCGCTTCCACGACGGCGATGACCGGCCCGGCCTCGCCGATCTCCCGCGCACCGGCACGACGATCCCGGCGGGGTCCCCCCTGCTCTCCCTCTTCGCCGCCGGCGACGGCCCGGAGGACGCGCGCCGCCGCCTCGCGCGGCGTGTGGCCCTGGTCGAGGCCGCCCTCGCCGGGGCTCCGCGCGGGGAGTGAGTCAGCCCGCCATGCGGCGTGGCAGCGCGGCGGGAACCGCGTCCGCGGCGAGGTACTGCATCAGGTAGGCATCCTCGGTGGTGTCCTCGTAGAAGTCCTTGAGGACGGAGATCGCCCGGTAACCGAGTGAGCGGAAGAAGAGCTGCGCCGGGAGGTTCCGCTCCCGCACCTCGAGGAGGATCCGGTCGCGCCGTTCGGTGCTCAATTTCGTCGACAGCTTCTCCATCATCTGCGTCCCCACCCCCAGTCGGCGGTGGGAGCGACGGACGGCGAAATTGATGACGTGCAGCCGGGTGCGGTGGAGCTCGTAGATCATGAAGGCGACGATCGAGTCGCCCGCCTCGGCGACCATGCCGATGCAGTTGCGTTGGCGCAGGCAGCGCGTGAAGTCCTCGTCCGACCAGGGGAACTCGAACGCCTCCTGCTCGATCCCGAGGACCTCCGGCATGTCGCGGCGGATCATCCAGCGCAATTGGACCCGGAGCCGGCCGCCTTCGTGCTTCGCCACGTGTCGTTGACTCCCAAGGGATGCCTGTCGTGTGGGGGGCGGACCGTAGCAACCGGGCTCCGCGGAGCCAAGAGAGGGAGCGACGGGCAAAACCCGCCGCCGGGGCGATCCCCGGGCGGGCAAGCCGTCTTGACCCCCCTCCGCAGCCACTCCTACCCTCCCCGCCCCGACGGCCCGATTCCCGCCCCGGCCGCCGTTCACCCTCCGCGAGAGGACGCCCATGCAGACCGCGCGACGCCCCGCCGCCTCCCCGGTCATCCCCCGCCTGCCGGCGGCCCTCGCGATCGCCGCGCTCCTCGCCGGCTGCGCCGGGCCGGCGATCCGCAGCCAGAGCCCCGAGGTGGCGGCGCTGCTCGGCATGGAATCGGACATCCGCCTGGTGAGCGACTACGCCGCGCCCTGGGGGACGCATCCGCAGCGCATCGAGCGTGCCGCGCTCGTCACCGGCCTGGCCAACACCGGCAGCGACCCGCCGCCGGGAGCGCAGCGCGCGATGCTCATGGCCGACATGCAGGCCCGCGGCGTCGCCGAACCGAACAAGCTCCTCGCCTCGCCGACGACGTCGCTGGTGTGGGTGCACGCCTGGCTCCCGCCGGGCGTCCGCAAGGGGGACCATTTCGACGTCATGGTCGAGGTGCCGACCGACAACGAGACGACGAGCCTGGCGGGGGGCTGGCTCATGGAGACGCGGCTGGCCGAGATGGCCGTCCTCGGCAACCGGGTGCGCGACGGGCACGTCCTCGGCGTCGCCGAGGGGCCGCTGCTGGTCGATCCGGTGTCGGGCGGCACGCTCGACTCCAAGTCCCGCGTCCGGGCGCGCGTGCCGGGGGGGGGCGTGTCGCTCTCGACGAGGCCGATCGGCCTGATCATCAACCCGGAGCACCGCTCCGTGGCGCTCTCGAAGCGCATCGGCGACACCATCAACCGCCGCTTCCACGCCGTCATCAAGGGGACGAAGCGCGGCGTCGCCACGCCGAAGACGGAGCGCTTCATCGAGCTCGAGGTCCCCCCGGTCTACACCCACAACCTGGCGCGCTACATCCGCGTCGTGCGTGCCGTGGCGGTCGTCGAGCCGCCCGCCGGGAGGCACGCGCGCCTGGAACTGCTCTCCCGTCAGCTCGCCGATCCGGTCACCGCGCCGATGGCCGCCCTCAAGCTCGAGGCGGTGGGCCGCGACGCCGTGCCGGTGCTCAAGAAGGGGCTCGAGTCGTCCGACGCGGAGGTGCGCTTCGCCTCCGCGGAGGCGCTCGCCTACCTGGGCGAATCGGCCGCCGCGCCCCACCTCGCCGAGGCGGCGACCAACATCCGCGCCTCCCGCCCCGCGGCGCTTTCGGCGCTGCAGGTGCTCGACGACGCCAACGGCATCGACGCCCTCCAGTCGCTCCTCGCCAGTCCCAGCGCCGAGACCCGCTACGGCGCCTTCCGCGCCCTCTGGAAGCTCGATCCCTCCATGCCGCTGGTGCGCGGCGAACGGCTGGGCGACTCCTGCTCGCTCCACGTCCTCGACGTCGCCGGCCCGGCGCTCGTCCACTGCACCCGGAGCACGCGGCCGGAGATCGTCCTCTTCGGCACCGCCCACCCGCTGGCCTCGGGCCTCCGGGCGGAGGCGGGCAGCTCGATCGTCGTCGTGGTGGAGGGACGGGTGGCGAGGATCAGCCGGTTCGTCGCCGGCGATTCCGACCGCTCGCTCGAGGTCGCGAACACCGTCGACGCCGTGGCCCGGGCCATCGTCGAGGTCGGCGGCAGCTACCCCGACGTCGTGCAGTTCCTCCAGCAGGCGAGCGCCTCCCGCTGCCTCGACAGCCGTCTCGCCTTCGACGCCCTGCCCAACGAGTTCGACGGCCGCGGCACCGTCCACGACGAGACCGTCCGCGACCGCGACGACGAGGAGGGCGGCGAAGGGGGCGAAGGCGATGGCGAGCGGCTCGACGAGGCCGGCGACGGCGGTGGCACGGCGTCCCGCGGGCCGGCGCACGACCCGATGACGGCCGCCGGGGCGCCCGGCGCGGGCACCCGCACATGACCAGGCTCAAGGCGCTCGAGCTCTTCGGCTTCAAGAGCTTCGCCGACCGGACGCGGTTCGAGTTCCCCGACGGCATCACCGTCGTCGTGGGCCCGAACGGCTCCGGCAAGTCGAACGTCGTCGACGCCATCAAGTGGGTCCTCGGCGAGCAGTCGGTCCGGTCCCTGCGGGGCCGCGACATGACCGACGTCATCTTCGCCGGCTCGGTGTCGCGCAAGCCCCTCGGCTCCGCCGAGACGACGCTCGTGTTCGACAATTCCGACCGGCGCCTGCCGGTCGAGGCCGACGAGGTGCAGATCGGCCGCCGCGTCTACCGCAGCGGGGAGAGCGAGTACCTCATCAACGGCGACGTCTGCCGGCTCAAGGACGTCCGCGACCTGTTCAGCGGCACGGGCGCCGCCACCGAGGCCTACAGCGTCATCGAGCAGGGACGGGTCGACGCGCTGCTCGTGGCCTCGGGCAAGGATCGCCGCGCCGTGTTCGAGGAGGCGGCGGGGATCACGCGCTTCCGCGCCCGGCGTGCCGAGGCCCTGCGCCGCCTCGAGCGCGCCGAACAGAACCGCCAGCGACTCGCCGACATCGTCGGCGAGGTCGCCGCGCGCCTGGAGACGGTGCGCCACCAGGCGGCGCGCGCCCGGCGCTGGCGCCAGATGACCGACCGTCTCCGTGCCCTGCGGATCGTCGCCGCCCGGGAGGATCTCGCCGACGCCGACGCCGCCGTCGCCGCGGTGGAGGGTGCGCTCGCCCTGCTCCAGGAGGCGGCGGCCGCCGCCGAGAGCGCGGCGGTCCGGGCCGCCGCCGAGGCGACGGCACGGGCCGACGAGGAGCGTGCCATCGGCCCCGAGGTCGACCGGCTCCAGGCGGTGCTCGCGCAGTGCCGTGAGCAGGCCGCGGCCGCCGCCGCCCGCCGCCAGCCGCTCCGCCGACGCGTCGACGAACAGGAGGCCGAGGTCGCCCGGGTCGAGGGGGAATCGCGCGACGCGGCGGGACGCCTCCGCCACGCCGCGGCGCGGGCCCTGGATACCGACGCCCGGGCGGCGGCGCTCGGGGCCGAGGTCGCTTCGCTCGTGGGACGCCTGGAGGAGTGCGAGCGCGTGGCCGCCGGGTCGCACGGCGACGTCGCCGCGGCCCGGCAGCGACTCGTGGAGATCGCCACCCGTGCCGACGGTGTCGCGCGCACCAGGCAGCGGCTGCTCATCGAGTCCGACCGGGCCGACACGCGCGCCGACGAGGCGCGCCGTGCCGCCGCGGAGTCGCGCACCGGCATCGACGCGGCCCGGCGCCGCGTCGCCGCCGCGGAGGAGGCGCTCGCGGCCCGCGAGGGGAATCACGGCGCGCTCGTCCGGCGGATGGACGGGACGTCGGCCGAGATCGCCGCCGCGGAGGAGGAGCTGCGGGCCCGCACGACCGCGCTCGAGACGTCGTGGCGCGAGCTGGCCGGATGGCAGGCGAAGCTCGAGGCCTGCCGGGAGCGCAAGCACGTCATCGAGGAGATCGCCTCCCGGCACGAGGGCCTCGCCGAGGCCGCCCGCCGCCTCCTCGCCGACGCCGGCGCCGACGCCGGCGTCCGTGGCGTCGTCGGCGAGTCGGTCGACGCGCCGCTCGAATGGGCCGGCCTCGTCGACGTCGCCCTCGGCGCCGCGGCGCAGGACATCGCCGTCGAGTCGCCGGAGCGGTTCCTCGCCTGGCTCGAGGCCTGGATCGCCGGCGGTGCCGGCGGCGCCGTCCTCGCCGGCGGGGGCAGGATCGGCATCGTGGCCGACGGCCCGGCCGCGGACGCGGCGCCGGCCGGGGTCCCCGACCCCGCGCCCGGCCTGGTGGGGCGCCTCGACAGGCTCGTCGCCGGCGACGCGGGCCCGCAGCTTCCGGGACCCGCCGGGCGGATCCTCGAGCGCACCTGGGTGGTGGAGTCGTTCGCCGACGCGCGGCGTCTGGCGGCACTGCATCCCGACACCCTCTTCGTCTCGCGCGACGGCCGGGCCTGCCGCGGCGGGCGGATGGAGATCGGCACCGCGGCCGCCGCGTCGGGGCTCGTCACGCGTCGGGCGGAGCTCAAGGCCCTCGGCGAGCGCCACGACGAACTCGCGTCCCGCGTCGCGGCGCACGCCGAGGCCGTGGCGGAAGGTCAGGAGGCGATCGCCGCCGCGGGCACCGCGGTCCGGCAACTCCAGGCGCGGCGCCAGCAGGAGGCCGAGGCGATCGCCGAAGGGCGTGCCGACGCGGCCCGGCTCGGCCGCGAGCGCGCCATCGCCGCGGAAGCGCTCGCGGCGGCGGAGGGGGGGCTCGTCGAGGCCGAACGCCGCCTGACGGAGGCCGTGCGCCAGCGCGGCGCGATCGACGCGCAGCTCGCCGAGGCCGAGCGCGAGCGCGGGGCGCTCGAGGAGGAGCGCCGTGCCGCGGAGGGGACGATCTCCGACATCGACCGCTCGCGCGGATCGCTCGCCGAGGAGATCCAGCGCCTCCGGATCCTCATCGCCACCGGACGCGAGCGCCATGACCGGGCGGAGGAGGAGCGGGCCGCCCGCCACCACGACCTCGCCGAACGGCGCACCGCCGACGCCGCGGCGCACGCCAGGGTGGCGGACGTGCGGAGCCGACTGCACGAGGCCGAGCTCGAGTGGCTCGCGGCCGGGGCCGCGTTCGCCGAGGCGAGCTGGGCCGCGGAGCGGGCCGAGGAGAAGCTTGAGGCGCGGCTGGCCCGTCAGGCCGCCGTCCGCACCGCCGCGGCCGGCGCGGTCGCCGCCGCCGAGGCGGCTCGGAACGAGGGCGCGGGGATCGGCGAGCGGATCCACGCCCGTGAACTCGAGGCGGGCGAGGCCCGGCACCGACGCGTGCGCATCGTGGAGCGGATCAGGGACGAATACGACATCGACATCGCGTCGCTCCCCGCCGGAGACGCGGCGCTCGCCGCCGGCGCGGACGGGACGCCGGGGGAGCCGGTGCCGGCCGAGCGGCCGGAGCTCGACGCCACGATCGAGGAGCTGCGCCGCAAGCTCGCCACGATGACCACGGTCAACCTCGAGGCGCTGGCGGAGAGCGAGCAGCTCGCCGAGCGCCTCGCCGGTCTCGAGGCGCAGCTCGCCGACGTCACCGGGGCCAAGCAGTCGATCGAGCAGTTGATCGCGAGGATCGACGAGGAGAGCCGGCGCCTGCTCGCCGAGACCTTCGAGACCGTCCGCGGTCACTTCCGCACCCTCTTCGAGCGCGTCTTCGGCGGCGGCCAAGCCGACATCCTCCTCGAGCCGGGGGTCGACGTCCTCGAGACGGCGGTGGAGATCGTGGCCCGCCCTCCGGGCAAGGAGCCGAGGAGCATCTCCCTCCTCTCCGGAGGCGAGAAGACGATGACCTGCGTGGCCCTGCTCCTGGCGATCTTCCGCTCCCGCCCCAGCCCGTTCTGCGTCCTCGACGAGGTCGATGCGGCACTCGACGAGGCCAACGTCGACCGTTTCGTCGGCGTGCTGCGGGAGTTCACCAACACCCAGATCATCGTCGTCACCCACCGGAAGGCGACCATGGCGGCCGCCGACACGCTCTACGGCGTCACCATGGAGGAATCGGGCGTCTCGAAGCGCGTCTCGGTGCGGTTCGAGACCGCCGCCGCCGCCCTCCAGGCACCGTCGCGGACCGCCGCCTGATCGCCGCGACCCGGGCGGAAACGGCCCCGTTCCACGGTTTTCCCGGGGCCGGGTCCAGCCGGACCCACCGCTGCCACCGGCGCCGTCGCGAAGAACGGCTCAAGTCGCACCACGTGTCCATTCGATCTACCTCCTTGGACGGTCATACCGCGACCACGATTCCGGCACGTCCGGGAACGTGGTCCGCGGGATGAGGCAGGGGGGGATACCTGCGAGTCGTCGCTTTCGCCGGAGGCGCCCGGAACGGGTGCGCCCACGGCCGAAGGCACGCTCGATGCCCCCCCGGCTCTCTGGCCGATCTTCGTGGGGCTCGACGACGCGGTCGTTCCCACGGCGACGGTTCCGCGTCGGGGGGGCTGTGTCCCGCGCTCGTCAAGAGCGGGCTGGCCAAAGACGTTCCGGACACAAATAGTGCACATGGAGTTCACGTGATGAAGGTTTTCACGACAGGCCAGGTCGCCAAAATCTGCAAGGTCGCGCCACGGACGGTCAGCAAGTGGTTCGATTCGGGGCGCCTCAAGGGGTACCGGATCCCCGGCAGCCAGGATCGCCGCATCCCGCGCGAGTATCTGATCAAGTTCCTCAAGGAACACGGCATGCCCCTCGGTGACCTCGAGGACGAGGCCATGGCCAAGGTGCTCCTCGTCGGGCAGGACCAGGTCCTCATCGAGAACCTCAAGAAGCACCTCCCGCTCGAGCGCTCCTTCAAGATCCAGGTGGCGGCGAGCGGCTTCGAGGCCGGCATCCAGGCGGAGAGCTTCCATCCGGACTGCATCGTCGTCGACTACTCGATCGGTCGGATCGACGCCCAGCAGATCTGCCAGAACCTCCGTCGCAACACCGAGTACGCCGACACGATCGTCATCGCCCTGCTGCCCGACGACGGGTCGCAGATCACCGTGGACCGGGCCCACGTCAACGAGAGCTTCAAGAAGCCCTTCGACGTGGCCCTCCTCGCCGAGCGGCTCCGCACGCTGATCGGTGCCCGCAAGGAACTGGTCTGACGACCCCGTTCCGCGCGAACTCCATGCACCGCAGGCCGGTGTGCCAGGGGGGCACACCGGCCTGCGTCTTTTTCGCCTTCCGGCGCCGACCACGGTATCCTGCCCGCATGGACACCCCTCCCCCCTCCGCACCGCTCCGGATGATCGACGTCGGCGCCAAGCCGGTCTCCCTGCGGACCGCGCGGGCCGGCGCCCGGCTCCTCGCCTCCCCGACGACGATCGCCCGGATCCGCTCGGGCGATCTGGAGAAGGGAGACGCCGTGCCGGCGGCACGGCTGGCGGGCATCATGGCGGCGAAGCGAACCGCTGAGATCGTGCCGCTGTGCCACCCGCTCCCGCTCGACTCGGTGGTGGTGGCCATCGGCTTCGACGATCCGCACGCCGTGACGATCGAGGCCACCGTCCGGGCCACCGCCCGGACGGGCGTGGAGATGGAAGCGCTCGTGGCGGCCACCGCCGCCGCGCTCACGCTCTACGACATGACCAAATCGATCGACCCCGGCATGACGATCGAAGGCGTGCGCCTGGAGGAGAAGACCGGCGGCGTGCGCGGCGACTGGAAGCGGCCGGCCGGCGGCTGACAGCCTCGAAAAACCGCGACTTTTTCGGGGGTGTCTCGAGTGGAAAGGTCACGGATGACGTTTCCCACGGACCGCTAGCGCCCCGGGGTGACGACGCGGGCCACGCGCGGCGCCGCAGCCCCGGCCGCCGACGCGGTCTGCTCGCGCCGCTCCTCGTCGGCCGCGGGCGGGGCCGCCGCCTCGGCACGCGGGGCCGCGTCGCCGGCCAGGATCGGCTCGATCTCGTGGACGAAGTCGCGCGCGTCCTTGAATTCCCGGTACACGCTCGCGAAGCGGACGTAGGCCACCTGGTCGACCCCGCGCAGCATCTCCATGACGCGCTCGCCGATGGCCCGGCTGGCGATCTCGGTCTCGAAGGCGTCGTGGCAGGCCCGCTCCACCGCCGACACCATCTCCTCGATCGTCTCCTCGGCGATCGGCCTCTTGCCGCAGGCGATCGCGAGCCCCGAGCGGATCTTCTCCCTGTCGAACGGTTCCCGCACCCCCCCCTTCTTGACCACCGAGAGCATCTGCCGCTCGACGCGCTCGTAGGTCGTGAAGCGGCGTCGGCAGGCGACGCACTCGCGCCGGCGCCGGATGGTGGCGCCGTCGTCGCCGGAGCGCGAGTCGATCACGCGGTCGTTGTCGACACGGCAAAACGGGCAACGCATGGGGTCCTCCTGACCGTCAGGTGGGGGGCTCCGCCCCGGGAAGGACGGCGCCCGTCGGCCCCGTCGCCGGCCGCGCCGCCGCGGTGATCTTCCAATCGCGGCGCTGGCGGGAACTGGGGATGTCCATCGCCTTGCGGTATTTGGTCACCGTGCGGCGCGCCACCGTGATCCCCCGCTTGCCCAGTTCCTCGACGAGATCGTCGTCGCTGTAGGGAGCGTCCTTCGGTTCGGACTGGATGATCTCCTGGAGCTTCATCCGCACCGTGTCCCAGGCCACCTCGTCGCCGTCGGCGCTCACCGTGCCGCCGACGAAGAACTTCCGCAGCGGCTGGAGGCCGCGCGGCGTCTGCAGCCACTTGTCGTCGACCGCCCGGCTGACCGTGGTGACGTGCATCCCGATCCGATCGG
>CAZMOU010000079.1:0-19826 GCA_964567835.1 uncultured Chitinophaga sp. | reverse complement strand
AACTCTGGAGTACGACCGACGGCGGATTCACCTGGCAACGCAGCGCCGTCGACGACGACGCCGCCAGCCCGATCGAGGTCACGCTCCCCGCGGCGGGGCTGTACGGGTTTCGTCTGGAGATCGTCCCCGACACGCCCGGCGCCGGGGGCGGCCCGCGAGCCGGCGAGATCCCCGACGGTTGGATCGGCATCGACGACGAGCCCCCGCAGGTGGAGATCGTCGAGGCGCGGCGCGACGAGGCGGAGAACGTCGTGCTCATCCGCTGGTCCGCGCGCGACAAGCTCCTCGCCCCGGCGAGCGTCCGCCTCCTCCATTCGCCGAACCCCGACGGCCCCTGGGCGACGATCGCGGAGGGGCTCGACGGGAACGGGGAACGCCGCTGGACCCCCGACCGTGGCGTGCCGGCACGCGTCTACCTGCGGGTCGAGGCCACCGACGCCGCGGGGAGCGTCGGTCGGGCGACGACCCCCGAACCGGTGACGATCGCCGTGCCCCGCGCCGTGGGGAAGCTGGGCGGGATCAAACCGCTCCCGTAGCCGTCCGTGGCCACGGTGACGCGCCGCTGGATGCCGCGGCAGTCACCCCTGGATGACCCCCTTCTTTTTCGGGATCACCGCGGCGGACCCGCGGAGCGAGGCCGTCGAGCGGCAGGGAGGGCCGGGGATGACTTTTTCCACGGACCGCTAGGATGGGGTCTCACGCGGCCCGCGACGCCGCCGCAGCCCCCTGCCGAGCCGCACCGTGGCAGACAGCCCCACCGCCCTCGAGATCCTGCGGAAGCCCGCCGACTGGACGCTGCCGGCGGCGCCTCTCCTCGCCCTGGTGGGGGACGAGCCGTTCCTCGGCGGCGAAGTGCTCCGCCTCCTCCGCGACAGGCTCGTTCCCGACGAGGAGGACCGGGGATGGGCCTGGCGGGAGTTCGATGGCGATGCGATCGACGACCCGCGCGAGGTCTTCGACGAGGCGGCGACGGTGCCGATGTTCGCCGGGGCGACGCGCGTGGTGGTGGTGCGGGGGGCCGACACGTTCGTGAGCGGATGCCGGCAGCGACTCGAGGCGTGCGCCTCCCAGCCCCGAGGCACGCGGGGGCTCGTGATTCTCGAGGTCCGGTCCTTCCCCTCCTCGACACGACTGGCCAAGGCCCTGGCCGCACAGGGGGCGACGATCGACGTCACCGTCCCGCCGCGGGCCGACGTCGCCTCCTGGGTGAGGCACTGGGCGAGGGAACGCCACGGCTGTGCGCTCGCCCCCGCCACGGCCGAGCGCCTCCTCGAACGGCTCGGCACCGATCTCGGCCAGGTCGATCAGGCCATCCGCCGCGTCGCCGCGGCGCGCGGCGACGACGCCGCCCCGGTGCCTCCCGAGGCGGTCGACGACATGGTCGGCAGTCCGCAGGAGCGGTCGGCCTGGGGCATGGTCGACGACGCGGCGGCAGGCAACGCGCCTGCCGCCCTCGCGGCACTGGCCGACCTCCTCGCCGCGGGCGAGAACCCGATCGCCCTCTTCGCCCAGTCGGCCACGAGCCTGCGTCGGCTGGCGACCGCGGCCCGCCTCCTCGGTCTTCCCCCCGGCAAGGGCCGCCCGGCCGGCTTCGACGAGGCCCTCAAGAGCGCCGGGGTGGCCGCGTGGCCCAAGGCGCTCGCCCAGGCCCGCTCGGCCCTCGAGCAACTCGGCGGCCGCCGGGCACGGGCCCTCCCCCAGGTCCTCGCCGACCTCGATCGGGCCCTCAAGGGCGATGCCTCGCGGGGCCTGCGGGCGCGACTGGCCCTCGAGCGGCTCATCTGCATGATGGCCCGACAGCCGGGCTCGGTTTCCGGCCCGCGGCGGAGCTGACCGTCGCGGCGCCCTTGCCCGTCGATTCCCCCGGAGCGTGAACGTGAACGTGGACGGACAGCCCGATGCCCGCCGGGACGTGTGGGAGAACCCCCTGGCCTCGCGCTACGCCTCGGCCGAGATGACCCGGCTGTGGAGCGACCGCAACCGCTACCGCACCTGGCGGCAGGTGTGGCTCGCGCTCGCGGAGGCGGAATCCGAACTCGGCCTGCCGATCACGCACGGCCAACTCGCGGAGCTCCGCGCCAATCTCGAGCCGGTCGACTTCGCCAAGGCGGCGGCCTACGAGAAACAGATGAGGCACGACGTCTTCGCCCATCTCCACACCTACGGGGACGCGGCCCCGTCGGCGCGGCCGATCCTCCACCTCGGTGCCACCAGTGCGTTCGTCACCGACAACACCGACCTGATGCTGATGCGCGACTCGCTCGACCTGGTCGCGGCGCGGTTGGCGGGCGTGATCGAGGCGCTCGCCGTCAGGGCGGCACAGACGCGCGACGTCGTCTGCCTCGGCCTGACCCACCTCCAGCCGGCGCAGCCGACGACGATCGGGAAGCGGATCTGTCTCTGGATCCACGATCTCCTCGTCGATCTCGAGGAGGTCCTCCACCGTCGTCATCTGCTCCGCGCCCGTGGCTCGAAGGGGACGACCGGGACGCAGGCGAGTTTCCTGGAGCTCTTCGACGGCGACCATGCCAGGGTGCGTGCCCTCGACGAACTGGTCTCGCGCAAGCTCGGCTTCGCCGCCTCCTACGACGTCACCGGACAGACCTACACGCGCAAGATCGACTCGCAGATCGTGGCGACGCTCGCCGGGATCTCGGAATCGACCCACAAGGCCGGCAACGACCTGCGGCTTTCCGCCGCCTCGGGCGAGCTCGAGGAGCCGTTCGAGAAGGATCAGGTCGGCTCCTCGGCCATGCCCTACAAGCGGAATCCGATGCGCGCCGAGAGGATGTGCGGCCTGGGACGGTTCGTGATGGGCCTGGCGACGACGGCGGCGCAGACGGCGGCCGTCCAGTGGTTCGAGCGGACGCTCGACGACTCGGCCCCGCGGCGCCTGGTGCTGCCGCAGGCGTTCCTCGCCACCGACGCCCAACTCGTGATCTACGCCAACATCGCCCGCGGCCTGGTGGTGATCCCCGGTGCCATCCGGCGCAATCTCGAGGCCTACCTCCCCTTCCTCGCCGCCGAACGGATCCTCATGGCGGGCACCAAGGCCGGGGGAGACCGGCAGGAACTCCACGAGGCGTTCCGGCGCCACAGCCACGCCACCACCGCGGCCCTCCGCGAAGGGAAGCCGAACGACCTCGCCGACCGGCTGCGGGCCGACCCGCTCTTCGTGGCGGTCGATCTCGACGCGGCGATGGCTGCCCCCGGGCTCGCCGGCCGGGCTCCCGAGCAGGTCGACGAGTTCCTCGCCGGACCGGTGCAGGAGGCGCTGCGGCGCGTCCCCCACCGCGCCGCGGCCGCGGCGCTGCATGTCTGACGGAGGCCGGTCCGGTCACACCCGGTCCTGGTGCCGTGGACGGCTCCGCGTGGAGCGGCAGTCGCGGCACAGCCCGGAGACGATCAGCCGGTGGCCCTGGGCGCGGAACTGATGCCTCGACGCCACGGCGTCGAGGATCCGCGCCAGGTCGTCGCTCGAGAACTCGATCAGCGCCTGGCAGCCGGTGCAGTGGAGGTGGTCGTGCTGCGGGTAGCCGTAGTCGTGTTCGTACACCGCCCTGCCGCCGAGCGTCATCTTGCGGAGGAGGCCGGCGTCCACCAGCTCCGCGAGCGTGCGGTAGACGGTGGGGCGGCTCACCGTCGCCCCTTCCGCCGTGCCGCGCAATTCGGCGAGGAGCTGCTCGGCGTCGAAGTGCTCGTGATGCGCCGAGACATGCTCCACGATCGCCCGCCGCTGCTTCGTCACCCGCTTGCCGCGGGCCTGGAGAAACTCCTCGAACCGCTCGCGCGGCGACATCGAGACGTCGACCTTGCCGAGGGAGAAGTCGGACGACGTTGGCATGGACGGGATCCTGGAGGGGACGCGGAAGTGTACCACTCCCCTGCCCCGCTTCCCGCCGCCGGCGCGGGCGCCGCCGATCGCGCGGTGGCGAAGCGGCCCCGTCGGGTCCGCGCCGGGCTCGGGAACGACCCCGCGGGGACGTCGCGTCGCCACCGGCGGAGGCGATCGGGCCGATCACCCTCGCGCGCCCCCCGGAACGTGGTTGGAAACGGCGGCGGCCGGGGCGGAAGCCGCCCCGGCCGCACGTCGTTCGGTTCCTCGGGGCGTCACCACCCCGGGTGCCGGTCAGCCGAGCCGGTCGAGCAGGCGCTCGAGGGCGAGATCGAGCTTCTCGGGGGTCTCGTAGGTGCCCTCGGCGATCGCGGTGCGGATGGCCGCGACGCGGTCGAAGCGGATGTCGGAGGCGGTCTCCGCGGCGCGGACGCCGTCGACGGAGAGTTCGACCTGGTCTCGGACCTGGCCCACGCCCATGCCCTGCGTGGCCTGGGTGGCCTTCGCGGTGTCGACCGCACCGGCCGACCCGACCCCCGCCGCGGCCCGCGCACCCTGCGTGATCCCGATTCCGAAGATGTTCATCGTCGTGCTCCTTAGCGGATCGTCCGATTCCCCTCGCCCCCAGGCAGGCCCTTCGCACGGGCTCCTACGCGGTCACTGCCTGCGGGGTTCGTCGTCGTGGGAAGGAAGGGAACCGTTCGCTCCGTGCCACCATTGTTGCCGCGCTTCCGCGGATCGACGACACCATTTCGTCGCTCCGCCGTCCCTCGCCGGTCTCCCGTCGAGGAACGCCGCGGACATTCGGATCTTCATCGGCGCGCCGACCGGTCCGTCTCCAGGAAAAAAAATCGCTCCTCGACTCCGTCCCGACCACCCCGACGCACCGCACCACCCCAAACCGCCCATCTTGACGCGATCCGCCCCACGGGCGGCGTCACCCGGCCGGACCGCTCACATCGCGAACTCCGGCCGGCGCCGCTCGAGCTGATTCTGGAGCCGCTCGACGATGGCGCTGTGCATCTGGCTGACGCGGCTCTCGGAGAGATCGAGCGTGGCGCCGATCTCCTTCATCGTCAGCTCCTCGTAGTAGTAGAGGATGATGATCAGGCGCTCGTTGCGATTGAGCCCCTTGGTCACCAGCCGCATCAGGTCGGCTTTCTGGATGCGCCGCGTGGGATCCTCCCCCTTCTTGTCCTCGAGGATGTCGATCTCACGGACGTCCTTCGAGCTGTCGGTCTCGCACCACTTCTTGTTGAGGCTGACGAGGCTCGCGGCGTTGGCCTCGACGAGGAGCTTCTCGAAGTCCTCGCGGGAGAGCTGCATGTACTCCGCCACCTCGGCGTCGGCCGGAGCCCGGCCGAGCTTGGCCTCAAGCGTCTTGAGCGCCTCGTTGAGCTTGCTCGCCTTGCTGCGCACGAGCCTGGGCACCCAGTCCATGGTGCGCAGCTCGTCGAGCATCGCCCCGCGGATGCGCGGCACGCAGTAGGTTTCGAACTTCACACCGCGGCCCATGTCGAACGCGTCGATCGCGTCCATGAGGCCGAACGTGCCGGCGCTGGTGAGGTCGTCGAGTTCGACCCCCTCGGGGAGCCGCGACCAGATCCGCTCGCCGTTGTAGCGCACGAGCGGGAGGTAGATCTCCATCAGCCGGTTGCGGAGTTCGTTGGTCGGTTCCGCCTTGAACCGCTTCCAGATGTCCTGGATCTCCTCCGCCGTCAACTGCTGGGCTGCGGGTTGATTCGCCACGTCATCCTCCATGAATGGGCGGGCTCGTCGCGACCGGCCGGGGCTCCGCCACCTGCGCGGAACGGACCCCGGACCTCGACCGCCGAACCTCGTGTCATCGTCCGCCTCGGCCCGGACGCTTGAGCCTTTCCCGCGGGGACCGCAACCCTTCCACCGTCGGCGCCGCCGGCCCCCGTCGGCACGATCGGCCGGGGGAACCGCCGGGCGACCCGGCGTGGAGATCATGCGGCCCGCGCCACCTCCTCCTCGCCGACGGTCGCGAAGACCACCAGACCACCTTGATCGACCACTTCCTCCTCGGCGAGGACGCGGATCCGGGGCAGGTGGCGGACGAGGCGGTCTCGGACCGCCTGTCGCACCCCACCCGGCACCACCACGATCGCCGTCGCACCACGTTCGATCCGCGGAGCGACCGCCCGGCGGACGTGGGCCGTCACCCGTGCCGCCGCCCGGCCGTCGACGCTCCCGGGCACGCGGTCGGCGAGCAACGCCTCGACCGCCGGGGTCGCCAGCCTGACGACGACGAGCCTGCCGTCGGGATCGCGCAGCCGCCGGCAGACGGCCGCCGCGCGCTCCAACCGCACCGCCTCCGCCAGCGCCATCGCACCGTCGCACGCCGGGGCATGGTCGGCCAGCGCCTCGAGGACCTCGGCCAGGGGCCGGATCGGCACCCCCTCGCGGACGAGCATCTGGAGCGCACGGTGGACACGCGAGAGCGGCAGGCGGTCGCCGATCGACTGCTCGACGAGGCCGGGCTGCGAGGCGCGGAGATCCTCGAGGAGCCGCGCGACGGCGTCGCGCGAGAGGAGCCGGTCGGCGTGGTCCCGGATCGCCGCTTCGATCGCCCTCGCGATGAAGGCCGCCCCGTCGAGCACGCGGGCCCCGCGTTGCCGGGCGGTTTCCGCCTGCGCCTCGCCCACCCACACTCCGCGGCGCTGGCTCCCGGGGTCGATCCCCTCCGGTCCGTCGAGCGAGAGCGGCTCCCCCGGAAAGGGGATCGCCAGGCTCCGCCCGTCGGGCAGCACCTCGTCCCCCGCCTCCTCGCCCCCGACGCGGATCCGATAGCCGCGCGCGGGGAGGGCGAGGTCGTCCCGGAACGACACCTGCGGCACCACCATGCCGAGGTCGGCGGCGATGTCGCCCCGCAGGCGGCGCACCGCCCCCACCAGCGGCGCGTCGGAGCCGCTCACCAGGGAGAGCAATCCGCGACCGAGTTCGACGACGATCGGCTCGTCGACGGGGATGATCGGCGCTGGCTCGGCGTCGTGGTCGCGACCGGCCGCGGGCGCTCCGTGCTCCGGGCGCCGACGCGCGAGGTGCCATGAGCCGAGGGCGAGCATGGCGGCGATCGAGAGCAGCGGCACCGGGGGCATGCCGGTGAGCGAGAGGAGGGCCAGGAACGCGGCGGTGACGCCGAGGACGTGCGCCCGTGCGAGGAACTGCCTCCCCAACTCGCGCGACAGGTCGACCGTCTGGCTCGAACGCGACAGGAGGAGCCCCGTGGCCACCGACACCAAGAGCGCCGGCACGGCGCTGACCAGTCCGTCGCCGATCGTGAGCCGCGAGTAGACGTCGACCGCCCGCGCCAGGGGCATGCCGTGCTGCACGACGCCGATGGCGAGGCCACCGACGATGTTCACCGCGGTGATGACCACGCCCGCCACCGCCTCGCCGCGCACGAACCGGCTCGCCCCGTCCATCGCGGCGAAGAAGTCGGCCTGACGCTGGAGGTCGCGGCGTGCCTCTCGCGCCTCCTCCCTGGTCATCGCCCCCGCCTGCACCTCGGCGTCGATCGCCATCTGACGCCCCGGGAGGCCGTCGAGCGTGAACCGGGCGGCCACCTCGCTGGTGCGCGTCGAACCGGCGGTGATCACGACGAACTGGATCACCGCGATGATGGCGAAGATCACCGCCCCGACGACGAGATCGCCCGAGGCGACGAACTGTCCGAACGCCTTCACCACCTCGCCGGCGGCGTCGGCCCCGTCGAGCGCCGCACGGGAGAGCACGAGCCGCGTCGTGGCGACGTTGAGCACGAGGCGGACGAGCGTCGACCCGAGCAGGAAGGTGGGGAACAGCGCCACCTCGAGCGGCGTCCGTGCCGAGAGGGCCGCCAGGAGGGCGAGGACCGAGACGGTGAGATTGGCGGCGAGGAGGATGTCGAGGACCGCCGGCGGGACCGGCACGAAGACCACGGTGAGCGCCAGGAGGATGACCGCGGGCAACACCCACTCCAGGGAATGGCGACGCGGCGCGGCGATGGTGGCGGGTGTCGGCATGGCACGGACCGGGGACGGGTTCGGGCCGCGGACGATAGCGGCCGCCGCGGCCCCGGTCCAGACCGCTCCCGGGGCCCGAAGTCGCTATCATCCTGGGACTTGCGCGTCACGGCCCCGGCGGGAATGTCCAGCCACCGGGGGGTGGCGGGCCGGAGGAGACGGGATGCATTTCGACCGATTCGGGCTGGCGTTCGACTTTCCCGACGACTGGGCGATCGAGGTCGACGACGGCGAGACGAGCGTCACGTCGTTCAGTCCGGGAGGGGGCTTCTGGACGGTGAGCGCCTACGCCGATGCCGAGGAACCCGCCGACCTCGCGGCCGCGGTCGCCGACCAGATGCGACGGGAGTTCGAGGATCTCGACGTCGAGCCGGCCGCCGAGGAGGTCGACGGCCGCCGCCTCGACGGATTCGATTTCAACTTCTACTGCCTCGACCTGACGAACACCGCCACCGTGCGGGCCTTCGAGTCGGAGGGGCGGTCCTACGTCGTCTTCTGCCAGGCCGACGACCGGGAATGGGAGAGGATCGCGCCGATCTTCGCCGCGATGACGGCGAGTTTCCTCCGTGGACTCCCCCCCGCCTGACCGGCGGACATCGTTCCCCGGTCAGCCTGCTACACTTCCCCGCACGATCCGCACCCGACGAGCCCGGACGGAGCCGCTCCGGATGCGGATCGCCCGAGCTCCCGAGAAGGAACGCCCGCCTTGGCACCCTGGTCCCTCGCCCTCCCGGCCGACGCCGACGATCCCGTCCAGATGGTCCACTGGATCGCCTTCGCGGTGTTCGTCGTGGTGATGCTGACCCTCGACCTCACGGTCTTCCACAAGAAGGCCCACGAGCCCTCGCTCCGTGAGAGCGCGTTCTGGACCTGCTTCTGGTCGGCACTGGCGCTGTCGTTCAACGCGATCGTGTGGCGCTGGCTCGGTCGGAACGCCGCCGTCGAGTTCCTCACCGGGTACCTCGTCGAGTGGTCGTTGTCGATGGACAACGTCTTCGTGTTCGCGGTGGTCTTCGGCTACTTCAAGGTGCCGCTCAAGTACCAGTACCGCGTCCTCTTCTGGGGGATCCTCGGCGCCGTGGTCATGCGGCTGGCGTTCGTGCTCCTGGGCACGGAATTGATCCAGCGGTTCCAGTGGGTGATGCCGGTGTTCGGCGCCTTTCTCGTCTACACCGGTGTCAAGCTCGCCTTCGGCGACGAGGAGCACGACCCGTCGAACAATTCCCTCCTCAAGCTCATCCGCAGGGTGATCCCGGTCTCCGACCGTCAGGAGGGGGACCGGTTCTTCATCCGCGAGGGGGGCAGGCTCCTGGCCACGCCGCTGTTCCTCGTGCTCCTGGTGGTGGAGAGCACCGACGTCCTCTTCGCCGTCGACAGCGTGCCGGCGATCCTCGGCGTCGTCGACCAGCACGCGGACTACTTCCGCTTCATCGTCTTCACCTCCAACGTCTTCGCCATCCTCGGGCTGCGGGCGCTCTATTTCCTCCTCGCCGGCGTGATGGACCTCTTCCGCTTCCTCAACTACGGCCTCTCGGCGGTGCTCGTCTTCGTGGGCCTGAAGATGATCGGCGAGTGGGCCCGTCACCAGGAATGGCTCGCCGACCGCTTCGGCTGGGACGCCCACGGCACCGGCCACCTCGTTCCCCCCTGGCTCTCGCTGCTGATCGTGGTGGGCCTCATCGGCACGAGCGTCGCCGCGTCGCTCGCCTTCCCCGAGCGGGCGGGGGGACACGGCGAGTCGCTCGCCGGAGACGAGCCCCACGACCCCCACGCCTGACCGGACCGGGAACCTCGCGATGCGCCGGACGACCCACCATCGGCAGCGGACGGTGGGAGTCGTCGTCATCGGCTGGCTCGCGATCCTCGCCGGGCCGACGGCCCCCGCGCGGGCCGATGACCCGGCAGCCGCCCCACCGTCGGCCGGAGCCCCCGCCGTGACGCCCTACGACCCCCTCACCGTCCCCGCGGCCACCGACGCGTCGGCTCCGCACGACGTCGACGTCGTCGACGACGCCCGTGGCCGCACGGTGCCGATCCGGGTCTGGCTCCCCGCCGACGCGTCGGCGGCGCCGGTGATCCTCGTCAGCCACGGCCTCGGCGGCTCGCGCGAGGGTCCGGCCTACCTGCCACGCCACTGGCGGGCCCGGGGCTACGCCGTCGTCTGCCTCCAGCATCCCGGGAGCGACGAGGCGGTGTGGCGCGATCTGCCCTTCGCCGAACGGCTCCCCGCCCTCGGGGCGGCGGCGAACCTGCCCAACACGCTCGCCCGCTATGCGGATGTCCGCGCCGTCCTCGACCGGGTCGAGGCCTGGAATGAGGAGGCGGGCCACCCCTTCGCCGGCCGGCTCGACCTCGCGCACGTCGGCATGACCGGCCATTCCTTCGGCGCGGTGACGAGCCAGGGCGTCGCGGGGCAGGCGATCCGCGGCGGGCGCACGCCGTTCACCGACGGGCGGATCGACGCGGCCCTCCTCATGAGCCCGTCGGTGCCGAAGCTCGGCGACGCGAAGACCGCCTTCGGCGGCGTGGCGATCCCCTGGATGATCATGACCGGCACGGAGGACGACTCGCCGATCGGAAGCGTCACCCCCGCCTCGCGCCGCGAGGTCTTCGAGGCGCTCCCGCCCGGCAACAAGTACGAACTGGTCCTCTTCCAGGCGGAGCATCAGGCCTTCGGCGACCGGATCCTCCCGGGGAGCAAGCGCCCGCGCGACCCGAACCACCACCGCGCCATCCTCGCCCTCTCCACCGCCTTCTGGGACTCGACCCTCCGCGGCGAAGGGGCCGCGAAAGCCTGGCTCGAGAGCGACGCCCCCCGCGCGGTCCTCGCCGAGGGGGACGTGTGGCGGTGGAAGTGAGCGGTCGGGCGCCTCACCCGCGGAGGTCCGCGATCGCCTCGGCGTAGACTGCCTCGTGCCCGGCGGCCATCACCGCGGGCGTGTGACGCTCGCGGGCGTGGGCCCAGGCGGCCCGGCCGAGGCGCGCGGCGAGGGCCGGGTCGTCGGCGAGCGCGAGGAGGGCCGCGTGGAGACTTCCCGGATCGCCCGGGGTGCCGAGAAGGCCGCGGCGCGTGAGCGGGTCGCGGCCGAGGTATTCGGGGAAGGCACCGTGGTCGGAGGCCACGACCGGGAGGCCGGCGGTGAAGGCCTCGAGGACCGGGATCCCCTTCGCCTCCGGATGCGTCGTCGGCATCACGAAGCAGTCGACCTCCTCGAGCAGGCCGATCTTCCCCGCCTTGTCGACCTGCCCGCGCCACTCGAAACGGTCGGCCACGCCGAGATCGGCGGCGAGCTTCCGGCAGCGATCGAGATAGGGCCGCTCCGCCTCGATCTCGGCGCCGGCCGCGACGAGGCGGACGTCGTGCGTGGCCGCGAGGAGGGCGACCGCGCGGACGAGGACGTCGAGCCCCTTTTCGGGGCAGGCCCGGGCGAGGTATCCCACGTGGAAAGCCCCCCCACGTTTCGCCCTGCGGGCTGCGAGATCGGGGGCCGCCTCCGAGAATCCCTTCGGGTCGACGCCGTGGGGCACGACGGCGATCGCGCGGGCGTCGACGCCGAGGACGGGCGCCATCTGCTCGGCGAAGGCCCGGTTGAGCGCCACGAAACGGTCGACGTCGGCGGCACGCGCGCGCAGCAGGTCGAGCACCCGCGTCCGGTGCGCCGCCGGGAGCTGGCCGATGAAGATGTCCTCGCCGGAGAGACTGCACACGATTCCCGCGCCGGTCTCTTCCCGGATGCGCGTGGCGAGTCCCAGGAGGAGGACGTTCGAGAGATGGACGACGTCGGGATGGAAGTCGTCCCGCAGGAGCCGGGCGAGCTTCTCCACCTCCTTCCGCTGGTGGCCATGCTCCCCCTCGAGGGCCGAGACGGTGATCGCGCCGAGATCCTCCGGTCTCGTCGATCCTGTGCGCGAGGAGAGCCAGCCCAGGAGGCGGCGGCCGTCCAAGAGCCGGTCGAGGAAAGCGGGGGTGTGGCGGAAGAAGGGGACGAACTCCTGCAGCCAGACGTTCACCCCCCCCATCACCACGCGCCGCTCGGCGACGTCCTCCTCGTCGGTGGTGGTGGGGACGTAGGCGGGGAGGAGGATCGCGTCACGGCCGCGGTCGCGCAGGGCGCGCACCAGGGCGTTGTCGTGGAGGCAGGTGCCGCAGAGCCGCCCCCCGGCGCCGGCGGTGACGTGGACGATGCGCACTGGAGACGGCTCCGGACGTCGGATCGATTCAGGCCCCGCCGCGGGCGCGGGCCTCGAGATGCAAGAGCACGAGCGCCAGGTCGGCCGGCGTGATCCCGCGGACACGCGCCGCGGCACCGAGCGACCGCGGACGGATGCGGTCGAGCTGCTCGCGGGCCTCGGCGCGGAGGTGGCGCACGGCGGCGTAGTCGAGCCCCTCGGGGATCGGTCGATCGGCCTCGCGGCGCCGCTTCTCGATCCGTTCGCGTTCCCGGCCCAGATAGCCCTCGTAGCGGATGTCGCAGGCCACCTGCTCGGCCGCCTCGCGCGGCACGGCGGCGAGCGCCGGCGCCGCGGCGACGGCGTCGGCCCAGGAAAACTCCGGCCGGCGCAGGAGATCGAGGAGCGTGGTGCCGGTCAGACGCGTGGCGGCGAGCGTGGCCCGGGCGGCGTCGATGGCCGCGAGCTTGGCGTCGAGCCTGGCGACCCGTTCCGGCTCGGCGAGCCCCAGGCGGGCCGCGAGGGCCCCGAGACGCCGGTCGGCGTTGTCGTGGCGGAGGGCGAGACGGTGCTCGGCTCGGCTCGTGAACATCCGGTAGGGCTCGTCGACCCCGCGGACCGTCAGGTCGTCCACGAGGACCCCCATGTAGCTCTCCTCCCGATCGAGGACGACGGCGTCGCGCCCCGCGGCGGAGAGGGCGGCGTTCGCGCCGGCGATGAGTCCCTGGGCCGCCGCCTCCTCGTAGCCGGTCGTGCCGTTGAGCTGGCCGGCGCGGAAGAGCCCGGCGACCCGCTTGCATTCGAGCGTGGCGCGCAGCTGGTCGGGGGGGGCGTAGTCGTACTCGACCGCGTAGCCGTAGCGCATGATCCGGGCCTCCTCGAGGCCGGGCACCATGCGGATCATGGCATCCTGCACGTCGCGCGGGAGGCTGGTGGAGATGCCGTTGACGTAGATCTCCTGCGTGGACCGCCCTTCCGGCTCGAGGAAGAGCTGGTGGCCGTCCCGGTCGGCGAACCGCACCACCTTGTCCTCGATGCTCGGGCAGTAGCGCGGCCCCCGCGATCCGATCTGCCCGGAGTACATCGGTGCCCGGTGGAGGTTCGCCCGGATGAGGTCGTGGATCTCGGGCGTCGTGCGCGTGATCCAGCAGTGCACCTGATCGGCGGTCACCCCCTCGGTGAGGAAGGAGAACGGCTGGGGATCGGCGTCGCCCGGCTGGATGGCGAGCCGGGAAAAGTCGATCGACCTGGCCGACAGACGGCATGGCGTGCCGGTCTTGAAGCGGTCGAGGCCGATGCCGGCCTCGGCGAGGCTCCGGCTGACGCCGGTGGTGGTCCCCTCCCCTGCCCTGCCGCCGGCCACGCGGGCCTCGCCGGTGTGCATCACCGCGCGGAGGAAGGTGCCGGTGGTGAGGACGACGCTCGGCGCCCGGTACTCCGCCCCGTCGATCGTCCTCACCCCGAGGGCGCGCCACGACGGGGCCCCCGGCGCCCGGCCGGGGAGCGGTTCCAGCAGGAGCCCGTCGACGGTCTCCTGACGCAGGTCGAGCCCCGGCGTCTCCTCCACCCGTCGCTTGACCTCGAGCTGGTACAGCCGCTTGTCGGCCTGGGCCCGGGGACCGTGCATCGCCGGCCCCTTCGAGCGGTTGAGGACCCGGAAATGGATCCCGGTGGCGTCGATCGCCCGCCCCATCACGCCACCGAGTGCGTCGACCTCGCGGACGAGTTGCCCCTTCCCCACGCCGCCGATGGCCGGGTTGCAGCTCATCTGGCCGACCGTGTCGAGATTCGCCGTGAGCAGGGCGGTCCGGGCCCCCAGCCGGGCGGCGGCCGCCGCCGCCTCCACCCCGGCGTGTCCGGCCCCGACGACGATCACATCCAGCTGGTAGCGGCAGGGCATCGGGGGGCCGGCGGGACGGGGTGGGGACCGGGGGACGGGGGCCGAAAGCTGGCGGGGACAGACGCTCCAATGTATTCTCCCCGAAGGGTGGGAGTGGGAGTTCCGTCGCGCCGGTGGGGCGATTCAGACGGGACGATCCGCACCACCGTCGTCCCCCTCGATTTTCGGGGTGACGGGCGTCGATGGCGACCGAGGTGAGGGTTCCTCGCCCGAAAACCGAACCACGACCCGTCCGCCGCCGTACCGCCAACACGCTTCCCCTCCCGACATCCCCAAACCCCGTTCCAGGTGTCCCATGCTCCGGGAATCCTCCTCCGGCCGCAGCCGCCGTGTTCCGTCGCGTTCCGTGGGGATCGAACGGCTCGAATCGCGGCACATGATGGCCGGCGACACGAAGGGGCTGCCGCTGGTCTCGGTGACCGTGCCCACGCAGGTGTCGCGGACGAGCGACGCCGATTTCATGATCAGGCTCGACCGCCCCGTGGCGGCCGGCCAGTCCCTCACGGTGCAGTACGCCACGCGGAACATCGGCGCCGCCGCCGGCCGGGACTACGTGGCCGAGTCGAAGTCGGTGACCTTCGTGCCGGGCGAGGCGGCGAAACTCGTCAACATCCAGACGCTCGCACTCCCGGCGGGAGCCGCCAACCGCGGCCTCAAGCCGCAGGCCTTCGCCCTCGACATCACCCGCGTCACCGACCAGACCGGGGCGGCGGTGGGCAAGATCGTGCAGAAGACCGCGGTGACGAACATCGTCAACGAGGCGGCCGGGTTCCAGATCGACGTGAGCTTCGTGGGCAACGTCTCGGACAAGACGAAGGTGGCGGCCCGTGAGGCGGCCGATCGCTGGCAGAGCATCATCACCGGCGATCTCCCCTCCACCATGGTCAACGGCGTCTACGTCGACGACTTCACGCTCGTGGTCAAGGAGGAGATGGTCGACGGCCCCAGCAACGCCCTCGCCTTCGCCTCGCCGACCCGCACCGACGCCAACGGCCAGATGATCGTCCAGAAGCGGTCCACGTCGAACACCGCCTACGGCGGCACCGCGGTGGTCGACATCGCCGACCGCGACAACGAGCAGATCAAGGACATCCTCGTTCACGAGATCGGCCACGCCCTCGGCGTCGGACCGTTCTGGCGGCTCGAGTACATCATGCCGTACGCCAAGCCGCTCGGGCTGGTCAAGAACCTGATGACCGACAACCCTATCTACGTCGGCCGCTACGCCCTGGCCGAGTACCGGAAGCTGGTCCCAGGGGCGGTCGGAGTGCCGCTCGAGGCGGGCGGCGGCGGCGGCACCCGCGGCGCCCACTGGAGCGAGGCGGTGTTCGGGAACGAACTCATGACCGGCTACCTGTCCCCCACCATGCCCCTGAGCCGGATCACGGTCGGCGCCCTCCAGGACCTCGGCTACTCGGTCAACTACGCCAAGGCCGATCCCTACAAGCTCCCGACGGTGATCTTCGCCGCCGCCGGCTCGGGTTCCCAGGGGGGCCTGTCGGGCGGCATCACGTCGCGGCCCGCGGGCGCGTCCGGCAGCCCCGGCTCCGGGGTCACGACGGTCTCCGCGGCCACCCCGACGGCGGCCGCGGCCGGCGCCACGCAGACCAACGGCACGACGATGCGCTACACCCGTTCGTCGACGAACTCCGGGGCCGCCCTGATGGCCGGTATCGACGCGCCGCGGCAGTTGGCGTTCTCCGGGCTGGCCAGCCGCAAGGTCTGATCGGGCGGCCGATCGCGCCGTCCGCCGCGCCGTCGTTCGACTCCCCCGTGCGTCCGCCGCGCCGACCCGCTCACGCCGCCTGCGTGCGGCCGGCGTCGCGGCGCGGGGGTGGCAGTCGGAACAGCGCGAACAACTCCTCCACCGTGAGCGCCCCGCGGGCGTCGGCGGGCTCCGCCTGGGAGAGGATCGTTTCCGAGAGGTCGCGCTTGCGGCGCAGCACCTCGTCGATCCGCTCCTCGATCGTGTCGGCGGCGAGGTAACGGGTGACGGTGACGGCGCCGGCCGCGCCGATGCGGTGCGCCCGGTTCACGGCCTGGTCCTCCACCGCCGGATTCCACCAGCGGTCGAAGAGGAAGACGTACTGCGAGAACTGCAGATTGAGCCCCACGGCCCCCGCTCCATAGGAGAGGAGCAGGACGCTGTGCCGGCGCTCGTGACGGAACCGACGGATGCATTCGTCGCGGGCGCCGGTCGACATGCCGCCGTGGTATTCGAGGGCCCCGAATCCTTCGAGCTCCCCGCGCAGCCGGGAGAGCGTCTCGACCCACTGGCTGAAGACGAGCGCCTTCCGCCCGCTGGCACGGACCTCCGCCAATTCCTCGCGCAGGCGCTCGAGCTTGGCGCTCTCGCCGGTGGCGGTGTCGAAGTTGCAGATCTGCTTGAGCCGCAGCACGAGCTCGAAGACGTGGCGGATCGTCGCCTCCCGCCCCAGGTCCGCCAGCCGCAGCACCCCCTCCTCCTCGGCGCGCCGGTAGGTCTCGCGCTGCTCGGCGGTGAGCTCGATGCGCTCGTCGCGGTTCAGCCGCGGCGGCAGGTCCTCGAGGACCTTGTCCTTCGTGCGCCGCAGCACGTGGTCGGAACAGGCCGCCCCGAGCTCGCGGGGCGTCATGCGCTCGTGGAGCTGACCCGGCGCGACGTACTCGAAGAGGCCGAGCAGATCGTCGGCGGAGTTCTCCACCGGCGTGCCGGTGAGGGCCCAACTGCGGCTGCGGCGGATCGCCCGCACGGCGAGCGCGGTCTGGCTCGACGCGTTCTTGACGCGCTGCGCCTCGTCGAGCACGACGAGGTCGAAGGTGGTGCCCGTCTCGGCGATGACGTCGCGATCGCGGACGACCGACTCGTAATTCACGATCTTCACCGGCACGTCGCCGTGCGTCCACTGCCAGCGGCGGCGCTGCGGATCACCCTCGACGACGGCGCAGGGGACCTCCGGGGCCCATTCTCCGAGTTCGCGCACCCAGTTGGAGACGAGCCCCTTGGGGCAGACGACGAGGATCTTCCGCGCCTGGCCCGTGTGGAGGAGGAGCCGGATCGACGAGATCGCCTGCATCGACTTCCCCAACCCCATCTCGTCGGCCAGCACGGCGCCGTGGCGGGGCACGAGGAAGGCCATGCCGGAGAGCTGGAACGGGAACGGGGGGCGGGGGAACTCGAGCCGGCACGAGCGCAGGAGCGTGTCGAGGTCGGGCTGGAGGAGGAACCAGAGTCGCTCCTCCATGCGGACGACGTCCCCGGGGGGCGCGATCCGCGTCCGCGGCCGGCGCGGCGCCGGGACCGCCGCCGGGACCGCCGCGGGGACCGGCGCCGCTGCCGGCCGGCCGACGCCGACGGGGGGCGCCGGAGCGGCCACGGCGGCGCCCGGCACCCCGAAGCGGTAGCGCGACACCCGCGGCACCGCGTCGAGCAGCGCGATCGCGGAGACCCCGACGCTCACCGCCGCCAGCGGGATGCGCACGGCACTGGGCTCGGGGAGCGGCGCGATCCTTCCGGAGGCGAGGGGCGGCGGTGCGGGCAACGCCATCTCCCGCCGCCCGACCCGGCCGGCGCCGTCCCCGTGCCGTTCTGGAGGGTCGTCGCTCAATGCTTCTGCGCCTCGTCGATCGCGGCGCGGATCCGCTCGAACGGCTCGCACAGGTCGACGGAGCCGGCGAGCGTGCCCAGGCGCTCGAGAAGGCCTTCGGGGACCCCGTCGGGGAACGACACGAGCGCGTCGCCGAGCCGCACGGCGTCGCCGGCCCCGGGGGGACTCTCCCCGCGGCGGACGAGCAGCACCGGGAGCGTCGTGTGCCGGCGCACGTGGAGCAGCGGCTCGGAATCGGTGAGCACGGCCACCGGCTGCGTGCCGGCCTCCGACAAGAGCGTCGCGCCGATCTGCCGGCCGTGGAGGTGCGCCGGGAGGGTGGCCCCGTAGAGGATCTGCTGCGCCCGGGAGACCTTCACCGGCGTCGTGCAATGGAACTCGAGCGGGCGGCCGACGTCATCGACGAGCAGATAGCCCCCGAAGACGCCGTGGACCGGCGAGTCGACCGTCGTCAGGTAGCCATACAGGGGCGACTCTCCGCCCCCGAGGTCCGCTTGCTGCATCGCATTCGTGCCACGTCGTGCGGGCACCCCGGGGTGGGAACTCGACTCGACCACCGCCCGTCGTCCGACGGTCCGTCACCGCTCCGACCGTGGGCGAGCCCCATGGATCGGACAGCGGGTAGCATCGGGCGGGCATGGGCTCCACTTGAGGCCCGTCCGCCCGGGTGGTCGGCCCGGGGTCGACCGCGGAAGCCCGCACAGGATGGGCAAACCGTGCCGTCTCCGCGTCCGGGCGACCGATCGTTCGAACCTGGGTAGACTGGAGTTCCCGGTTCCGGCGACCAGCGTTCCCGAAGACGGTGCCCCATGAGCGAGTTTCCCCCGGTCTTCACCCAGCTCGACATCTCCGCGAACTCCGTCACCCCCGGAGCCAGCGCCCCCGACCCGCAGTCGAGGCATCTGCTGGCGGAGTCGATCTCCCTCCAGCAACGGCAGATCGAGCTCCTCGAGAGACAGGTGCAACTCCTCTCCGAACTCGTCTCCCATGCCTCGCTGCAGCAGCGCCAGCGGGCGGCGGAACTCAAGGCCTGGCGGGAGGCGAACCCGGAACTCGCCCAGTCGTGCCGCAAGGCGGCGGAGAGTCTGGCGAAGGTGCACACCGACTTCCTCGCCGGCGTCGCGGCCGAGGCCTTCGACAATGCCGAGAACTTCTCCGACAGCGAGTACGCGTTGGGGGAGTTCATCGACCGCTACGGTCCGCGGCTCGCCCACTTCAACGGCGTCCTGCAGCTGTTCGCCCAGCTCGGCACGCCCGCCGCTCCGCCACAGGGCCAGGGCGAGGGCTGACGCCGGGCCGGGCGCGGGAACGTCCCCTGCCCGGCGGTTCCCCGGAGGTCGCCCTGGAAAACGCCGCGGTTTTTCCGGGTGATGACCCCAGCGTCGGGCTGCCGGCTATCCTTTCCCTGCCCTCCGCACACTTCCCCGAAAACGCACCGGTCCATTCCCCCACCGAGAGCCGCCTCGATGCCGAACGACGCCTCGCCGAAGAAGCCCGTGTTCCAGGTCGCCGACGACGCCGCCGTGGCGAAGGCCCGGGCCGACCTCGATGCCCACGCCGTGGAGATGATGGCGTGGCACTTCCACCCGTCGACCGGGTGCCCGTTCTGGCTCGAGTACGCCGCGTCGCTCCCCTTCGATCCGCTCCGGGAGGTGAAGAGCTACGACGATCTGAAGAAGTTCCCGCCGTTCCAGGACGAGTGGCTGCGCGGCGGCCCGGTGACGCGCTGGATCCCGAAGGGGTTCCAGGGCCAGCCCGCCTACGTCTTCGAGACCGGCGGCACCACCGGGATCCCCAAGTCGCGGGTCAACATGCGCGACTTCCGTACCGACTACGAGCAGTTCAGCGACACCCTTCCCGAGGAGCATTTCCCGCGGGGGGCGAACTGGCTGATGCTCGGCCCCTCCGGCCCGCGGCGCCTGCGGCTGTCGATCGAGCACCTCGCGCAGTATCGCGGCGGGATCTGCTTCTGCGTCGATCTCGACCCCCGTTGGGTGATCAAGCTGATCCAGAAGGGCTGGATGGAGCACCTCGAGGCCTACAAGCAGCACTGCATCGACCAGGCGATCACGATCCTCGAGGCAGGGCACGATATCCGCTGCATGTTCACCACGCCGAAGCTCCTCGAGTCGCTCGCCCTGGCGCTCGAGAAGCGGGGAACGACGATCCGCAAGGCGGGGATCACGGGCATCTTCTCCGGCGGGACCGAGTTCACGCCGCAGTGGACCCGCTTCGCGCAGGAAGAGCTCCTGGATGGCGCCTACCTGACGCCGCGCCTGCTGGGCGATGCCGACGCCGCCGAACGC
>CAZMOU010000078.1:4243-19913 GCA_964567835.1 uncultured Chitinophaga sp. | reverse complement strand
TGGTCGTCGCCGACGACCACACCTACTTCTGCGGCCCGGCCAAGGTGCTCTGCCACGACGTCACGAAGCAGCGATCGGCGCTCGGTCTCGGCGAATGACCGCCCCCGTTCATGGCGCGGGCGCCTCGATCCGCGCGACGCGGATCGTGGAGCGGCCCCCCTCCGACGCGTAGTAACTCATCCACAGCGTCCCGTCCTGCTCCACCAGGCCGGGGTAGCTCGTGTCGCCGCCGCTCGGCAGCGTCACGCGGGCGGGCCAGGCACCGGTGGCGGGGTCGATGACGTCGATCGCCGTCACCGGTCCGTCGGAGCGATAGTCGCGGCCCGCGGCGACGATCCGGCCGTCGGCGAGGATGCACAGTTCCGGTCCCCCGATCGGCCGGCCGATCGGCTTCCAGGTCCAGTCGCGGTAGGGGGGCGGGGCGCTGCCGAACCAGCCCTGACGGTCGCCGCTCTCCCGGCGCACGAGCGCCAAGGCCGTGCCGTCGGCCCGGAAGCGGAGCGTGGTCTCGTTCGGCCTGCCGGGGATGTCCCACACCGTCACCGGCTGCCAGGAGAGGCCGTCTGGGCTCTTGTAGAGCGTCGTGGTCCATTCACCGGTGTCCTCCGGCGTCCCCTCCGGAGCGCCGGTGCGGTAAGCGACGCCCCAGGCCTGTCCGTCGTGCCAGGTGACGCGCCACAGCCAGTCGTTCTCGGCGAGGACGCGCGTGGGGGCCGACCAGGTGTGGCCGTCGGCGGAAAAGGCGACGCGCGGCTGGCGGCCGAGGAGTGTCGTGCCGCCGCGGTAGACGCTGCCGCCGGCGACGAGCATGAGCCGGCCGTCGGGCGTCACGGAGATCTTCGGATCGCGGAGGTCGATCCCCTCCTCCGCCACGAGCCCTGCCGACTCCCACGCGGAACCGTCCGGCGAGGTGAGCACGCGGATCTTTCCGTCGCCGCCGACGTGCGCGTCGGCCTCGCGGAAGACGCAATAGAAGCGGTCGCGGAAGCGGACGAGGTCGGTGAAGGCGGAGTGGGGGGCGGCGTCGTGGATCGTGCGCGCTTCCACGACGCGCGGTGCCTCGGCGCCACGCGGGGCGAGGGCGCGCGCGAGGACGTTGTGCGTGATCTTCTGAACGCGCGCGTCGGGGCCGTGGGGCCGTGTCCAGTGCGACCAGGGGAGCGTGTGGCCGGGCGGGTTCGAGAGGCCTTGGGCCCAGAAGATCGTCGAGGCGTTGAAGACGACGTTGCCCTTCGGGCCGGGATAGACCGTGGCGGTCCAGTGCTGCGGCGTCGTCCCGTCGACGAGCGCCGTTCCCTCCGCCACGACCTCGAGGCCGGGGATGTCGGCGGGGGGATCGCCGTGGTATTCCCAGCCGACGAGCCCGGGGATCCGCTCGCCCGCCTTCATGCCGGTCCCGGCGAAGATCCAGTGGTCGGGCTTCGTGCAGATCCAGTCGCCGCCGCCGTTGACCGGCTCCACGTTCCGCGCGCCGATCAGATAACCCTCGTCGGGCCCCTGCACCGCGAAGGGGCCGTTGGCCTTCGCCCGCTCCACGGCCGATTTCGACTCCCCGCCGTAGGGGCCGGCCCGGGAGATGACGCGGTGCGGGCGGCCGTCGTGCGACGGCTCGAGCGGCGTCACCCAGCAGACGGAGTTGCCCGAGAGAAAGAGCAGGCTCACGCCCGCGTCGCGCATCGTCGTCACGGTGTCGAACTGCCGGCGATCCCAGTATTCGTCATGGCCGACGCTCACGAAAGCCTTGCACTTGAGGCCGCGGTCGGGGGTGAGCATGTCGGAGTTGGAGACGTAGGTGACGTCGTAGCCCTGCTCCTCGAGGAAGTAGGCCAGCGGGAACTCGAACGAGAGGAACTCCCCTGCCCCGATCGAGAGCGGGTCGTTGACCACGCTCGTGAACTGGGCGTAACGGCCGTACGGACGGTCGAAGCTCGTCGCCGCCCAGGGACCGCTCGTCCCCCGAGGGTGCGTGTAGAGGGAGAACTTCCCCGGCCAGGCGTTGTAGGCGTTCCAGGTGTTGTCGGAGCATTGGAAGAGGATGTCGGCCGGCCGGTCGTCGGTGACGATGAAGATCACGGAGCTCTGCCACGCGGCGTGCGCGTCGTCGGCCGGGATGGCCGTGAGCCTCCCGAGGTAGACGCCGCTGGTCCAGTCGGCGGGGATGACGAGATTCGTCGACGCCGTCCAACGGCACTCGTGGAGGTTCTTCTCCCCTGGGGCTGGGTCGGGCTGGGTGACGCCGTCGAAGGGGCCGAGCGTGGTCATGTGCCTCGCGCCGCGGCCGCCGTAGTACCCGAGCCTGAAGATCTCGAGCCGGAACGGGCCGGCCGGATCGACCGAGACGAAGAACTCGATCGTCTCCCCCGCCTTCACGCTCTGCCGAGAGCAGTACCCCTCGATCCCGCGGGCCCGGATCCCGTCGGCGCCGCGCAGGCCGACCTTCGTGAGCTGCCAGTCGAGGGCGCCCGCGTGCGCGTTCTCGCGACGGATCGTGTCGCGAGCGCCCTCCGCGGCGAGCGACGACGCCGCCGTCATCGCGATCGCCATCACGAATCCCGCCGCCATCCCGAGCGTCCTGGACATGTTCGATTCCTTTCGTCGGGACGGGGACGACCGCCATCGGCGGAGAACCTGCCCGTCATGCGGGCGAGTCTACGCCAGGATCCCGCGGACGACCTCGCCGGCGACGTCGGTGAGGCGGTAGTCGCGGCCCTGGTGGCGGACGGTGAGGCGGAGGTGGTCGAGGCCGAGGAGATGGAGGTAGGTGGCGTTGAGATCGTGGACGTGGACCGGATCGGCGACGACGTTGAAGCCGAAGTCGTCGGTGGCCCCGTGGACGTGGCCCCCCTTCACACCGCCGCCGGCGACCCACATCGAGAACGCCCGGTTGTGGTGGTCGCGGCCGTCGCTCCCCCCCTGGTTCATTGGCGTCCGGCCGAACTCGCCCCCCCAGGAGACGAGCGTGTCGTCGAGGAGGCCGCGCTCGGCGAGATCGGCGACGAGCGCGGCCGAGGCCCGGTCGGTGTCCTCGGCGTTCTTCTTCATCCGGTTGACCAGATCGCCGTGGGTGTCCCACGCCTCGTGGAAGAGTTGCACGAAGCGCACGCCGCGTTCGAGGAGCCGGCGGGCCAGGAGACAGTTGCGGGCGTACCCGGGCTGGGCCGGATCGGCGATGCCGTAGCGCTCGAGGACGTGCTTCGGCTCGCGCGAGAGATCCATGAGTTCCGGCGCGCTCTCCTGCAGCCGGTACGACATCTCGTAGGCCTGGATCCGCGAGGCGATCTCCGGATCGCCGATCGAGTCGAGGGCCAGGTCGTTGAGCCGGTGGATCGCGTCGAGCGCCGTCCGCTGGCTCTCCCGGTCGATCCCCTTGGGGTTGGCCAGATACAGCACCGGGTCGCCGGTGTTCCGAAGCGGTATGCCGCCGTAGAGCGTGGGGAGGAAGCCGGAGCCGTAGTTGCTCGCCCCGCCGCTGGTGCCGGTGGCGCTCGTGAGCACGACGTAGCCGGGAAGATCCTCGGCGACGCTCCCCAGGCCGTAGAGCGTCCAGGCGCCGAAGCTCGGCCGGCCGAATTGCTGCGTGCCGGTGTTCATGAGGATCTGCGCCGGGGCATGGTTCACCGCGTCGGTGTGGAGCGAGCGGATGAGGCAGATCCGGTCGGCGATCTTCCCGGTCCAGGGGAGCAGTTCGCTGATCTCCGTGCCGCACTGGCCGTGCTTGGCGAAGGTGAACTTCGGCCCCAGGAGCGTCGACTTCGGGTTGATGAACGCGGCCCGGTAGCCGGCGAGGAGATCGGCCGGCGGGAGCGTGCCGCTGCGCTTGGCGAGCTCCGGCTTGGGGTCGAAGAGCTCGAGGTGTGACGGGGCCCCCGCCTGGAACATCGAGATCACCCGCTTCGCCTTCGGCGCGAAGTGCGGCGGCCGCGGCGCGAGCGGGTTTCCCGGCGGAGCATTCGACGTCGCCGCCGACGCGGCCCGCTCCCTCCCGAGGAGCGCCGCCGCCGCCATGCCCGCGACCGACAGACCGCAGTCGCGGAAGAAGAAGCGGCGGGCACGGAGGCGCGCGGCGGCGGCGTGGAGATCGTGGGCGAGGGTGTGCATGGCGGGGGCCCGTTCGTGGGGTGTCAGTTCTTGCTCACGGTCTCGTCGAGGTTCAGGAGGACCCGGGCGAGCATCGTCCAGGCGGCGGCGTCCTGCGGCGTGGCCCCTGCGGGGAGTTTCGGCGTCGCCGCCGGATCCCCGGTGGCCACCGCGCGGGGGTCGAGCCAGCCGTCGGCGAGCCGCTTCCGCTCGCGTGCGAGGAAGTCGAGCAGGGCGGCGCTTTCGGCGTCGGTGGGGGCCCGGCCGGTGCAGCGCTCGAAGGCGTGGCGGATGCGGGTCGCGTCGTCGGCGCCCCCCTCGGCGAGGACGCGGAGAGCGAAGGCCCGCGCCGCCTCGACGAACACCGGCTCGTTGAGACCGGCGAGCGCCGCCAGCGGCGTGTTCGAGCGGACCCGCGCCGCGCAGGCGGTGTCGCCGTTGGGGGAATCGAAGGCCGAGAGGAGCGGATCGGGCATCGAGCGCTTGCGGTGGAGGTAGACGCTCCGCCTGTAGCGCTCCGGCCCTTCCGCCGCCTTCCAGCTCACGCCGCCGTAGTTGTAGTCGAGCACGTTCTGCGGTACCGGCGCCATCACGCCGGGTCCGCCGACGCGATGCGTGATCAGGCCCGCGAGCGAGAGCGCCACGTCGCGCACCACCTCGGCGTCGACCCGGAAACGGGGGCCGCGCGCGAGGAACCGGTTGGAGGGATCGGCGGCGAGGGCCTCTGGAGACACCCGCGACGACTGCTTGTAGGTGGCGCTCGTGACGATGCGGCGCAGGAGGGCCTTCTGGCTCTGCCCCCCCTCGAGGAAGTCGACCGCCAGCCAGTCGAGGAGGTCGCGCTGCACCGGCACGGGGCTGCGCGTGCCGAAGTCGTCCGGCACCTCGGCGAGCCCCCTGCCGAAGAGCGCCTGCCACGTCCGATTGACCGCCACGCGCGCCGCCAGCGGCGACTCGGGGGCCACGAGCCAGCGGGCGAACCCGAGCCGGTTCCGCGGGGCATCCTCGGGGAAGGGATGGAACGCCGCCGGCACGTGCGGTTCGACCACCTGCTGGGGCTTCATCCACTCGCCACGCTCGAGCAGCCGCGTCGACCGCCGCCGGGCGGGATCGCGTGCCGCCAGATGGAGGACGGTGGTGGTGGCCGGCGGCATCTCCCTCCAGATGCCGTCGATGCGGGCGTTCGCCCCGGCCAATTCCGGCACGCTCTTCCGCCAGGCTTCGAAGATCGCGGCGCGGTCGGCGTCGTTCCGCTCCGCGGCCGGTTTTCGCAGCGCCAGGATCGCGGCGTGGTCGATCGGCGGCGCGGCCGGGGATGGAGCGCTTGTGAGACTGAACCGGGTCGCCCCGACGAGGCTCGGCGTGCCGGGCCAGTGGAGGGCGACCTTGAACTTCGTCCCCTCGGGCAGGTCGACGGGCTTGTCGAACTGGAGCACCGCGGCCGACGGCTGATGACGCCGCTCCGGCCCCCGGTCGGCCTTCCACCAGGTGCCGTGGTTGCCGTCGATCAGGTTCGCGACCGGCCCGATCGACTTCTTCTCGTTCGGCTTGTCGGCCGGCGGCGGCGGGGCGCTCTCCGGCTCGGCGAAGTCGGCGGTCGCGTTCACGAGCGTCACCTTTTCCCAGACGTCGCTGCCGGGCCGCTGCAGATGAGCCTCCACCTCGCCGAGCGCCCAGGGACCGTGCCGACCGGGGCCGTTCTGGAAGAGGTCGCCATGGAGCAGCGCCTCGACCTGCAGGCCGGTGACCCCCGTCATCTTCGGCTCGGTGACGACGAAGATCTCGGGCCCGTGCATGCCGAGGGTGAGGATGACATGGTCCTCCTCCTGCGTCGGATGGTTGAGCCCGCCGACGCTGCCGAACTCGACGCCGTCGAGCGCCGTCCAGGGGACGAGCGACTTCGCGATGCCGTCGGCCCAGGCGTTCATCTCCGCCTCCCACGTGGGCCGGGCTGCCTTCACCTCGGCGTCGGCCTCCGCGAGACGGCGTCGCACGTCGGCGAGTGCCGCGAGTTGTTCGGGGCTGCGCACGCTCGAGCGGGCCTCGTGGGTGTCGTTCAGGAAGGCGAAGAGGCCGTAATACTCCTCGTGCGTCAGTGGATCGAACTTGTGCGTGTGGCACTGGGCGCACTGGGCCGAGATCCCGAGGACCCCCTTCCCGAGGCAGTCGATGCGGTCGAACATCTCCACCATCCGGAACTCCTCCGGGATGATCGCCCCCTCTTCGTTGAGCATGCTGTTGCGGAGGAATCCGGTGGCCACGATCTGCTCCTGCGTGGCCCCGGGCAACAGGTCGCCGGCGATCTGCTCCACGATGAAGCGGTCGTAGGGGAGATCGCGGTTGAGGGCCCCGATCACCCAGTCGCGCCACGCCCATTGCTCGCGCGGCGAGTCCTTTTCGTAGCCGTTGGTGTCGGAGTAGCGGGCGACGTCGAGCCAGTGCCGGGCCCACTTCTCGCCGTAGCGCTCGCTCGCCAGGAGCGTGTCGACCGTGGCCTCGTGGCCGTCGCGCAGATACGCGGCCACGTCCTCCGCCGACGGCGGCAGGCCGACGAGGTCGAGCCAGAGGCGGCGGCAGAGGATGCCCGGCTCGGCGTCGGGCGACGGGGAGAGTCCCACCGCGGGGAGCTTCGCGCGGACGAAGGCGTCGATCGGGTTGGCGACCGCCGGCGTCACCTCGGGCACGGCCGGCCGCACCGGGCGCACGAAGGCCCAGTGCGCGGCGAAGGGGGCACCGGCCGCGATCCAATCCTCGAGCAATGTCTTCTGGTCATCCGAGAGCGGCTTGCCATGGTCCGGCGGCGGCATGACCGTGTCCGGGTCGGCCGAGCGGATCCGGGCGACCAGTTCGCTCTCGGCGGGCTTCCCCGGCACGATCGCCGCCTGCCCGCCGTCGCCGCCGGCGAGCGCCCCCTCCCGCACGTCGAGCCGCAGCCCCCCCTTTCTCGCCGCGGCGTCGACGCCGTGGCAGGCGGAGCAGTGCTCGGCGATGATCGGCTGGATCTCGCGCTCGAAGTCGGGGCCGGCGGCGCTCGCGGCACCGCCGGCCGCGGCCATCAGGCAGACGGTCAGGATCGAGAGGATTCGGCTGGGCATCGACGGCGTTCCCCACGGGCCACGGACCATCCCTGCATTGAACCCCGGAGGGTGCCGAGGGGCAAGGTCGCCGCCATCGCTACAATCGGCACCGACGGGCCATTCCGTGCGCTATCCGCCCGTTGTCCCGTCCACCCGGTTTCGATTCCTTTCCCGACGGAGCGTCGTTCATGCGTCCCCTCGACGGCATCGATCCTTCACGCCGTGCCCTCCTCGGGTCAGCCGGTGCCACGGTGCTCCTGGCGGCGCTCGACCCCCGTCGCTCGCTCCTCGCCGCCGATGCCCCCGCCCCGCTCCTGGCCTACGTCGGGACCTTCTCCTCGCCTTTGAAAGACACGCTCCCCACGCAGGTCGATCTCCCCCCCGGCAACGGCCGCGGCATCCATCGCTTCATCGTCGACCGCGGGAGCGGCGCCTGGACCGAGGCGGGCGTCACCGAATCGGGCACGAGCCCCAGTTGCCTCGCCCTGAACGCCGCCGGCACGCGGCTCTACTCCGCCCACGAGACCGACCGGGTCGGCCCCGGGAAGCATGGCACGGTGGCCGCCTGGAGCGTCGACCGGAAGACGGGCGACCTCGCTCCGCTCGGCTCGGTCCCCTCCGGGGGAGCCGGGCCGACCTACGTCAGCCTTCATCCCGATGGAAAGCACCTCTTCGTCGCCAACTACTTCGGCGGCTCGGTGGCGGTGCTCCCGGTGCGGGCCGACGGCACGCTCGGGGAGGCGAGCGACGTCAAGGAGGACGCGGGGGAGATCGGCCCGACGCGCGCGAAAAACGCCCCGCCGGGGAGCTTCGCCTTCAGCGGCCACGACCGGACCCACGCCCACCAGATCCTCCCCTCCCCCGACGGCCGCCACGTGCTCCACGTCGATCTCGGCCTCGACCGGATCTTCGTGTGGCGCTTCGACGCGGCGCAGGGAACGCTCGCCGCGGGCGCGCACCACGTCGTCCCCTTCCCCCCCGGCGACGGCCCGCGGCACTTCCATTTTTCGCCCGATGCCAAGCGGCTTTATTCGATCCAGGAGGAGGGTTCGACCGTCGTCACGCTCGACTGGGACGCCGCGACGGGGAAGCTCGAGCCGAAGCAGACGCTCTCCACGCTCCCGCCGGGCTTCAAGGGGAGCAACTTCTGCTCCGAGATCCTCGTCTCCCACGACGGCCGCCACGTCTACTGCGGCAACCGGCTCCACGACAGCATCGGCATCTTCCGCGTGCAGCCCGACGGCACGCTCGAGTACGTCGGCGAGGAATGGACGCGCGGCGACTATCCGCGGAGTTTCACCTTCACCCCGGACGGGAAGTTCCTCGCGTGCTGCAATCAGCGCGACGACAACGTGGCGATCTTCGCGGTCGATGCGGCCACTGGCGCCCTCGCCTTCACCGGCCACTACGCCGCGGTGGGGAATCCCTCCCACGTCGTGTTCCTCGACTTGGCAGGGTTAGCCAGGTCGAACACGATGGACCGTGATTCGCGATCCTGATCAAGGACTGACGGCGGCGGCTGGGTTGGTAGACGACGAACCCGAAGCAACTATCGGATCAGCCAACGCCCAAAGCGTCTCGAACTCCTTTTCGTAGACTTGAAGAAAGTCTCCTCCCCGCTCGCATTCGATCACCGGCGACGCTGCGGCAAGTTCGGAGTAAAGATAGTGCGTCGCCAGAACGCGGTCATCCGACCGGGCGATGCTGCAGGTGACGATCGACTCGCGCTTCAGTGTTCGGGCCTCAAGCCGTCCGCGGGCACCTAAGGCATTGATATCCTTTGCAAGCGACGCGAAGAACTCCTTTCCCATCAGAATAGCGCTCTTCACATCGGTCTCGTTCTGGCATGCGTGATCGTAAACAAGGGATCTCAGAAACCCATTCGCCTCATCCATGAAAAGGACCCGCACGACAACACCCTCGAATACACGTACCTTCAGGGCGTCCCGAAAACCGTTCGTGGTGTACCACTGCCTCAGCGTGTAGCCGGAGATGTCGACCTGCCGCTGGGCGTCGGAGAGAAAACCAACCCAATCAAAACCCTCGCTGGTAAGCGCAACACAACGGGCTTTTATGCGACGAAGACCCGTCGACAGCGAATCGGCGAAGAGTGGCAACTTACTGACGCTTTTCCGCAGATCTGCCAACTCCTCCCCCATCGGCTCACCGCCCGTCGCTCTCCAGATTCGATCGATGATCGCGACGGCGACGAGCGTGATGCCTGTATGAAAGATGATATCACGACAAAAAAGAATCCACTTAGCGAGACCGTCACTAGAATCATCGATAAAAATCGTGACGACACCGGCGAGAACGAAAAGAAGAAGCCCCAAAAAGAAAAAGTTAAGAAGCTGAGAAAGTCGGAAAGGGTGAACCACGCGAGGCATGTGAAGTCCTTGTGAGAGGATAACGCACAGCGCAGGCGTGATCATGAAAAATAAGCTTCCGTCGGGGTCGTACAGCATTTTCTCAAGGCGTGAAGCTCACGTCTCCAGCCTTTGACAAGAAGATTGTCTCGCTGGTCAATTGGAACTTCTGTATTTAGCCGATTAACGAGAGCAATGATCAGTGCAGAAAGGCGATCGTGAGGAGACTGGGACGATCCGGTGCAGACGTTTCGGATGAGGAGAGGATCGCAAGAGGCTGGTGCCGTCGCCCGTACGACCTGCTCAACCCCAGTAAGAAGCGATTCAAAAATAAAAGGACACGAATCAACGTCTGGCGACGGACCAGTAATGTGAGAGTACGCACGAGCAAATGATGCTCCCGACATATCAGAACGACGCGATGTGAATGACGTTTTGATGGCAAGCCGATAGTACTTTACGCAGCGAAGAATACGAAAAGGCTCCTCGTCGGCGATTCGAAAGGCGCTGAGAAAACTGTCCTTGATTCCGTCCTCAAGCGTGCCATGTCTGCAGATAAGACACCGGTAAGCGTCGCTATCAAGCCCAGAAAGCAGGCCATATATTCTCAGCCGCAGCAGGTGAAGTTGGAACCACCAGTGGGCGCTGTGGCTCGCGCCACGGAGTAGATGTTCCGCTCGCGAAAGTTGAAGTGTCGCCTCATCGAGCAATACCGCATAGTGACGTTTCGTGAATCCAACGAGATCTTCGGGGCGGTTCTTACGATGGGCCAAGGCGAATCGGCTTGTTAGGAGAGGAGGAGCTACGACCCGATTGCTTTGCTTGCACTTATCAAGGCTTATATTGTCATCAAACACGAAGATCATTTTTGCTCTCCTCCCTTTAGAAGCACTTCGTGGTCGATTCAAGCCGGGAAGCTTCTTGTCGTCCTGCTTTTTCATCTGAATCGCCCACTCGGACCCGCAAAGCGAGAGTGCCTTCTGGATCCAGAAAGCCTCCGTCACAGCAACTTCCGCATGACGAATGGATGCGATCGCTTGGTCCGTTCGAGTCTTTTGGGTGCTTCTGGCAAGAGCCGATTGCGATTCGGTGAGGTGTCGGCGTGCCTCCTGAAAACGCCCTAGGTTGGAGAGAGCAACGGAGCGGATCTGATGAAACATGGCCTTTAGTGTGAGTTCGTCTCTGTACTGATCGGCAGGAAGATGCTTGCAACCATCTAGACCGATTTCACAATATCTGCTTACCACAACCCAGTCAGCGAGTGGCAGATTTCGCTTGGCGTGCCATTTTGCTTTGGCCCGACGGAGCAGAAGATAAGCGCACTCAGCGACGACCTGAAGCACGTCACGAATGGAATGAGCACCATCAATTAAAACATCTTCGAATAATTCGAATTTACGACGCTCATACTTGGTTTCAGACGACTTGTGTCTGATAAAGGTGTGGATCAGCGGATACTTCGGTGACACTGCTGTGGCGAGCAGTTCATTAAGCGAGTTGTCAAGATTCTGTTTTGCGCCGAGATTGATCCACTCGTGAAGGCAGGCAAGTCTGACGAGGAAGTCTCTTTTAAGCGTATGAACGAAAGTATCAGCGACGCGACGCTCGCTGCTTTCACGTGAGTAAGAAACACACGACGCCGTAGGCAGCGAACTACTTCCGGTAGACTGAACCATGTTAGAAACGTGGCTCAACGTCTTTAGGAAAGCATCGAGGCTATGCTTACATGCGCGAATAATCGGCTGGGCCTCCTTCCTTATATCATCATTGACGGAGAGGACCGTGAACTGAATATCTCTGATTGCCCTACTCGCGGCTTTTTCAATCGTTGATTGGCCCGAGGTTCCAAGCCACGACACTTCCTCTGCGCTCGACTGCCAATACCGCAGCAAGTCCAGTCCGATGAGAATAGTTTTCTCGGCTTGGGTAATTCCCACAACAAAACGACGTGCGCGGACCTTCGAGGCAATAGCCTCCATGGAACAGTCGGGATTTGGTGAGCGAGTCACGTAGGAATGTGGCGACGTGAGCGACGATCGGACGAAGTGATGAATGGCCTCAATCAGAGGTGTGAGGTGACCACTTGAAAAGAACGCCTTCTGGTACCAGTCGCCGATCCCGTAGTGTATTTCCGACGAGAGTGTTGCCAATGTATGGTCAAGATGTGGCGCAGCGAGAAACTCACCAGTAACGTTGTTAAGTATAGTCCGGATGTCGCGATGGGCCCATAGTGCGCCGCCAGGTTTTGCATGAAATACATCGAGGGTCTCTAGCTGGAAAATCCACTGCCGTGTTCGTTCGTAGCGAAGGAAATCGTTGTCGATACCGGATTCGTTGTCTTCGAACGGCGCAGGGTAGACCGCCTCTGAAAACATCGCGGACGGATGCCGCGACTGCCGAAACAATGTCAACGCATAGAGCCATTTGAGAAAGTCGTGATCCTCCTGCCGGAGGACGGTCTGGCGGAGAGGATGTGTCCCGATTGTTGCTTCCTGGCCTGTTGCGGCCATGTATGGCCTGAAGAGTTTCTCGCTGACGGCTTTGACTTGGGACAGGGCCTTTGCGGCGTTATTGAGTTCACGGGATTCATGACCCGAGGTGTGTGACGGATCGGGATTGAGTGTTCGCTCAGAGAAATCGTCGTGTTGCCACTTGTCTTGGTCCAAGGCCGTGCGTTTGTCGTTCGAATGGAACTGCTTCGAGACACTATCGATCAAGTCCTTTCGCGCTTTCGCACGGGACTGGGTCAATGGGAAATACAGAACCGTCACCCGAGCCAGTGCGAGCCCCTCGATGATGGTGTGGAGTTGCGTGAAAGTGTCGGTGGTCCACGGAATGGGGGCGATCCCGGCGCAGAGGCCGTATCCATCCCTTCCGTAGAGCATGAGCACGACCGACTCCGGGGAAACGCGGTAGTCGCGGAGCGTCGTCGTGACGTAGCGTGCGATGCGTTCAGCCTGCCGATGGAGGGCTCGCTTGTCCGTTGTGCTTTCTTTCACCGCATCGGCGATCGATCCGACGGCGCGGGGATGAATGGAGACGTGTTGGCTTCCGAATCGACCGCAGCGCACCGATAGGGTTCTGACGAAGTCGCGGAATACCGCGTCGCCATCCATGGCGTCGTTGAGTTCGAACCACATTACCTTGCGGGATGGCGTCCTTGTCAATTCCTCGTAGGCGAGTGCCGCGCCGCTCGCAACGACTGTCGATGCGTCGATCAGCCATGCATGTGAGTGATCCATGCTGGGCGTTGGGCCTTCGGTGTCCTTGAGGCGATAGAATGGCTGCCATGGTTTTGCTCTGGTGACCTTCCATTTCCCGTTGTGCTTTCTCCGGTGAACGCACGAGAGGATGCATTGTTTGATTTCGAATTCGGTCTGTTCCCGTGACAATTCCGGGCTTTGGGGCGAGGCAGCGGCGCGACCGGTGTGTGTGGAGGTGAGAAGGCTCGCGCGGTAGGGAGGAGTCGCGTGGGGGAACTCGTAGGCATTGCTTCCCGGTGGCAAGGCGTAGCAAAGTCTCTGATAAAGCTCGAAGAGAAGGTAATCCGGCCGTGAGTTCTCAGTGATCACGATCCTTTGCGCCAGTGTCTCTGATCGAAAGAGCCTTTTGACTTTCGCGACATCCGCATCGTTGTGGCAAATCCAGTAGACGAGCTTGTCGTCGGGGCGCGGGGTCGAGGCATTCTCGAGCCAGTGCCTGATCAGTTGGACGCATCGGTGATCGGATCCGGAGTATCCGATGACGAGGAGGCGATCGATCGGTGAGTCGTCGGTGACGCCATGTTGTGGGCGGTGGGGATGGCCCTTGCCTCGCTGCATGTAGGAAGCGAAGGTGGCTTTGTCCGAATCGTTGGGCTCCTCGTCGAGCGACTTGTCCGCGCGGGTTTCGTGGAACTGTCCATGAAGTTTCACGAGCGTGTCTTGGGCCGCGACTGCGTGGTGGCTCGGCAGGCCTCCGGTTGTCGTCACGGCCATGCTCGCCAGTGGGATTCCCTGGTCCCTGAACGCGGCCTCGGTCAGGTCGTCGAAATTGGTGGAAAGAATCGTGTGGAAGCGCATCGGCATCGACAGATGCGCGATCATCTGGTGGCAGAGGTTCGGGTTTCTGCCCCGGGTGATGAATTGATTGAACGCGTCGATGATCGCCGCCTGTTCGTCTCCGAGGACGAGTCGGTCGTGGCGGTCGACGTGGATGCGTGACAGGAAGGTGAGCGTCGATTTCCAGTCGGAGAGCGCGCGGATCGCTTTTTCTTGGATGCGTTCTGTCTGGGTCAGTGTGTCCTGAATGAAGTAGTCTTCGACCTCGGTCGGTGTGTTCGACCCGGGCTGCGAACATCGCCACTCGAACATCCGCTTCAGTCTTTCCAGCATTTCGACGTGTGCGGCGGCGTGTCGGGATCGGATGACGAGCGGAATCGGTGGCTGAGAGAGACTCGCTGTGATCGGATCCTCTGGGTGGTCGGTGCTCCTCGTGAGCGACTTGACGAACCCGTCGCTGTCGCAATTCGCGGCCCACCCCGTTCGTTCGCATATCGCATCGAACGAGGCTGATATCCACTTTGTGGCTTCGTCGATCTCGGTCTGGTCCGGGAGCGGAGGCCAGCCTTGGTCGAAGAGTCGGTATCGCTTCGTGGGGTCGTCGGCAGTATGAGCCGGTTGCCTGCCTCCGATGACGAGGTAGGTCACGTAGGCGAGGTAGTTCGTGAACTCCATTCCCATGATGATGCCGGATGCGCTGGACACGCCGCTGCCGAGAAAAGGAACGAAGCACTGACCATCTCGCACCTCAGTGATCAGCGCGTCGATGAAGGAACGCGTCGCATAATGATGCACGCTCGAGTGTTCAGTCTTCGAAGTCCCCATGGCACTGTCCTCTGAACTCATCGTGGGAAGTTCGGGGTGGGCCGGTACCTCCTGGCTCCCCCTCGAGGGATGACCCTAATGGGAGGGGGTGCGCTGGTCAATCGGCCGGGGAGGGCCGTACTCCACAGCCCGACTTACGGCAGGATCTGGCCGAAGGCGACGCGGTGGCCGTCAGGGTCCTCGGCGACGCACTCCACCAGACCGTAGGGCATCGCCACCGGGGGCTGGACGATCGTCGCCCCCCTGGCGGTGATCGCGGCATGGAGTGCGACGACGTCGGCGACGTAGCAGTAGACGTCACGCTCGAGGGGCCCGCGCGGGGCCGGGGTTTCGCGAGCCGGACGCTTCTGGAAGTGGACCCAGGCGTCGCCGTGCTTCACGATCGCGTAGACGCCGTCGGGGTCGCCCGGCACCGGGGTGAAGACGCCGTCGAGGGGGTCGAGCGTGAAGCCGAAGACGTCGCGCCAGTATTCGGCGCTCCGACGGGGACTCGCGACGCCGAGGATCGGCGCGACGCGCCAAGAGTCGGAGGGGGCGGTCGTGTGGGGCGGGGTCACGGGGGGCCTCCGCAGGCTCAGGCGAGGATCTCGGAGACGACCCGTGCCTCCTGGCCGTCGGTGAGCGACGCCGCCAGCCCCTCGCGCTTGTAGACCAGCTCGCGGTGGTCGAAGCCGAAGCAGTGGAGGAGCGTGGCGTGCCAGTCGTAGTGATGGACCACGTCCTTCACCGCCTTGTGGCTCCACTCGTCGGTCTCGCCGTAGGTGCAGCCGGCCTTGAAGCCGCCGCCGGCCACCCACTGCGAGAAGCCGTAGGTGTTGTGGTCGCGCCCCTGCTTGTCGGGGCCGCCGTCGTTCTGGAGCACCGGCAGGCGGCCCATCTCGCCTCCCCAGTGGACGACCGTGCTGTCGAGGAGGCCGCGTTGCTTGAGATCGGCCACGAGGGCCGCCGACGGCTTGTCGACCGCCAGGCAGCTGGCCGGCAGCGCGTGCTTGATGCCGCCATGGTGGTCCCACGACTGGCCCGAGTTCAGCACCTGCACGTAGCGGACGCCGCGCTCCACGAGGCGCCGGGCGATGAGGCAGCGGGTGCCGTAGTCGGCGGTGGCCGGCTCGTCGACGCCGTAGAAGGCGCGGACCCAGGCCGGCTCGGAGGAGATGTCGAAGGCCTCCTTGGCGGCGGTCTGCATCCGTGCGGCGAGCGCGTAGCTCGCGATGCGGGCCTGGAGATCGTGCTCGTCGGGATGCAGGGCGGCGTGCTCGGCGTCGAGGCGCTCGAGGAGCGCGAG
>CAZMOU010000078.1:0-4233 GCA_964567835.1 uncultured Chitinophaga sp. | reverse complement strand
AGGAACCGCGCCAGCCGCTCGCCGTCGAGCGTCGCCGACATCACCACGATCCGCAGGTCGGGGCGCAGCTGGGCCTGCACGTCGAGCGCGAGTTGGCGGGCCTGCGGCGCGCCGCGCAGGAGCGGCGCGGCGTCGAGGTTCAGCATCCGCGGCTCGCTCGCACGCACCAGCGTGCCTTGGAAGAGGCTCGGCAGCCAGCCGTTGGTCCAGTGCTCCCCCTGGAAGGTCGGCAGCCCGGCGGGATGGGCGAGGACCATGTAGGCGGGGAGGTCCTGCGACTCGCTCCCCAGGCCGTAGCAGAGCCAGGCGCCGAGCGTGGGGCGGCCGGGAGCGATCTTGCCGGCGTTGAGGGCCCAGAGCGCCTGGCCGTGGTTGTTGACGCCCGAGTGCATCGAGCGGATGAGCGTGATCTCGTCGCACACGCCCGCGAGGTGCGGCAGCAGGTCGGAGAGTTCCATGCCGCACTTCCCGCGCGGCGCGAACGACCATCCCGGGCCGAGGACCTTCGCCGAGGCTTCGGCGAGGTTGTCGTACTTGATCTCACCGGGAAAGGTCTGCCCGTCGTACTTGGCGAGCATCGGCTTGGGATCGAAGAGGTCCATCTGCGACGGCCCCCCCATCATGAACAGCGAGATCATCGCCTTCGCCTTCGCCGGCTTCGGCGGGTTCTTGGGGAGCAGGTCGAACTTCAGCTCGTCGCCGGCCAGGGGCTTCACCGGCGCGGCGAGGAGCCCCTCGTCGCGCAAGAGCGACGCGAGGCCCAGGCCGGCGAGCGAGAACGCCCCCGACTGGAGGAGGTGGCGGCGCGAGCAGAAGGGGCGGTGGGTGGGCGTCATCGGAATCACGGTTGGCGGGCGTGGCGGCGTCAGTCGAAGGTGAGGAAGCGGTTGGAGGCGAGGAGCACCTGGCAGTAGCTCGCCAGGGCCTCGAGCTGCGGATCGGGAGGGGCCGGCGGGGCTTGCCCCTCTTTCACGGGCTCGGGCTGGAGCCGCGTTCGCAACTCCTCCCCCTGCTCCGCGACATGGAGGAGGGCCAGATCGAGATCGGCCGGCGACGGCGTCGCCGAGAAGAGGATCCGCCAGGCGCGGCCCACCTGGGCACGGAGGTCGCCGGGGGCCTCGCGCCGCACCCGCTCGGCGAGGGCCCGGGCGTTGTCGATGACGAAGGGATCGTTGAGCATGAGGAGCGCCTGCGTGGCCACCGTCGTCGGCCGCCTCGCCTCGCAGTTGGGCTTCATCTCCGGCTGGTCGAAGGCCTCGAGGACGGTCAGCGGCTCGGTGCGGCGGACCTGCACGTAGAGCGAGCGTCGGAAGTCGTCGGGCCCGAGGCTGACGACGCGGATGACGTCGCCGTTGGCGTCCTTCTCTTCGCGGCCCACCACCACCCGTCCCACCGGATCCTTGGCGATGCCGATCGGCGCCCCGCCGCCCCCCTGGACGAGCCTCCCCGAGGCCTGGATCGCGCAGTCACGCACGCTCTCGGCGTCGAGGCGCCGCGGCGCGAAACGGGCCAGGAGCTTGTTGTCGGGGTCGTGACCAAGAGCGGCGTCGTTGCGCGAGGCCTGGCGGTAGACGGTGCTCGTGACGACCGCCCGGTGGAGGCTCTTCGGCTTCCAACCCCCCTCCACGAACGTGGCCGCGAGCCAGTCGAGCAGCTCCGGGTGCGTCGGCTTCTCCCCCAAGCGTCCGAAGTCGCCGGGGGTGCCGACGATCCCCCGGCCGAAGTGGCCGAGCCAGAGGCGATTGACGAGCACCCTCGCCACGAGCGGGTGGCGACCGCTGGTGAGCCAGCGGGCGTAGGCGAGGCGGCGGCCGCTCGATCCGCCGGCGGTCTCGGCCGGCACGAAGGGCTCGATGTCGGGGCCGGTGAGGACAGAGAGTTCGCCCGGCGTCACCGTCTGCCGGGGCTGGTCGTGGTCGCCGCGGTGGAAGAGTTTCGTCTCCGGCACCCTCCCCTTCACCTCCGTGGTCACCATCAGAAAACCCTCGGGGGGCTTCGTGCCGCGGAGCTTCGTCGCCTCGGCGTGCTTGTCGCTGACGAGCTTTTCCTTCGCGCCGTCGTAGAGGTCGAGGGAGTAGGTGGCCAGGGCCGCCGGATACTTCCGGATCAGCGCCTTCTGCTCCTCCGACCGCTCCCCCTCGGGCGTGGCCCGGGCCGTGCGGTAGGCGTCGCGCACCTCCTCGGGGAGCTTGACGATCTCCTTTTCGAAGATCTCGTCGAGGAAACGCTTCCGCATCTCGCGCGCCTCGGCGTCGATGGCTGCGGCTTGCTTCTCGATCTCCGCCGCTCGGGCACGTTCCTCGGGGGTGTAGAGCGAGCAGGTGCGGGCGCCTGGGGCACGCCACTGCTGCCAGTCCCAGGCCGGATCGAAGAGGGCCCGGAAGCGGTAGTAGTCGACCTGTGAGATCGGATCGTGGCGGTGGTCGTGGCACTGGGCACAGGCCACGGTGAGCCCGAGGAGCGCGGAGCTCGTGACCTTGATCTGGTCGGCGATCGCCTGATTGCGCGCCAGGTGCTGATCGGGGACCGGGTCGCCCGTGCCATCGGGGCCGAGGCGGAGGAACGCGGTCGACTCCAGTGCCGCCCGGCGGGCCTCGTCCGGAACCGCGTCGGTGGCGGTCTCATGGGTCACGCCGGCGAGCTCGTCGCCGGCGAGCTGCTCCTGGATGAAGCGGTCCCAGGGGACGTCGTCGTTGAACACCTTCACCACCCGGTCGCGGTAGCGGAAGGCCCAGAAGCGGAGCGAGTCGGCCTCGGAGAAGCCGTTGGAGTCGGCGTAGCCGGCGACGTCGAGCCAGGCCCTGGCCTGTCGCTCGCCGTAGGCGGGGCTCGCCAGCAGCCGCTCGACCACTTTTTCGTAGGCATCGCCGGAGGTGTCGGCGAGGAACGCGTCGAGCTCCTCGGGCGTCGGCAGCAGACCGGTGAGATCGAGCGTGAGGCGGCGCAGGAGCGTGGCCCGGTCGGCGTCGGGGGCGAGGGACAGGCCGCGGGACTCGAGCGCGTCGATCACGAAGGCGTCGATCGGGGTGCGGACCCGCGCGGCATCGGCGACTGTCGGCACGGCGGGCTTCACGACCGGCTTGAAGCTCCACCACTCCCGGTCCTCGACCGAGAGCCAGGGGCCGGGCGGGAGCGACTCGGGCTCGGGCGCACCCCCCGGGGCACCGGCGGCGACCCAGGCTTCGAGAACCGCGAGCTCTTCCGGTGAGACCTTCTTCCCCCCCTTCGGCATTTCCCCCGAGCGGATCACGCGGAGCAGTTCGCCGGCGCCCTCGTCGCCCGGGACGACGATCGGCCCGTAGCCTTCGGCCTCGCGGAGGACGAAGCGGTGGAGGCGGAGATCGACGCCCGCCTCGATCGGGTCCTCCTCGCCGTGGCAGTGGGTGCAGTGGGCCTTGAGGATCGGCCGGACGTCGTGGTCCCACGTGGGGGCGTCTTCAGCGCGGACTGCGGCGCCATGCACGAACCGGGCGGCGACGACGATCGCGGCGGCGAGGGAGCGGACACTGCTCATGAGTCGAGGCGCCAGGGTTCCCGGTAATCGTAGTCGAGGAGGGCGTCGGCCCGCGGATGGTCGATGAATCGCTCGCGCGTCGCGTCCCATTCCACGACCGAGCGCGTGCGCAGGGCGATGGCCCCGATCTGGACGGCGCTCGTGGCCCGGTGGCCGAACTCGATGCCGCAGGAGGGAGTGGCCCGCGAACGGACGCAGTCGAGGAAGTCGCGGGCGTGGGCCTGGTCGGGGTAGGCCCCCTTTCCCGCGGCGGGCTCGATCCGGGCACGTTCCCCCTTCCGCCAGCCCCGTTCGCGTTGGCGGTCGATCGGCGAGCGCACCGGGAACTCGTGATCGGTGATCGTCTCGGGGACGATCTCCCACCCGCGGCCATGGAGGTAGAGCGTGCCGAGCGTTCCCCGGATCTCCACCTCGCACGCCTTCGCCGCCGCCGGCGCCGCCGAGGCGTTGAACTGCGTGAAGCTGACGAGCACGTCGCCGGGATAATGCCAGAGGACCTCGAGCGTGTCGGGCACCATGCGGTTGTCGTAGGCGGCGAAGCGCCCGCCCAGCGCGGTGGCCGCCAGCGGCGCCTCCAGGCCGAGCACACGGTGGATCGTCGCCAGATAATGGGTGCCGAAGTTCGTCAGTTGGCCGCCGGAATACTCGGGGAACCAACGGAAACGGTAGAAGGTCCGGTTGCGGTTGAACATCCGCTCCGGGGCCGGTCCCTGCCAGGC
>CAZMOU010000077.1:10232-20245 GCA_964567835.1 uncultured Chitinophaga sp. | reverse complement strand
GTGCCCGCGCCGCCGCCAGTGCCTGCGCCGCAGCCGGCGCCCGCGCCGCCCGTCGTCCCTTCACCGCCGCCCCCGCCGCTTCCCGTCCCTCCGCCTCCCGCCGCGGAACGGGCCCTCCCGGCGGAAGAGCCCGCGCCCGCCGCGGCGGCGCCCCGCGCTGTCCGGCGGCCGTTCGACTGATCCGACATGTCCCCCCGTCCAACCCCGTGCCACGATCCGAGGAGTTCCCCATGTCCCTGCTCCAGCGCATTCTCCCCGCCACGGTCCTCCTGCTCGCCGCCGCGCTGCCGGCCGTCGCCGCCGACACGCGCCTCTACGAGATGCGCACCTACTGGGCGCCCCCCGGCAAGCTCGACGCCCTCCACGCGCGCTTCCGCGACCACACCACGAAGCTCTTCGCCAAGCATGGCATGACGAACGTCGGGTATTTCGTCCCGGTGGGGGACAACCCCGACCGCAAGCTCGTCTACTTCCTCTCCTACCCCGACCGGAAGGCCCGCGACGCCTCCTGGGCGGCGTTCGTGAACGACCCCGACTGGAAGGCGGCGTATGCCGCTTCCGAGAAGGATGGCAAGCTCGTCGAGAAGGCGACCGAGACCTTCCTCGTGGCCACCGACTATTCCCCCGCGCTCGACACCGGGCCGGGCAAGGCCGGCCGCGTCTTCGAACTGCGCACCTACACCGCCACGCCGAAGAACCTCCCCGGTCTCGACGCCCGTTTCCGCGACCACACCGTGAAGCTCTTCGGCAAGCACGGGATGACGAACCTGATCTACTGGCACCACGCTCCGGGGAGCGCCGAGGAGGATCGCAAACTCGTCTACCTCCTCGCCCACGACTCGACCGACGCGGCGAAGCGGTCGTTCGATTCCTTCCGCCAGGATCCCGACTGGATGGCCGCCCGGAAGGCTTCGGAGGAGAAGGCGGGGGGCTCGCTCACCGAGGCCAAGGACGGCGTCCTCTCGGAGTTCCTCGTCCCCACCGACTACTCGACCTGGAAGTGAGCCCCGGACCGTGACGCGTCAGCGCACCTCCGCCGGAGCGGGTTCGCCGTCGGCCCGCCACGTGCGGAAGCGCACCTCCACCCCCTCCGGCGCGTAGACCACGATCGGCAGCCGACTGTTGTAGCGCACGAGGAGCTTCGGACCGGCGACGAAGCGCTTCTCGGTCGGCGTGCCGGGGGCCGGCGCGATCCGCGTGGAGAGGGGGCCGGGGAGCGCGTCGACCTCGAAGAGCGGGAATCCCCAGCCGGGGATGTCGCGCTCGCGGAACTCTCCCCCGAAGCGGTAGCGGTTGACGCCGTCGGTGTCGATCGTGCGCCCGGCGACGATCTCCACCTTGAGATCCTCCGACGCCTCCTCCGCGACCTCCGGCAGGAGGATCACGTGCCGCGTCCTCCCGGCGGCGGGCGCGGGATAGGCGGCCTCCAGGTTGCGGATCGCCTCCGCGCTCGGGGTCGCCTTGGCCGGAGGATCCTCGGCCCCCGCCGGCCCCGACAGGGCGAGGCTCATCGCGGTGACGAGAAGGAGCACGGGGCGATGCGGGGCGCGGGGGGGCATGGATTCGACTCCCGGGGGGCGGGGTATGGTGACGCGTGCGGAAAGTGATGCCAGCCGGAACGGCCGGTTGTCAACCGCCGGACGGGTCGGGGTGCCGCTACACTTCGACCATGATCCTCGAAGGCCTGATCACGACGCGCTCCCCCGACGGCACGCCGCATCTGGCGGGGATGGGGCCGGAGGTCGATCCCGACCGGCTCCGGGCCGGGGGCCTGGTCGAGCTGGTCCTCAAGCCGTTCGCCACGAGCCAGACGGCGGCGAACCTCGCCGCGACCCCCGAGGGGGTCTTCCAGACGACCGACGACGTGCTCCTGCTCGCGCGCACCGTGGCGGGGCAGGGGCCGGCGCCGGCGCTCCAGCGTGCGGAGGTGGTCGACGGCTGGCGGCTCGCCGACGCCTGCACCGCATGGGAGTTCCGCGTCGTCGCCGCCGACAGGACGGCCGCGCGGCAGCGGCTCACCGCCCGCGTCGTGCGCGTCCACGAGGGACGCCCGTTCCAGGGCCACGTGCGCGCCCGGCACGCCGTCGTCGAGGCGGCGATCCTCGTCACGCGGCTCCACATGATCCCCGCCGCGGAGGTCGCGGCGCGGCTCGCCGAGCTGGCCCTGCTCGTGGAGAAGACCGGCGGCCCGGAGGAGCGCGAGGCGTTCGCGATCCTGGCCCGCCGCGTGGCCGGGGAGGCGTCGGCCGTCCCTCCCGAGTTGTCCCGGCGCACCGTCGAGGTGCGCACGCCGGCCCGTTTCCACCTGGGGATGTTCTCCTTCGGCGATCCCTCGGCGCGGAGCTTCGGCGGCACCGGCCTCATGCTCGAGGAGCCGGGGATCACCGTCAGGGTGGGGCGCGCGGGCACCTTCGGCGCGACCGGACCGCTGGCCGCGCGGGGAGCCGAGTTCGCGCGGACCTGCGCGAAGGCGTGGGATCTCCCCGGCGATGCGGCGTTCCACGTCGAGGTGGCGGCCGCGCCGCGCCCCCACGTCGGCCTGGGGAGCGGCACCCAACTCGCCCTCGCCGTCGCCGCGGGGGTGGACGCGCTCTCCCGACCGACGGCGCCGCAGGAGCGCGGCTTCGACGGCCGCGAGGCCCTGGCGCTGGCGCGGGCGGCGGGGCGCGGCCGGCGATCGAGCGTCGGGGTGTGGGGATTCGCCCTCGGCGGGCTCGTCGTCGAGGCGGGGAGGCTCGGGGCCGACAAGATCGCGGCGCCGCTCGACGCCTCGCCGCTGGTGGCCCGGGCGACCCTGCCGGCGGAGTGGCGCGGGGTGCTCGTCATCGGGCGCGGCGTCGAGGGGCTCCAGGGGGAGGCCGAACGCCAGGCCTTCCGCTCCCTTCCCCCCGTCGATCGCGGCGTCACCGCGGAACTCGCCCGGCTCGCCCTCCTCGGGCTGGTGCCGGCGGCGATCGAGGGCCGCTTCGACGCCTTCGCCGAGGCGTTCGGCGCCTACGGGAGGCTGGCTGGCGTGCCCTTCGAGGCGGCGTCGCGCGGGCTCCCCTTCCACGGGGCGATCGAGGCGCTCCTCGCGCGGCTGGCGAGCCTCGGCATCGCCGGCGCGGCACAGAGCTCCTGGGGCCCGGCGGTGCTGGCCTGCTGCCGCTCGGAGGGGGAGGCGGAGGGGCTGGCGGCGGCGCTCCGGGACGACGGGCTGGGGAAGACGCACGACGTCGCGGTCGTCCGCTTCGCCGCGGGGGGGGCGACGCTCCGCCCGGCCGATTGACGGCGGATTCACTCGGCCGGTTCGTCGAACGGCCCGGCCAGGATCCTCTCGCTGCGCTCGTGGGCCCCTTCGCCGTCGACGAGCCACCGGGCCTGCTCGAGGATCTCCTCGGGGACGCGCCACACGCTCCGGTCGACCCCCTTCGCCGCGAGGTTGACGATCAGGTAGGGGGGGATCGAGCCGGCCGTCTCCCGGATCGGGATGGCGGCCGGATCGGCCCCGGCGAGGACGTCGCCGGCGAGGCGTCCCGCCACGAGGCCGACCTCGAGAAAGTTGTAGCCCACGTCGAAGAAGGTGCCCCGCTCCGGCTTCCCCGGGTTCACGGAGAAGACCGGGATCCCCGCCTTGGCGGCGGTCGCCACCACCGAGTCGATCGCGGAGATCACGGTCGTGTCGCCGGGGCAGAAGATCGCCTCGGCGCCCCGGGCGATCGTCGACTGCACCGCCTCGATGACCCCGGAGGAGTTCTCCACGGGCACCTCGACGAGCTCGATGCCACGCCGCCTGCAGCTCGCGCGCGCGAGCTCCATGAAGCGCCGCGAGTTGCTCTCCGAGTTGTTGTGGGCCACGCCCACGCGCCGCAGGCCGGGGTGACAGCGTTGGGCCAGGCCGAAGGTGAAGTCGACCGGTGCCAGGCTGCCGTAGCCGACGAGCCAGGGGGGATGGACGAGGGGGTCGGCACGGTCGAGCCCCACGCCCGCGCTGAACGGGTCGGCGACGGCCGCGAAGACGTGGCGCACGCGCCCGCGGGCGTTGGCGGTCGCCACCTGCTGCATCGACGGCGTGCTCGAGGTGAGGACCAAGTCGAACGGCCCGCCGACGATCTCGCGGGCGATGGCGTTGCCCTGCGACATGTCCCCCTCGGCGTTGTAACGCGTGATCGTGACCGTCTCCCCGTCCGTGAATCCCTTCTCCGCGAGTCCGGCGAGCATCCCCGTCACGGCGTCGTCGAGGACGACCGAGCTCGTCTGCTGGAGGACGGCGATCGCCGGCAGCGACCGCTTCGAGCGCGCCCGGTCGGTGGCCAGGAGCAGCGCCGACGCCCCGGCGAGGAGGAGGAGGGTGGGGAGGCAGCGGCGGAGGAGGATGGTCATGGCGGTCGCACGCGCTCGGGGGCGTGCTAGCAGTAGCGGTCGCGGAGGGTGCGGGCGGCGGCGTCGTCGAGTTGGTCGGCGCGGCGCAGCCGGTCGAATCGGGCGGCGAGATCCTCCGCCGAGAGGCGGCGCTTCGCGGCCCCCTCGACGTCGAGGGCGACGCGGCCGCGGTGCACGAGGAGGAGCCGGTCGCCGAGGGTCGCCGCCTGTTCGAGCGAATGGGTGACCATCAACGCCGTGAGCCCCTGCTCGCGCACGATCCGCGCCGTCGCCTTCACCACCCGGTCGGCGGCACCGGGGTCGAGCGCCGCGGTGTGCTCGTCGAGGAGGAGGAGGTCGGGCCGGTGCCAGGTGGCCATCACCAGCGACACCACCTGCCGCTGCCCGCCCGACATCGATCCGATCGGCTGGTCGAGCCTGGTCTCGAGCCCGGGCTGGATCGCCGCCAGCCGTCTGGCGGCCTCGTCGCGGAGGTGCCGCCCGGTCGCCCAGGAGAGTCCGGCGACCCGGCCGCGGCACGCGGCGACGGCGAGGTTCTCGAGCACCGTCAGGCTGGAGGCGGTGCCGGCCCGCGGATCCTGGAACACGCGTCCCACGAACCGCGCCCGACCGGCCTCGCCGAGACGCGTCACGTCGCGGCCGGCGATGCGGATGCTCCCCGAGTCGAGGCGCACCGTCCCGGCCACGGCCCCCAGGAGCGTGCTCTTCCCGGAGCCGTTGGTGCCGATGACGATCACGAACGTCCCGGCGGGCACGGTGAAGGAGACGCCGTCGACGGCGCGCACCACCGGGCCGCCGGGGGCGGTGAAGGCGACCGTGGCGTCGGTGACGTCGAGCATGGGATCGGCTACCTGGCCGCGGACGCCTGGGGACGGTGCGAGAACAGCCCCGGGACCACCAGTGCCGCCAGGACGACGACGGCCGTGGCGGCCTTGAGCCAGTCGGGGTGGAGGCCGGCCCGCAGCGCCGAGGCGACCAGCAGGCGGAAGGCGACGCTCCCGGCGATGGTGGCCACGAGCGCCCCGCCGAGGCGCACGGGGCCCACGAGCGCCGCGCCGAGGAACAGGCTCGCCATCCCCCACACCACCATCCCGATCCCCATCTGCACGTCGGCGAAGCCCTGCACCTGTGCCAAGAGCGCCCCCGAGAGGGCGGTCAGCGCGTTGGCGATCGCCAGTCCGGCGACGGTGAGGAGCCCGGTGCGCCGTCCCAGGGCGCGGGCCATCGTCGGGGTGTCGCCGCCGGCCCGCATGGCGGTGCCGAGGCGCGTGCGGAAGAACAGCCAGAGGACGAGGACGGCGACGGCCACGGCGGCGAGGACCGCGGCCAGCCTCGCCGCCTCGTCGGCCGCCTCTCCGAAGCCGAGCGCCGTGGTCGCCGGAAGGAACCACGCGGACCCGCGGTCGAGGATCGTCTCGGCACCCGCCAGGGGGACGTTCGAGCGGCCGAGCAGCACGAGGCTCACGCTCGCCAGCGCCGTCGTCACGAGGATCCCGGAGAGGAGCGGCTCGATGCCGAGCGCCGCGTGGAGCGCGCCGGTGCAGGCCCCCGCCACCGCGCCGGCCGCGGCTCCGGCGAGCGTCGCCACGAGGGGATCGTGCCCGGAGACGATCAGCCGCGTCGCCGCCACGGCACCGAGCGTGAAGGCGCCGTCGGTGGTGATGTCGGGGAAGCGGAAGAGCCGGTAGCTCACGAACACGCCGAGCGCCACGAAGGCGAGCGTGACGCCGAAGGTCCAGGTGGAGAGGAGCGTGATCATGCGTCGCCGCCGCGGAGGTCGAGGGGAGCGTACCAGCAGACGCCGCGGACGAACTCCGACGCACCGCTGCCGAGCACCGGTTCCGGGTCGGCCAGGAGGTGCATCACCGCCAGCGGAGCCGATCCCCCCAGGTCGTCGACGACCGTTCCCGGATCGGCCGCGCCGGCGCGCAGCGGGCGGTGGGGAAAGACCGCGGCGTGGAAGTGCCCGAGGGTGGAGCCGTCGCCCCCGAGCGGGCGCACGACCCGGCCGGGCCGGCGCGTGGCGATCCCCACCACGAGCGCCGTGCGTCCCGCGTGCACCGGCTCCCGCGAGAAGGAGAGCCAGCGTGCCGTGACGTCGGCCCGGCCCGTGGCGGGATGGTCCTCCGGGGTGGAGTCGCCCACGGGGCGGATCAACTCGACCCCGACGAGGCCGCGCACCTCCGCCACGACCGCCACCGCGAGGCAGTCGACGCGGAGCCGGTCGAGGAGCGTGCCGACGAGCCTTCCCAGGCTCACCGCCCCGGCGTCGTCGGCGGATGCGAACGCCGCGCGGCCGCGCGGCGTCCCCTCCCAGAAGATCCCCGAGACCATCCGCACCGCCGGTACCAGGTCGCCCGACCCCACGAGCGAGTCGGGCACGCCGAAGGGGCGCGGCGGGCGGACGAAGACGCTCCCCGCCGCGGCCACCAGTTCGCCGCCGCAGGCGAGGGCCGGGCCGTCGTCGGCCAGGGCCCCGACGCCGAACCCGAAGGTGTGGCGCGAGACGTTGCGCGGCGTGGCGTCGAGCACCGGCGGGCCGGAGCCATGCTCGTGGCTGCCGACGACGCGACCCTCCACCGGCAGGACGCCCGCCTCGTCGATCTCCGTGAGCAGGAGGTCGCCATGCCGCTCCGCGCGTGCCGGCGGTGGCGGCCCGGGCGACGCGGCGGCGGGGGCCGGCGTGGCGGCGGGCGTCCCCTGTTCCATGAGCAGGGGCGCGAGGCGCGCGAGCGTGAGCACGCGCCGGACCGGGTCGCTGGCCAGGGAGACCAGGCAGCTGCCGCCGGCGTTCTTCGCCCCCCGGGAGACGTTGAACAGGCTGCGGATGCCGGCCGAGGAGAGGAAGGGGACGTCGGCCAGGTCGAGCCGGATCGTCGCGCTGCCGCGGCGCAGCTCCTCCTCGACGGCCTCCTCGAGCGCGGCGCAGGTCTCGGAATCGATCCGGCCCCGGAGGACGAGCGTCACCGCCGCGTCGCCGGGCGACCCCTCCGCGGCGCGGCGCTCGATCGCCAGGTCCATGGGCGTGGTCCTTCAGCCGACGGGGAGCCCGTACGCGCGGAGCACGCCGCGTAGCTTGTCGGCCTGGGCGGGCTCGAGCGGCACCAGCGGCAGGCGCACCTCGCCCGAGTCGCGGCCGAGCATGGCGAGGGCGGCCTTGATGGGGATCGGATTGCTCGCCAGGCCGAGCAGATCGCGGCACAGGCCGAAGAGGCGGTGGTGGCAGCGGCGGGCCTCGTCGATGTCGCCGCGCTCGAAGGCGTCGAGCAGGGCCTTCATGTCGGCCGGGACGAGGTTCCCCACGACGCTGATCACGCCGCGGCCGCCGATCGAGAGGAGCGGCAGCGTCATGCTGTCGTCTCCCGAGAGCACCGTCAGGTCGGTGGCACCGACGATCTGCGAGGCCTGATCCATGACACCGGTCGCCTCCTTCACCATGGCGATGCCGGGGAGCTCGGCGAGGCGGATGATCGTCTCCGGCTCGATGTTGCGGCCGGTGCGGCCGGGGATGTTGTAGACGCAGATCGGGATGTCGACCGCCTCGGCGAGCGCCTTGAAGTGCTCGTAGATCCCCTGCTGCGTGGGGCGGTTGTAGTAGGGGCCGACGACGAGCGCCGCGTCCGCCCCCTCCCGCGCCGCGTGCTTCGTGAGCCGCACCGCCTCGGCGGTGGAGTTGCTCCCCGTGCCCGGCATGACGAGCATCCGCCCGGCCGCGGCCTGGATGCTCTCGTGGATCACCCGCTCGTGCTCGTCGTGCGAGAGCGTGGGGGACTCGCCGGTCGTCCCCACCGGGCAGATGCAGGTGACGCCGGCGGCGGCCTGGGCGTCGATCTGCGCGCCGAGCCGGGCCGAGTCGATGCGGCCGTCGCGGAAGGGGGTGACGATGGCCACCGACAGGCCGGCGAACTTCTCGGCACGCGTGGGCTTCCGGACGGGGCTCGGCATCGGATGGCTTCCGGGGGATGGGCCGGGGGGGCGCGGGGGTGTGCGCACCGGACAAAGCAGGGGAGAATACGGCTTTTCCGCGGCACGGGCAAAGCGCCCGCCGCCGCCCGCGGAGGAGAGGCGGATGGAGGGGCCTGACGGGCCGGGACGCGAGGCGCTCGACGCCGCCCGGCGCGTGCGCGACGCCGGCGGCCGCGGCGGCCCCCTGGGCGTGGTCCTCGGCACCGGCCTGGGCGCGGTCGTCGACCGGCTGGAGGACGCCGTGACCCTGCCGGTGGAGGTCAGCGGATGGCTGCTTCCCCCCACCGCCACCGGGCACGCCGGGAGGATCGTCTGCGGTACCGTCCGCGGACTGCGGGTCGTCGTGCTCCAGGGACGCGTGCACGCCTACGAGGGTTTCGACGACGCCTCGATCGCGCGCGGCGTCGAGCTGCTCGCCGCGCTCGGCGTCACGACGCTCCTGGTGACCAACGCCTCCGGCGGGCTGCGGGCCGACATGGCCGCCGGCGAACTGCTCGTCGTCGACGACCACATCGATCTCGTCCGACGTCCCTCGCGGCCGCCGGCGCCGCGCGCGAGCGCCGCCGGGCCGGCCTACAGCCCCCGGCTCGTCGGCATGGCGCTGGCGGCGGCACGGCGGGCCGGGGTGCGTGCCCGGCCGGGCGTCTATGCGCGGCTCCTCGGGCCGTGCTACGAGACGCGGGCCGAGTACCGCATGCTCCTCCGCGCGGGTGCCGACGTGGCCGGGATGTCGACCGTGCCGGAGGTGCGCGCCGCGCGCCGGCTGGGGATCGAGGTGGTGGCGGTCTCGGTGATCACCAACGTCGCCACGCCCGACGCCGCGGAGGAGACCGACGCCGAGGAGGTCTGTCGCCTCGCCGCGACCGGGGCCGAGGGGGTGTGGGGGGTGATGCTGGCGCTGGCGGACGACCTGCGGGCAGGGGGCACCTTCGGGGGAGGGGACGCGACATGAACGGATGGACGATCGTGCTCACCAACGACGACGGCATCGCCGCCCCCGGTCTCGGGGCGCTCGAGCGCGCCGCCGCCGGGCTGGGGGCGCGGCTGGTGGTGGTGGCGCCGGAGGAGTGCCATTCCGGCGGGGGCCACCGGGTCACCACCCACCGCCCCGTGGCGGTGCGCGAGACGGCGCCGGGCCGGTTCGCGGTGGCGGGCACGCCGGCCGACTGCACGCGGTTGGCGCTCTCGCGGAGCGCCCCCGAGGCCGCCGTGGTGCTCGCCGGCATCAACGCCGGCGGCAATCTCGGCGTCGACGTCTGGCTCTCCGGCACCGTGGCGGCGGCGCGCGAGGCGGCGCTCCACGGCCGCCGCGCCGTCGCCGCGTCGCAGTACCGCGGTCGTGACGCGGCGATCGATTGGGGGCGCGCGGCGGAGTGGCTCGCGCCGATCCTGGGGGCGACGCTCGCCGCCGACGTCGTCCCCGGGGAGTTCTGGAACGTGAACCTCCCGGCGGTTCCCCCGGCCGACCGGGCGCCCATCGTGGTGGAATGCCCGCTCGATCCCTCCCCGTTCGAACTCCGCTTCCTCGACACGCCCGAGGGCTGGCACTGGTCGGCCGACTACCACCACCGCCCGCGTCGTCCGCGCCACGACATCGACGTCTGCTTCGGCGGCGACATCGCCCTCTCGCGCCTGCGCGTCACGTGAGCGCGGGCCCCGTGCCGGTCCCCGTGTGGAGCGCGGGC
>CAZMOU010000077.1:7090-10222 GCA_964567835.1 uncultured Chitinophaga sp. | reverse complement strand
TCGCGACGCGGACCAGGCACTCGCCCGGACCGCGATCCGCGAAGCGGTGGGCGTAGCCCGCACGGTGGGCGCGCGCATCGTGATCGTGGACCCAGGCCTCGTTCCGTTCTTTGGCGAGGTCGGCGTCGAAGACCCGAACCTGCTCCCACTCGTCGGCGTGGGCGGCGATGAAGATCTCGTGCCGCTCGGCCTGCTGGTAGGCGTCGTGCGCGGCGCGCGAGTCGAAGACGATGTGGAGTGCCACCTGCCAGTCGCGGTCGTTCACCTCCCGGTCGTAGGCCGAGCAGGTGCCGACGGCGAAGACGAGTTCCCCGGGGTGGCCCGAGAGATGGGCCCGGCACCCCGCCACGAGGCGCTCGATCGCCGCCGGGGAGCGGTCCTTGAGGCGGAAGAAGACGGAATGGGCGAGCATGCGGATGGTCCTCCCCGGAACCGGCCTTCCGGTCCCGGGGAGGAGATCATCGCCGATGTCCGGGCCGCGGTCGAGGGTCCGCTCACTCCATCGAGACGGTCTCGGACCCCTGGGTGGTGGCCAGCCCGCGCCACACCAGGACGTCGGTGTCGTCGCCCATGAAGCGGGTCGAGCCGTCGCAGGCCACGACGTTGACGCCGCCGGGATGCCGGCTGCGGGCGGCGAGTTGCACCTCGGAGGCCTGGATGCAGGGGAGCTTCTGCTGGGGGAGGTTGTTGCAGTAGGAGGCGAACTGGAACTGGTCGGGGGAGGGGGAATTGGGGCCGTTGTAGGCGTGGAACACCGCCGCCGGTCCCCACCAGGTGAACCCGCGCAGGTCGGAGGTAGCGCCGGGGTTCACGCCGAGGATCGTCTCCGAGGCCATCAGCGTCTTGGAGAGGCCGTCGCCCACCTCGGAGAACTTCACCAGCCGGCCGTTGGGGTTGTTGAAGGTGTTCTGGCCGTTGCGCACGAACGGCGCCCCGCCGAAGACCACCCCGTTGAGCGGCGTGCCGCGGACGGGGAAGTCCTGCATGCGGTTGGTGTTGCCCGCGTTCACCACGTAGTTGTGCTTGGTGATGTTGGAGAAGTTCGGGGCCCGGGCGTTGATCTCGCCGGAGTCGCTCGGGCAGAGCAGATTCGGGATCAGCGTGGTGGTGACGGGACGGTTGGTGGCGTGCGAGTAGTTGGTGACCGTCGTCGACCCGGGGGCCCGTCCCGTCTTGAAGCCGACGTAGCGGTCGGAGAGGTTCTGCTCCTCGAGGTAGGGCAGCACCGCCAGTTGCCAGGTGCCCCAGTCGCCGCCGGCGTTGTAGTCGCTGGCCGGCAGGTGCCTGCGGGAATCGTGGTGGTTTTGCATGGCGATGCCGATCTGCTTGACCTTGTTGGTGCAGGCGGCGCGATTCGCCGCCTCGCGCGCCGACTGGACGGCGGGGAGGAGGAGGCCGACGAGCGTGCCGATGATCGCGATGACGACGAGCAGTTCGACGAGCGTGAAGGCCGCGCGCGGGGCGGCCTTCGCGGAGACGGGTGCCGACATGGGAAAGACTCCTCGGTCAGGGTCGTGGAATGAACCGGATGGGATGGAACGAACCCGGGCAGGGAAATCGATCGGGGAGGCGAAACAGGATGAGCGGTGACGGGGGCGGGGGCGACAACGTCGCCGGCCGCCTACTCGAGAGCGATGGTGACGTCGTTGGGGGCGGCGTCGGTCGCCTCGCGGATCTCGATCTGGAGCGCCGGCGCCTTGCGGTACTTCTCCGGCAGGATCTCCTGCGGGGGAGGGCCTTCGCTCCCGGGCGCCGTTCCCGGCGGCGGATCGGCACCGCGATCGAAGGCGTGGACCCAGACGGCGTACGACCCGGGGCTGGGGCCGGCCTCGCGCGGGATCGAGAACACGCCGTCGGCGATGGCGGCGCTCGCGGCGGTCTTCTGCCCCGCCGCGGGTTCGAGGTTGATCGACCCGTACTGGATCGGCTTCCCCTCCCAGGAGACGGTGCCGCGCACCGGTTGACGGGCGAACGGATCCTTCTTCCCGCATCCGGCGAGGCAGGACATCATCCCCAGGGCGACCGCGAGGGAGACCCGCGACGTGGTCCGACGGGGAGAGAGAAAGGGAAGGCTATGCCGCGGGCTGGTCGTCATGACAGGGTCCCTCGGGAAGCGGGTGGCGACCGCGATCCGGGTCCATCGACGAAGGGCGCCTACCCCACCTAAGATGTGTAGCCTAGCCACGAACGTCACCGAGGGGAGGGTCTGGACGTGAAAAAAACCTGTCGGTCGGGACAGGCGGGGGTCCACCGGGGTGCATGGCCCTGCTTCCGTCATCTTCTGCTCCTCGGCGTCGGCCTCCTCCTCGGCTCGCCGGCGGGCCAGTCCGCCCCCCCGCGGACGCTCGACCGGTTCGACGTGGTGATCGCCGGGGGAAGCACGGCGGCCTTCGCGGCGGCCCTCGCGGCCGCGGAGGCGGGGGCGACCACCGCCCTCGTCGAACCCACCGACTGGGTGGGGGGGCAGCTCACCTCGAGCGGCGTCCCGGCGATCGACGAGGCCTGGCACTCGGTGAAGGACCCCGCCGGCGGCGCCCCCTACTCGGTGTCGAAGGTGGCCCGGCTCCCCGCCAACATGAACCCGCGCTTCCTCCGCCTCCTCCAGTCGATCGAGTCGCGCGGCGATTGCTGGGTGAGCCGGTTCTGCTTCTGTCCCGACGCCTTCGTCACCGCCCAGCTCGCGCCGCTGGAGGCCGCCGTCGCCGACCGGCTCGAGGTGTTCCGCGAGACGGTGGTGAAACGGGTGACGCTGTCCGCCGACGGGTCGCGCGTGGAGGGGATCGAGTGCGTGGCCCGGCGGCCGCGCGACCCCGTCCACGCCGGCGGCTACGACCGCCTCCCCTCGGAGGATCTCGTCGACTGGTATTCGCCGGTCGATTCCCCGCGCTTCACCAAGGAGACGCTGCGCTTCGTCTCCCGCGCCGGCGGGGGCACGGTGTTCGTCGACGCCACCGAGTGGGGTGACGTGATTCCGCTGACCGGCGCGCGTTATCGCGCGGGCATGACGACGAACGAGACCCTCGACGGCACCAAGGCGATCCAAGACCTCACCTGGACCGCCGTCGTCAAGCAATACCCCGCCGGCGTGCCGGCCGCCCTGCGCCTCGCTTCGCCGCCGCCCGGCTATGCGAC
>CAZMOU010000077.1:0-7080 GCA_964567835.1 uncultured Chitinophaga sp. | reverse complement strand
AAGGACTATCTCCAGGGGGTGGAGGAGGCCGACGGCGCGCTCGTGACGGCGCCCGGCGGCGACACCTGCGGCCAGGCCACCGTCTACTGCTTCGCACAGGAGCTGCACGCCGAACCGGTCGCCGAGCCGGACCGGCCCGTGCGGGCCACCGACATGGGCTACGGCGCCTACCGCGACAAGCCCGATCCCTGGACGAAGATCTGGACCTACCGTCGGCTGCGCGGGAAGGGAGCGCCGGCCACCGGGGACGTCACCCTGCAGAACTGGGGCTACGCGGCCGAGGTGGGGGAGGGGGGGAACGACTTCCCGCACGCCTACCTCTTCCTCTCGAAGGCCGCCACCGCCGCGCAGTGCACCGACTGGTGCGGGGGGGTCGATCTGGGGGCCCTCGCCGGTGCCGAGGACCGCGCCTTCGCCTGGCACCAGTGGTTCCGCAGCCGGGCACCGGAGGGGATCGATCCCGCCCGGATCACGCTCGCCGCGCCGGTCCTCGGGACCGGCCACGGCCTCGCCAAGCTGCCCTACGTCCGCGACACCCGTCGCGCCATCGGTCTGGACGGCTTCGTGCTCCGGTTCGCCGACCTCACCGGTCCGGCCGGCGCGAAGACCGGCACCGTGTTCCCCGACCGGATCGCCATCGGCGCCTATCCCGCCGACATCCATCCGGTCGCCACCTGCCGCATGCCGGCGTACGCCACCGCGGCGCACGACACGCTCCCCTTCTGCATCCCCTTCCGGGCGCTCACGCACCGCGATCTGACGAACCTGCTGGTCGCCGGGAAGACGATGGCGCAGTCGTTCCTCGCCAATTCGGCCACGCGGCTCCATCCCATCGAGTGGTCGAGCGGCACCGCCTGCGGCATCGCCGCGGCGGTGATGGCCCGCGAGGGGCGCTCGAGCGCCGAGATCCTCGCCGACGTGCGACGCCTCCAGGAGCTCGTCCGGAAGGCGACGCCGATCGACTGGACGCTTCCCGAGTGACCGGCCGGGGAGCCGCGCGCGGCGTCAGGCCTCGCGCGGTTCCCGGGCCGCCTGCACGGCGCCGTGGGGCGCCGTCGCGCCCCGCGGCGCGGCGAGCGTGGCCGGTTCTTCGGGACGGCGCGGGGCCGGCGGGCCGACGATCTCCGCCATGTCGGTGTCGTCGAGCATCTCGCGCTCCTCGAGGGCGCGCGAGAGACGGTCGAGCTTGTCGCGGTGCTCCGAGAGCAGCTGCGTGGCACGGTCGGCGGCCTCGCCGAGGATCCGCGCCACCTCGTCGTCGATCACGCGCGCGGTGTGGTCGCTGAACTCGCGCTGCTCGTAGACGTCGCGGCCGAGGAACGGGTGCTCGTTCGAGCCGTGGCAGGCCACCGGTCCCACCTTCTCGCTCATCCCCCAGTGGGCCACCATCTTGCGGGCGATGCGCGTCGCCTGCTGGAGGTCGTTCTCGGCGCCGGCGGTGTACTCGCCGAAGACGAGCTTCTCGGCGGCCCGTCCGGCGAGCCCGAGGACGAGCCGGTTCCTGAGCGCCGTCTCGCCGACGTTCATCCGGTCCTCCTCGGGCACCAGCTGCGTCACCCCCAGCGCCCTGCCGCGCGGGATGATCGTCACCTTGTGGACCTTGTCGACCTCGGGGAGGAGCCAGGCGGCGAGGGCGTGCCCCGCCTCGTGGTAGGCGGTCATGCGCTTCTCGCGCCCGACGAGCACCTCCTCCCGCTTCGGTCCCATCAGCACCTTGTCGCGGGCGTAGTCGAAGTCGGAGGAATCGACCGCCTCCTTGTCGTGCCGCGTGGCCCACAGCGCCGCCTCGTTGACGAGGTTGCGGATGTCGGCCCCGGTGAGCCCCACCGTGCCGGCGGCGAGGCGGTCGAGATCGACGTCGGCGGCGAGCGGCACCTTCCGGGTGTGGACGCGGAACAGCGCCAGACGGGCCTTGAGGTTCGGCCGGTCGACCGTCACGTGACGGTCGAAACGGCCGGGGCGGAGGAGCGCCGGGTCGAGGACGTCGGGGCGGTTGGTGGCGGCGAGGACGATGACGCTCTCGGAGGGGCTGAAGCCGTCCATCTCGGAGAGGATCTGGTTGAGCGTCTGCTCGCGCTCGTCGTGGCCGCCGCCGAGCCCCGTGCCGCGGTGCCGGCCGACGGCGTCGATCTCGTCGATGAACAGGATCGCCGGGGAGGCGTCCTTGGCGGTCTTGAAGAGGTCGCGGACGCGCGACGCCCCGACGCCGACGAACATCTGGATGAACTCGGAGCCGGAGATCGAGAAGAAGGGGACGCCCGCCTCCCCCGCCACCGCCCGCGCCAAGAGCGTCTTGCCGGTGCCCGGCGGGCCCATGAGGAGCACCCCCTTGGGGATGCGGCCGCCGAGGCGCTGGAACTTCCGCGGGTCTTTCAGGAAGTCGACGATCTCCTTGAGATCCTCCTTCACCTGCTCGAGTCCCGCGACGTCCGCGAAGGTGACCTGCTTGTCGCTCGTCCCGTAGCGCTTGGCGGGGGACTTGCTGAATCCACCGAGGAACCCGCTGCCCCCGAGCGGGTCGCGGGCACGGCGGAGGGTCATCCAGAATCCCGCCATGAGCAGGAGCGGCACGAGCATGTAGAGGCCGAGGAGGAAGCCGGTGCCGTCGGTCTGCGGCCGCACGGTGGTCCGCACGTCGTGCTCGAGGAGGAGGCGGTCGAGATCCTCGCCGAGGTAGGGGGAGAGTTCGATGCGGAAGGCCCGGGGACCCTTGCCCCCCAGTTCCCCGGAGCCGCCGGGGGCGGTCTTGAACTTCCCCTCGAGGGAGTTGCCGCTGATCGCCACCTCCGACACGTTCCCCCCCTTCACCTCGCGGACGAACTCGTCCCAGGTGACCGCCGCGCCCGCTCCCACCGGTTCGCGGAAGAGGATCGAGAGGAGGGCCAGGCCGGCCAGGCCGAGCATGATCAGGGCCGGCATGCCCAGCGGCCTGCCGCCGGGGCCGAAGGGGCGCCGGCCGGGACCTGTCGGGGGGCCTCCGGCGGGGGAGGGGCCGTCGGAGCGGCCCGGGGGGGAATCGGGGGGAGTGGTGTCCATCGATGGATCCGGCGGGGCGAGCGGTGGGTCGATCCCGGGGGGACCGGTACTGTAGTCTACGGCCCTGTCTTCCGGAGGGAGCCGGCCGGTTTCCGCTTCCGCGGGCCGGACCATGGCGGCCCGCCCCCGGATGGATGCCGCGGCGGCGTCGTCCCCACGACCGGGACGGCAGCCCATCGGGACGGCCGACGTGTCCGCGTTCCGCGTCGTCCGGCGCCGCGTGCCGGGGCGTCGTCGGCATGTCGTCGAAGGCCGCGGTGGGTTGCAGCATGGCTCCGAACGACGCGCCGCCGCTCCTCCCGCCCGGGCTCACCGCGGGGCTTCCTACCCGCGCCGGGGACGGGGCGCGCCTCGTCATCAGCGCCGTCGCCGCGGTGGCGATCGTGCTCGCGCCGGCGATGCTCGGGTCGTCCGGACCGTGGCCCCGGCTGGCCGTCGAGACGGCGATGGCGGTGTCGGCGGTCCTGTGGGCCCTTTTCCTCTGCCGGGAGCCGCGGGTGCTCGCGGCGCTCCTCGTCGTGTGCGGGCTGGCCTCCCTGCAACTGATCGTTCTCCCGGAGGGGATCCTCGAGACGGTGGCGCCCCTCTCGGCGAAGTCGTGGCGATCGGTGGGAGACGGCGCCGCGCCGGGATGGCATCCGATCTCGGTCGATCCGGCGGCGACGGCCGCCGGCATCCGCAGGCTGCTCCTCTGGCTGGCGATGGCGCTTTCGATGCGGGAGGTGGCGACGCGCCGCGGCGGACGGATCGTCCTGGCGACGTCGCTGGCGCTCTCCGGGGCGATCGTCTGGGGATTGGCCGCGGCGTTCCCCGTGGACGAGAAGCATCCGCGGCTCCTCGGCACCTTCGAGATCTGGGGACCCACGACCCACTTCTGGAAGAACGGCAGCCGTCTGCCCCTCGAGAGTGACGGCGGCGGATTCCTCGACCGGGTCGACGTGGGTGCGGCACGCTACCTCTCCGACCAGGTGATGGCGGGCGATGGGGCGGGGCCCTACTGGAGCAGCAATCAATTCGCCTGCGCGCTCGTCGTCACCGTGCCCTTCCTGCTCGCCGCGTGCGTGGCGGCGGGGCGTCGGGCCGGCCGGCCGCGAGTCGGGGCCGGGGCGGCGCTCCTCGTCGCCGGGGGGGCGGCATGGACGCTGTGGGAGGTCCATTCCCGGGCCGGGTTCGCCTCGCTCCTCCTCGGGCTCCTCGTTTTCCTGCAGGCGGCCGTGACGGCGCGCTGGGGGCGGCGGATCGCGGCGGTCGGCGCGGCGGGGTGTGCGGCCGGGATTCTCGTGTTCGTGGCGGGATACACCGGCGTGTTGCCCGGCTTGGAACGCCTGGCGCCGGAGTCGGTGCGACCGGGGATCAGGAAGCTGCTCGCGAATCCGCGGGCCGCCGGGACGGTCGTCGCGGCGACGATGGTCCGGGGCTCGCCGCTGGTGGGGATCGGCATCGACGCCTACCCGGTGCTCTATCCGATCGTCCATCCGCGCGACTACGCCTTCTACACCGCCTATAACGAGTACGCCCAACTGGCCGCGGAGACGGGGGTCCTGGGGATCGGCATCGCGATCGCGCTTGTCGCCCCTCTGGCGGTCGGGCTGTCGCGCCGGCGCGCCGCCCACGGTTCCGGCGACGCGCTCGCGGCGGCGGCGGTGGGGGCGCTCGCGGGAGTGGCGGCCAACATGCTCTTCGAATGGACGCTCCGTCAGCCCGCCAACGGTCTCCTCTCCTGCGTGGCGGTCGGCCTCGGCGCGGCGATCGCGGGCGACCGGGGGGGGGCGGAGGCGGGCCCGTGGCGCCCCGCCGCGCCCGACAGGCGCATCGTCGCCGGCCTGTTCGCCGCGGCCTGCTGCCTCGCCCTGCTCCTGCTCGTCAGGGACGCGTGGTCCGACGTGGTGTGGCGCGACTTCCGTCGGGCCCTCGACGCCGCCCGCCCGGTCCCCTGGCGTGGCGAGCGCCCCGATCCGGTGCCGCTCCTCGAGCGGGCCATCGAGCGGGGCCGGCGGGCCGCCGCGTGGGATCGCTCGAATCCGCGTCTCGCGCTCGTGGAGGGGCAGGCGCGTCTCCATCTCGCGGAGCTCGTCGACGGGTCGGTCGGCGCGTCGCACCGCGCGGCGGCGGAGGAGTGTTTCCGGCGCGCGAGGCGTCTGTGGGCGACGCCGACCGGACAGCCGGAGCCGGCGGCGGGAAGCGAACGGTGAAGGACGCGGGGTGCCCGGTGGCCTCCGATGACCCGGTGGAGGGAACGATGGACGACGCCTCGGCAGGATCGGGACAGGGCCGCCCCAGGATCGGTCCACCCCCCAGCGGCGATCGGCGCGGGGTGGTGGCGGTGGGCCTCCGCGACGGCCGGTTCCTCGCGATCCGCCGGGGCCGTGCCGTGGCGGCGCCGCTGCGGGTCTGTTTTCCCGGCGGGCACGTGGAGCCGGGGGAGGAGGAGGCGGAGGCGGTGGTGCGCGAGTGTCGCGAGGAACTGCGGCTGGTGGTGGAGGCGCGGGCGTGCGTCTGGAAGAGCACCACGCAGTGGGGGACGCCGCTGTCCTGGTGGCTCGTCGACCTGCCCCCCGACGCCCGACCGGATCCCTGTCCGGTCGAGGTGGAGGAGGTGTTGTGGCTGTCGCTCGAGGAGCTCGTGGCCTGTCCCGACCTCCTCGAGGGCAACCGCGAGTTCCTCCGCATCGCCCTCGCGGCGGGCCATTTCGGGTTGTGAGCCCGTCGGACCGCTGCGTAAACTCTCCTCCGACGCGTTCGTGTATCCCCCGTCGCATCCCCGCCCGGAGTCAGCCCGAGAATGGAAAAGACGTTCGTGATGTTCAAGCCCGACTGCGTGCAGCGCGGTCTGCTCGGGCGGATCCTCGCGCGGTTCGACGACAAGGGGCTGCGTCCGGTGGCGATGAAGATGATCCGCGTCTCGCCGGCGCTCGCCAAGCAGCATTACGCCGAGCACGTGTCGAAGCCCTTCTACCCGGGGCTCGAGGAGTTCATCACCGCGTCCCCCGTGGTGGCCTGCGTCTTCGAGGGGCCGGAGGTGGTGCGCGTGGTGCGCGAGATGCTCGGGGCCACCAGCGGCCTCAAGGCCGCCGCCGGCACGATCCGCGGCGACTATTCCGCGAGCCGGCAGATGAACCTCGTCCACGCGTCCGATTCCCCCGAGTCGGCGGCGCGGGAGATCGCCATCTATTTCGAGCCCGGGGAGCTGCACGCCTGGGAGCCGTCGCTGGCGTGCTGGCTCCAGGCGCCGGGCGAGGCGTGACGGTGCCCGGCGTCGGTCCCGTCCGCCCCCGCCCGCCGCGATCTCCACCATGAGTGTCCTCGTCTTCGGGCATCGCAATCCCGACACCGACGCCATCTGCTCGGCGATCGCCTACGCCGATCTCCTCCAGCGGACGACCCGGCCCGACGCCGTGGCGGCTTGCTGCGGCCCCCCGAACCAGCGCACGCAGTACGTCCTCTCGCGGGCGGGCGTCCCCGCGCCGCGGATCGTGATGGACGTGCGTCCCAGCGCCGAGGACGTCTGCCGCCGCGAGATCGTCACCGCCGCCTTCGGCGACTCGTTCCACGAGGCCTACCAGCGGATGCAGGCGGCCGACCTCCGCGCCATCCCGGTCATCGACGGCGACCGCCGCGTGGTCGGCGTGCTCTCGGTGCTCCACCTCATGGATCTCTTCTTCCACGACGAGGGGGATCCGATCAAGTCGCGGACGGTCACCACCTGCCTGCGCAAGATCCACGACGTCCTCGGGGGGAGCTTCCAGCACGCCATCGAGCCGGAAGAGCCGCTCGAGCTGCTCGTGATGGTGGGGGCGATGAGCGCCGAGGGCTTCACGGAGCGGATGCGCCGCTTCCCCCCCGACCGCCTCATCGTCGTCTGCGGCGACCGCCCCACGATCCAGCTCCCGGCGATCGAGCATGGCGTGCGCGTGCTCGTGCTCACCGGCGACTTCCGGCTCTCGTCGGGCCTGGTGGAGCTGGCGCGGCTGCGCGGCGTGTCGGTGAGCATCAGCCCCTTCGACACGCTTAACTCGGTTCTCCGGATCCGCTCCTCTCATTTCC
>CAZMOU010000076.1:0-20367 GCA_964567835.1 uncultured Chitinophaga sp. | reverse complement strand
CTTCTCGGCGCTCGCCGCCGGATTCGCCACCAGCCTGCCGATGCTCCTCGTCTGCCGGTGTCTGGTGTTCATCGGCGTGTGCGTGGAGTTCGTGGCGGCCGTGGCGTGGCTCGCCGAACTGTTCCCCGACCATGTCCAGCGCGAGAAGGCGCTGGGCTGGACGCAGGCCTTCTCGTCGATCGGCGGCCTCCTCGTCGGCTCGGCCAACCTCCTCGCCGCGCAGTTCGCCAACTCGCTCCCCGAGATCCAGGGGGGGCACGAGGCGTGGCGCTACACGCTGATCTCCGGCGTCATCCCCGCCCTGCCGCTGATCCTCATCCGGCCCTTCCTCCCCGAGAGCCCCGTGTGGGCGCAGAAGAAGGCGGCCGGCACGCTCAAGCGACCGAGCATCGGGGAGCTTTTCTCCCCCGCGCTCGTGCGCACCACGCTGATGACGACGCTCGTCTTCGCCGCGAGCTACGGCATCGCCTTCGGCGCCATCCAGCAACTCCCCCAGATCCTCGGCGGACCGAAGGGACACGCGGCGATCATCGCCGAGGCCAAGGAGGCGCAGGATCGGGCCGTGGAGAAGGCCGGCAGTGAGATCCCCGCGCCGAAGCTCAAGGCGATCGGCGCCAATGCCACCGACGAGGCGGTGGCCAAGGTGACGATCTTCCAGGAGGTCGGCGGGCTCGTCGGCCGGGTGATCCTCGCCTTCGCGGCGCTGCGGATCGCCAGCCGTCGGCGTCTCCTCCGCCTCTTCCAACTCCCGGCCCTCGTCTTCGTGCCGCTCCTCTTCTGGTGGATCTCGACGCAACTGGGCAACGCCGGGTCGTTGACGGCGATCAAGGCGGGAATCTTCCTCGCCGGCCTGCTCACGGTGGCGCAGTTCAGCTTCTGGGGCAACTACATCCCGCTCGTCTTCCCCACGCACCTGCGCGGCACGGGGGAGAGCTTCGCGGCCAACATCGGCGGGCGCATCCTGGGAACCGCCGCCGCGTGGCTGACGCTCACCTTCTCGGCGGCCACGCCGCCCGATCCGGTGAGGATCGCCGTCACCGGGGCGATCGTCGCCGGGGCCTACGCGCTCCTGGGGGCGATCCTCACGCAGTGGCTCCCCGAGCCGGACCGGTCGGTCGAGCACTGATCTCCCCGGGAACCGCGGGGGTCAGGCCCTCCCGCCCTGTTCACGCCACCAGCGGACGGTCTCGGCCAGTCCGGCGTCGAAGTCGCGCGTCGGCGCCCAGCCGAGCAGCGTCCGGGCCCGGGTGATGTCGAGCGAACGGCGCGGCTGCCCGTCGGGCTTCGTGGCGTCCCACTCGATGCGGCCGCCGAATCCGCACGCCGCCGCGACCTTCGCCACCAGGTCGCGGATCGCGATCTCCTCCCCGCCGCCGAGATTCACCGGCACGGGTTCGTCCATGATCTCCGCCGCCCGCACCACCCCTTCGGCGGCGTCGTCCACGTGGAGGAACTCGCGCGTCGCGGAGCCGGTGCCCCAGCAGAGGATCGACTCGGCGCCGGCCGTTCGCGCCTCCTCGCACTTGCGGATCAGCGCCGGGATGACGTGGCTCGAGGCCGGGTCGAAATTGTCGCCCGGGCCGTAGAGGTTCACCGGGACGGTGACGGCGCTCCGCAGACCGTACTCGCGCCGGTAGGAGTCGAGCATCACGAACAGAGCCTTCTTCGCCACGCCGTACGGGGCGTTGGTCTCCTCCGGGTAGCCGTTCCAGATGTCCGCCTCCCGGAACGGGATCGGGGAGTGCTTCGGATAGGCGCAGACGGTCCCCGTGTGGACGAATTTCTCGAGGCCCCGGCGGCGGCCGTGCTCGACGAGGTGCAGCCCCATCGCCATGTTGGCGTAGAAGAACCGGCCCGGATGGAGCCGGTTGGCGCCGATGCCCCCCACCTCGGCGGCGAGGTGGATGACGACCTCCGGGCGGGCGACGTCGTAGAGCCTGACGACGTCCGCCTCCACCGTGAGGTCGAACTCCCGCCTCCGGGGCACGAACACCCGTTCCGGCGTCACCCCGCGGCCGTGCAGGACCCGGCGCACGGCGGTGCCCAGGAATCCGGCGCCGCCGGTGAGCACGATCCGTTTCGACGCCAGGTCGATCACGCGCGTGTCCCCGTCGGTGTCAGCCCCGTGGCGGGGGGGAGACGGCGCCGGCGCCGCGCGCGGCGTGCTCCCGTCGGGCCAGTTCGAGATCGGCGTCGACCATCATCGCCAGGAGGCCGTCGAAGGACACGCGCGGCCGCCAGCCCAGTTCCTGCCGCGCCTTGGCGGAGGAGCCGACGAGCAGATCCACCTCGGCGGGCCTGTGGTAGCGGGGATCGATCGCCACGAAGTCGCGGTAGTCGAGTCCGAGCCGGGCGAAGGCCCGCTCGCAGAACTCGCGCACGGTGAACGTCTCGTCGGTGGAGACGACGTAGTCGTCGGGGCGGTCCTGCTGGAGCATCAGCCACATCGCCTCCACGTAGTCGCCGGCGAAGCCCCAGTCACGGCGGGCGTCGAGGTTGCCCAGGTAGAGCTTCTCCTGGAGCCCGAGCTTGATGCGCCCGGCGGCCCGGGTGATCTTGCGCGTCACGAAGGTCTCGCCGCGGCGCGGGCTCTCGTGGTTGAAGAGGATCCCGCAGGAGGCGTGGAGGTCGTAGCTCTCGCGGTAGTTGACCGTGATCCAGTGGGCGTAGAGCTTCGCCACGCCGTACGGGCTGCGCGGGTAGAACGGCGTGGTTTCCGATTGCGGGACCTCGACCACCTTGCCGTACATCTCCGAACTGGACGCCTGGTAGAAGCGGACGGGGGATCCGGTGGCGTCCTGGTGTTCGCGGATCGCCTCGAGGAGACGCAGCGTCCCCAGGGCGGTCACGTCCGCGGTGTAGGCGGGCTGGTCGAAGCTCACGCGCACGTGGCTCTGCGCCGCGAGGTTGTAGACCTCGTGGGGGGAGACGTCGCGCAAGATCCGGGCCAGGCTGCCGGCGTCGGTCATGTCGCCGTAGTGGAGCGAAAGTGCGCTGTCGGCCTCGTGCGCGTCCCTGTAAAGGTGATCGATGCGCTGGGTGCCGAAGGTGCTCGCCCGGCGGACGATACCGTGGACCTCGTAGCCCTTCCCGAGGAGGAACTCGGTGAGGTACGAGCCGTCCTGGCCGGTGATCCCCGTGACGAGCGCGCGTTTCGTGGCTGGATGCATGCGTCGGTACCGGACGCCCGCCGACGGCGAGGGGTGGTTCGATCGGGGAGGGGACGGGAGAAGAGGATACCCCACGGTCGACCCGCCCGGGCGGTCAGGCGGAACGCGGAGCCCTCGGGGCGTCGTCGGGGAGCGTGCGGCAGGTGAGGATGACGTACAGGCCGCAGGCCACCGCCGCGAGCGCCACGTACCGGAGCCACCAGGGAAGGCTGCTGTAGAGCAGGCTGCACCCCACCACCACGGTCACCGCGAGCAGGGCCCGGTTCTTCACCGAGCGCCGCACCCCCCGGTAGTGCTGCCAGTCGTCGAGCGTGGGGCCGAACCAGGGGGAGCGGTGGAGCCAGGCGTGGATCCGGGGAGAGCCCCGGTAGAAGCAAAAGCTCGCGAGGAGGAGAAAGGGGGTGGTGGGGAGGAGCGGCAGCACGGCACCCACCACCGCGAAGGCGACGGCGATCCAGCCCCCGGCCACCCAGAGGAACGCTCGGAGGGGATCGGTGGTCGGTCGGAGGTCCATGGTGGCGGCCATTCGTGGGCGGATCCCCGCATTCTACCAGACATGCGTTTGGCGTATGATCGGCGGCTCCGCGTCCCCCCCCTTCCCGCCGACCTTCTCCCCACCCCACGGAGTCCCCTCCATGCCGCTGGTTCCGATGCGCATCCTCCTCGACCACGCCGCCGAGCACGGCTACGGCCTGGCGGCGTTCAACGTCAACAACATGGAGCAGATCCAGGCGATCATGGAGGCGGCGAAGGAGACCGATTCGCCGGTGATCGTGCAGGCGTCGCGCGGGGCCCGCAGCTACAGCCAGGACAACTACCTCCGTCACCTGATGCTGGCGGCCGCGGAGCTCTACCCGCGGCTCCCCATCGCCATGCACCAGGACCACGGCAACTCCCCCGCCACCTGCCAGAGCGCCATCGACCACGGCTTCACGAGCGTGATGATGGACGGCTCGCTCAAGGAGGACGGCAAGACCCCGGCCGACTTCGATTACAACGTCAAGGTCACGAAGGAGGTCGTCTCGCTCGCGCACCGGCAGGGAGTGTCGGTGGAGGGGGAACTGGGCTGTCTCGGCTCGCTGGAGAGCGGCGAGGGGGAGGCCGAGGACGGTCATGGAGCGAGCGGGAAACTGTCCCACGACCAACTCCTCACCGACCCGGACGAGGCGGCGCGGTTCGTGAAGGCCACCGGCGTCGACGCGCTCGCGGTCGCCATCGGCACGAGCCACGGGGCCTACAAGTTCACCCGCAAGCCCGACGGCGACGTGCTGGCGATGAAGCGGATCGAGGAGATCCACCGCAGGATCCCCGACTGCCATCTCGTCATGCACGGCTCCTCGAGCGTTCCGCAGGAACTCCAGGACGTCATCAACAAGTACGGCGGCAAAATGCCGCAGACGTGGGGCGTGCCGGTGGAGGAGATCCAGAAGGGGATCAAGCACGGCGTCCGCAAGATCAACGTCGACACCGACTGCCGCATGGCGATCACCGGAGCGATCCGCAAGGTGCTCGCCGAGACCCCCGACAAGTTCGATCCGCGCGACTACCTGAAGCCGTCGCGCGAGGCGATGAAGAAGGTCTGTGCCGAGCGCATGGTGCAGTTCGGGCAGGCGGGCAACGCCGGACGGGTGAAGGTCGTCACCCTCGACGAGATGGCCAGGCGCTACGCCTAGCCCTTCGGCGACGGGGCCTGCGGCGGGTCGCCGCCCCCCTCCCGCGAATCGATCGCGTCGGCCGGTCCTCCGGGACCGGCCGACGTTTTTTTTCCCCCGTCCCGGCGCGACGCGGCAGGGAAAACCCGTTGCGGGAAGCGCCCGCGCTGCCTATCCTCCCCGCCCCCTCCGCGCCCCCCTCCCCCAGGGCGGCGACCGGGGGGGCCGCGCGCAGGGACCAGAGACCATGACGATCCGGGAATCGCTCCGCCTCTTCGAACTCGGGCCGGCCACGGCGCCCGACGGCGTGATCGTCACCGCCGCGATCCCCGCGACGCCCGTCGCCGGCGTCGACGCGCCGGACGGGATCCTCGGTCACGCGCGAGACGTGCTCCGTGCCGAGGCGGCCGCCGTGGCCGACGCCGCCGAGCGGCTCGACGACGGCTTCGTCCGCGCCGTCGGGATGCTCGAGTCGTGCACCGGCAACGTCGTCGTCACGGGGGTGGGCAAGGCCGGCCTGGTGGCCCGCAAGATCTCGGCGACGCTCTCCTCGACCGGCTGTCCCAGCCACTTCCTCCATCCGACGGAGGCGATGCACGGCGACCTGGGGGCCATCCGGGGCGACGATCTCCTCCTGGCACTCTCCTGGTCCGGCGAGACCGAGGAGGTGACGCGGTTGCTGCCGCACGTCCGCGCGCGGCGCGTGCCGATCGTCGCCCTCACCGGGCGCGCCGACAGCACCCTGGCCCGGGATGCCGACGTGGTGGTGTGCGCCGGCGGCGTCCGGGAGGCGTGCCGGCTGGGCCTCGCGCCGAGCACCAGCACCACGCTGCTCCTCGCGCTCGGCGACGCCCTGGCGCTCGTGACGAGCGCTCGCCGGGCCTTCACGCCGGAGGATTTCCACTCCCGCCATCCGGGCGGCGCGCTGGGCCGGCAACTGATGCAGGTCGAGGACGTGATGCGCCCGTTGCCGCGCTGCCGCACGGCCGCGCCGGGCGACACGGTCCGCGCGGTCTTCAGCCGCCCTCTCCCCGCGCGGCGCACCGGCGCGGTGATGATCGTCGCGGCCGACGGCACGCTCTCCGGCATCTTCACCGACAGCGACCTGGCCCGGCTCTTCGAGCGCCGCGCCGACGGCGCCATCGACGGACCGATCGGCGCGGTGATGACGCGCGAGCCGGCCACCATCGTGGCCGGCACGCGGCTCCGCGACGCGGTGGCGCTGCTGGAGGCACGGCGTTTGAGCGAACTGCCCGTGGTGGACGGCGCCGGGCGTCCCCTCGGGCTCCTCGACATCGTCGATCTCGTGGGGCTGGTGCCCCCGGAGCTGCTCGACGTTCCCTCCGTCCATGCGGCCTGAAGCGCGCCCCGCGAGCGATCGACCATGACCAGCCCCGTCGACCCCGGAATCGCCCCGCGTCTGGCCCGCGTGCGCCTCCTTCTCCTCGACGTGGACGGCGTGCTCACCGACGGATCCATCACCCTGGCGGGGTCGGGGGACGAGTCGAAGACGTTCCACGTGCGGGACGGGGTCGGCGTGAGACTCTGGCAGGAGGCCGGCAACACCGTCGGCATCGTCACCGGACGCTCGAGCCGGGCCGTGGCCCGTCGCGCCGAGGAGCTGGGGATCGGCCACGTCCGTCAGGGGGTGGGGGACAAGGTGGCGGCGGCGGAGGAGATCATGGGGGCGTGCGGCGTCCCGTGGGCGGAGACCGCGTCGATCGGGGACGACCTGCCCGACATCCCGTTGGCACGGCGTGCGGGGGTCGCCTTCGCGGTCGCCGACGCCTGCGCGGAGCTGCGCGGGGTGGCGACGGTGGTCACCCGCCTTCCCGGCGGCCGCGGCGCGGTGCGCGAGGCGGTCGAATGCCTCCTGGCCGCACGCGGTGCCTGGGAGACGGCCGTGGCCCGGTACCGCGGGGGAATCGCCTGACGGCGGCCGGAGACCTCGCGCCGATGGAGAACCGTCTGGGACGCACCGTGCGGGTGTTCCTCGTCGTCGTGGCGGCGGCGGGGCTCTACCGCCTCGTGGCCGTGCCGCTCGTCGAGCGGCGCCCGCGTGGCGCGGCGGTCGGCCAGGAACTCTCCCCCGCCGCGGCGATGGCGGTGAAGGCCCGGGCCGCGCGGCGGAACGCCCAGCTCTCCGGGCTCTTCCCCGAGGACTCGTGGGAACTGCAGGAGCCGAACACGCTGGAGAGCAGGCAGGTGCGGCTGCTCTTCAAGAGCTGGCACAGGATGTCCGACGCCCCCGACGAACGGCGCGTCCAACTCCTCCCCTGCACGCTCGTCATCCTCCCGGAACCGTCGAGGGAGGAGGGGACCGGTGCGGGGCGGACGCTCGTCCTCCGCGCGCCGCAGGGAGCGGTGCTCGAGTTCGACGAGCCCTTCGACCTCGGCCAGGAGGAGCTGCCGTCGCGGCTCGTGGGAGGGAGCCTGCGCGGCCAGGTGACGATCCGCGGCACGCCCTCCGGCCCGGGGGCGGAGGACGACTTCGAGATCGCGACCCGCGACGTGGAACTCGAGGAGATGGAGATCCGCACCCCGGAGGCGGTGCAGTTCCGCTACGGACGTTCCTCCGGCAGCGGGCGCGCGATGGTGGCCCGGCTCCTTCCCGGGTCGGGCAACGGCGACAAGGGCCCGAACATCGGCGGCGTCGACACCATCCGCCTCGACCGGGACGTGAAGCTGCGGCTGGAGGGATTCGCCGGGGGGATGCTGCCTCCCGCCGCCGTCCCTCCGGCCCCCCCCTCCGCGCCGCCCGGCGCGGAGGCCGCCGCGGCGCCGGTGCTCGTCAGTTGCCGTGGCCACCTGTGCCTGAACGTCTCGGCCAACGTCATCTCCCTCGAGGACCACGTCGACGTGGTCCGTTCCCTGCCCGACGGCGGCCACGACCAACTGGCCTGCGATCTCCTCGCGGTGGTGCTGGGACGTGACGCCGACGGTGGACGGGCCACGGGCGGATTGAAGCCGGTGGAGATCCAGGCCAAGGGGCATCCCGTCGTGGCGCGGAGCACGTCCGCCGGACTCGAAGCGCGGGCGGACCGTCTCGGGTACGAGATCGCCACGCGGCGGATCGTGCTCGACGGCGAGGAGCCGGTGTCGCTGATCTACCAGGGAAACGAGATGGAGGCCCGCTCGATCGACGCCGTCCCCGGGCCGCCCGGATCCCCCGGCACCGTGATGGCGACGGGGCCGGGGTGGCTCAAGTCGACGGCCGGCGGGACGCCGGGGGTGACGGCACGGTGGAGAAAGTGGCTGCGCGTCCGGGCCGACGGGGCCGAGCACGTCGCTTCGCTCGCCGGCGACGCGGATGTCCAGGTGGAGGGACAGGGGCGTCTGAAGGCGGGCGAAGTCCACGTGTGGTTCGCTCCCGCCGCGGCGCCGCCCCCCGCCGCCGCGGACCGTGGGCTCGGCTCCGGGCTCTCCGGCGCCAAGCCGTCCCGCATGCTCGCCCGCTCGATGGTCGAGGTCGACGTCGAGCGGCTCACGGCGCGCACCGACAAGATGGAGGTGTGGTTCAAGCACGAGTCGCCGGCCGCCCCCGCTCCGGCCGCCGCGCCGGCGGTGGTGCCGATCGCCACACCGGCCCCCGCCGCGGCGGCGCCGGCGCCCGCCGCGGTCGCGGCCCCGGTCGCGCCGCCCCCCGCGCCCACCCCGGATCGCGCACCGCGCGATCCCGCCACCGGCCGCTTCGTCGTCAGTGGGGCCCTCGTGCGCGGCCTGGTGACGTTCGCCGCCGAGGGGCCGCAGGTGGACGAACTCTCGCTCGAGGGACAGGTGCAGGTCATCGAGCAGCCGGACGACGCGCCCGCCGCCCCGGGCCGCCCCGCGGCCGAGGCGATCGAACTCCGCGGCGACCAGCTGCAGATCACGCGGGCGCTGCGGTTCGACGCCCGGGCGATCGTCCATGGCAAGCCGGCCACCGTGTCGGGGCGGGGGGTCGATCTCCAGGGTCCGGTGGTCGAGGTCGACCGCGGCCGGAACCGTCTCTCCGTCGATGGCGCCGGACGCCTCTCCTTCCCGCTCGTCGGCGGCATGCCCGGTGTCGAGTCGCTCGTCCCGGCGCCGGCCGCGCGGCCGGCGGTCGCCGCCGACCAGGCCCCGGCCCGCGTCGACGTGGCCTGGCAGCGGCGCATGGATTTCGACGGGTCGACCGCCCGGTTCGCGGAGCGTGTGGTGGCGTCGAGCACCGGGGCGTCCCTCCGGGCGGGCGTGCTCGACGTCGTCATGTCCGAGCCGATCGACTTCGCGGCCGACGCCCCGCGGCGCCGTGCGCCGGGGGACCGGCCCCAGGTGGCGCGGATCGCCGGCCAGGGGAAGGTGCGGATCGAGTACGAGAGCGTTGCCGCGGGGGGGGAGCGGTCGGCGTTCAAGTTGTTCCTCGAGGACTTCCAGACCGACGTCGCCAGCGGCGACGTGGTCGGCACGGGGCCCGGCCAGCTCTCCATGGTCCGCTTCGGCGCCCCGGTCGGGTTCGACGTGGCCCTGCCCGGGGCCCCCGCCGCGGGGCCGTCGGCCGCCGGTCCGCGGCCGGACGAGCTCACCTATTACGGCGTCGACTTCCAGCGCGGGCTGCGCGGCAACTACCGTCGAAGGATGGCCGAGTTCCACCAGCGCGTGGAGGCGATCTGCGGCCCGGTGGCGGGCTGGAACCACCGGCTCGACATCCATGCCGCGGGGGGCCTCCCCCCACGCACCATGGCGCTGACCAGCGACATCCTCACCTGCGGCGTGGCGCCGCTGGTGCCCGGCCGCCGTCGGGAGTCGTACGAGGCGTCGGCCTTCGGCAACGTGATGGTGGAGGCGGACTCGTTCACCGGTCGCAGTGCCCGCCTCTCGTGGAGCGAGGCGAAGGACATGGTGGTCTTCGAGGGGGACGGCCGGTCCGACGCGCAGCTCTACCACCAGCCCCAGGTGGGTGCCCCGACGTCGAACGCCTCGGCCGGGCGGATCGTCTTCTGGCCGAGCCAGCGTCGCGTCGAGGTCGACGACGCCCGATACATCGATCTCGACCAGTTCGGCGGCGCCGGCGGCAAGGCGCCGATGCTGCCCGGCCTGGGGGGCTCGCGACCGGCGGCCGCGCCCGCGCCGCCGGTGCAGCAGCCGCTCCCCGGCACCTGACAGGCGCCGCCGGGGTGCGTGGATCGTCCCGTCGCCCGGCTGGTAGCCTGTGGAGCACCGGGCAGGCGATGCCGCGGGCCAGGGGAGCGGAGGGCACCATGCGGCGAACGACGAGACGGCGGGCGTTGGGAACGGCGGCGATGGCGATCGCGGCGGGGATGCAGGGGGGCCGGCGGGCCCGCGGCGCCTCCGCCGGGGGCGCGATCCGCATCCAGGGTGTGCGCAGCGCCTTCCAGGAACACCGCTACCGCACCCCCTACAAGTTCGGCGGCGTGCCGGTCGACCGGGCGACGATCCTCGACGTGGAGATCGACGCCGTCGGTCCCGACGGGAGGATGGTGACGGGCCACGGGTCGATGCCCCTGGGCAACGTCTGGTCGTTCCCCACGCGCACGCTCCCCTACGACGTCACGCTCGGGGCCATGAAGGGCCTCGCCGCGAGGATCGCGACGATCGTCGCCGGGTGCGACGAGACGGCGCACCCCCTCGAACTCTCGAAGCTGCTCGAGCCGGGTTTCGTCGGGGCCGCCGCGGAGGAGTCGGTCGCCCGCGGCCTCGCCGAGCCGATCCCCCCCCTGGCGGTCCTCGTCACGGCGAGCGCCTTCGACGCCGCGCTGCACGACGCCTGCGGGAAGGCACTGGGGCGCAGCGCCTTCCTCACGCTCGCTCCCGACCTCGTCGGCCACGATCTCTCCCGCTATCTCGGCGAGGACTTCCAGGGGGAGAGCCTCCAGGACTTCATCCGCCCCGCACCGGTGCCGCGCGTCCCGCTCTTCCATTCCGTCGGAGGCGCCGATCCGGTCCTCGGGTCGGAGGTCAAGGAGAGGTTGGACGACGGCCTCCCCCAGGCGCTCGCCGACTGGATCCGCTTCAACGGTCTCGAGCGCATCAAGATCAAGCTCCAGGGGGAGGATCTGCAGTGGGACATCGATCGCACGCTGGCGATCGACGGCGTGGCGCGGGAGACGGCGCCGGACACGGCGTGGAGCTACTGCTGCGACTTCAACGAGCGCTGCCCGAGCGTCGAGTACGTCCTCGAATACCTGCGCAAAGTGGAGGAGCGGGCACCCGCCTGCTTCGAGTCGATCCAGTACGTCGAGCAGCCGACGTCGCGGAACCTGCGGGCCGTGCCGCGCGTCGACATGCACGCGGCCAACAAGCTCCGGCCGATCGTGGTCGACGAGGGCCTCGTGGATCTCGAGAGCCTGCTCGAGGCCCGCGCGCTCGGCTACACGGGGCTCGCCCTCAAGGCCTGCAAGGGGCAGTCGCATTCGATGCTCTTCGCCGCCGCGGCGCGGAAGTACGGCATGTTCATCACGGTGCAGGATCTCACCTGCCCGGGCGCGGCCCTGGTCCACTCGGCGGCGATCGCCGCCTGGGTGCCGGGGACGGCGGGTCTCGAGGCGAACGCCAGACAGTACATGCCCGAGGCCAACGCCCCCTGGGCGGACAGGCTCCCCGGCCTGTTCCGCATCACCGACGGCCATCTGCACACCGACTGCCTCGACGGTCGGCGGGGACTCGGCGCGGTGTGACGCCCGGGCGTCGCTCACGCCGGCTTCGGCAGGAGCGAGAAGACCTTGAGGTGGCCGTCGGCGAGGGCCACCGCGACGCGGGAGAGGTCGGGCGAGAGGGCCAGGGCCCGTCCGTTCGCCGGGAGCTTCAGGGCGTGCGACTCGTTCGCCTCGCCCCCCTTGAAGAAGCGCAGCCATCCGCCCCCGCCGCCGCCGGCGGCCTGGATCCAGAATCCCTGCGGATGCCAGGCGATCCCCCAGCACACCCCCTGTTGCTTCTCCTTCGGCTCCAGGAGCGACGCGAGCTTCCCGTCGCCCCACTCGAGCACCGACACGCCCGGATGGCCGACCCCGGCGAAGGCGTTGGTGACCGCCGTGATCCCGCCGACGGCCAGCTGGGCGCCGTCGGCGCGGAAGGCGATCGCCCGGGCTCCGCCGATGTCGGCGCGGAAGCCCTCGTCGTACTTCCACAGCGCCTCGGCCCTCCCCACGTCGCGGACGAACCCGCCGTCCGGATTCCATTCCTTGACCTGACCCTTCAGGTCGCAGGAGGCCAGCGCCGTGCCGTCCGGCTTCCAGGTCACCTCGTAGACGTGGGACCCGTGGCCGGCTCCCACCGCGGCCGGGGCCTCGGCGACGACCCCGTCGACGATCCGCCAGAGTTTCACGAGCCGGTCGTTGCCGCAGGTGGCGAGCCGCGAGCCGTCGGGGCTGACGGCGAGGGCCCGCACCCAGCCGTCGTGGGCCTGGATGGCGCGGAGCGCGGGGGCGGGATCGCCGGCGAGGGTCCACTGGCAGAGCCTGCCGTCGTAGCCCCCCGAGAACGCCGAGCGGCCGTCGGGGGTGAAGCCGAGAGCCCGAACCCACGAATCGTGGGCCGCCGGAAAGACGCCCGCCGCCGTGCCGTCGATGGCGAGGCGGTGGAGCGACGCGTCCTCGGCGCCGAAGGTGACGAACCGGCCCAGCGGATCCCAGGCGCAGGAGACGAGCGGCCGGTCGTGCTTGTGGGAGGCGACCTCGTGGGTGCCGGCCGGATCGATGGTGACGGGGTCTGGCATGGGTGGTTCCCCGGGGACGTTCAGGCGAGCATCTCGCGGATCGGCTCCTTGGCCGGATCGGCGATCGTGTAGTCGCGGCCGCCGATCTGGAAGTCGGCGGTCGAATCGACCCCCACGGCCTGGAGGATGGTGTGGAAGACGTGGCCATGGTCGACCGGCCGGTCGATCACCTCCGTCCCGTCGGCGCTCGTGGCCCCGACGACGGCTCCCGGCTGGATGCCGGCCCCGCCGACGAGCACGCTCCAACTCTTGCCCCAGTGGTCGCGCCCGTACCCGGCGTTGATCCGCGGCGTGCGGCCGAACTCGCTCATCACGCAGACGAGCGTGTCCTCGAGGAGGCCGCGGGCGGCGAGGTCCTCCACGAGCGTGGCGAATGGCCTGTCGAACTCGCCCAGTTGCTCGATGTGGAAGTCGAAGTTCTCGAAGTGGGTGTCGTAGTTGGAGTGATTCACCTGCACGAAGGGCACGCCGTGCTCGAGGAGCCGGCGGGCCATGAGGCAGTGGCGCCCGAACTCGTGATCGCCGTAGCGATCCTGGTCGCGCCGCGACTCCAGCCCCAGATCGAAGACGCTCTTGCGATCGAGGAGATCGAGCGCCTGGTCGTAGGAGAAGGTGTAGGCGTCGGTGTCGGCGGTCCGGCGGCGCGCGGTGAAGCGCTCGTCGAGACGGGCGCGGAGCGCGGAGCGGCGCCGGTCGGCCTCGGTGGTGAGCGCCGCGGGGCGATCGGTGAAGGCCGGGGGCTTGGCGTCCTCCATGATCACGCCGGCGTAGCGCGGCCCGAGATAGGAGGCGTTCCCAGGTCCCCCCCCGGCGCCGCGGATGAGCACGTGCCCGGGAAGGGCGAAGTCGTCCGGCATGCAGGTCTTCGCGACCACCGGGCCGAGGTCGGGAACGTCGAGCGGCGCGGGCTGGTCGCGGCCGCTGAAAATCTCGCGCTGGCCGCGGCCATGGTCGTCGGAGCCGCCGGTCATGCTGCGCACGAGGCCGAGCCTGTGCATCTGTCGGGCGGTGTGGGGGAGCAGTTCGCTGACGTGCAGCCCGGGCACGCTCGTGGGGATCGCACGGAAGGGGCCGCCGGTGGCGGTGCCCGGCTTCGGATCCCACGTCTCCAACTGGCTCACGCCGCCGTGGAGGAAGATCTGCAGGACGCGCTTCCCCGACCGTTGCACCGTCCGCGCGAGCGCCGGCCGGGCCGCGAGTCCGGTGGCGGCGGCCGCCGCCATGCCCCCGAGGAGGGCGCGGCGCGAGAGGCGATGGTCTGCGGACCCACAGGCCGGATTGGGGCGGTGGTGCATCGACGGGACTCCGCTGGAAGGGGCCGCTGCGGGGCGGTCAGTGGTTGAAGCGGTACTCGCTGCTGGCCAGGAGTGCCCAGAGCACCTCGGCGACGGCGGCGGCGCGGTCGTCGGTGCGGGCGGCGACGGCGGCGGCCACCTCGGCCCGCTCGGCCTCGTCCGGCAGCCGCGACAGCACGGCGAGGAAAGCCTCCTCGGCGAGCGCCGCCGGATCGGGGGCCCGCGCCGCGAGCCCCGAGGCCGCCGACTGCACCCAGCCGGTGATCTCCGGGGAATTGCCGAGCCACAGGGCCTGGTTGACCGACGACTGGAAGTCGCCGGCGAGAGGATCCCCCTGCAGCCCGGCGACGGTGGCCAGGAATCCGGACGCCTCCTGGATCGTGCGGGCCTCGAGGTGCGCCGCACGGACCGCCGCCGCCGTCTCCGCCGGGGCGTTCTTCAAAGCCTCCGGCGGCTCGCTCTCGATCTTCTTCTCGGCCGCCGCGCGGAACGAGTCGAACGATCCGGTGGCGGTGAGGAGGCCGAAGGCGAACTGCTCGGGGGAGAGTGCCCGCAGCCGTGCCACCTGCCCCATGTCGGTCTGACGGGCGAGGATGCTCTCCCGCAGCGCGGCGGCCGCCACCGGGTCGGAGGCGACGGCGGGGAGCCGCGCGATGTCGCGCGCCAGACCCAGCCGGAGGTCGGTGCGGGCCAGCGCGTACTTCGCCTCTCGCCATCTCGCGCGGGCAGAGTTCGCCCCGTCGTCGGCGGCGGCGAGCGCCTCGCGCGACGGTCTCCTGGCCGCCACGTCATCCACCGCCTGCCGCGCCGCGGCGAGGGCCTTCGCGGCGGCGTCGAGATCGGCGGCCTTCGTCGCGACGACTCCCTTCGCGGCCTCGACGGTGCCGGCGAACTCCGCGGCCCGCGCCGCGACGATCCCGGCCGCGCCGGCGAGCACCTTGTCGTCGGGGAGGATGGCGGCGGCCTCGGCGGCCTTCGCCGCGGCGGTGGCGAGCGCCTCGGCCTGCGTGGTCCGCTTCGCGAGCTCCTCCTCGGCGGAACGCTTCTCGGCCGCCGCCTTGTCGGAGGTGGCACGGGCCTTGTTGCGGACGTCGAGCAGGGGGGGAAGCTCGTCGAGCACCTTCCGGTCGTCGGCGAGGAGGGTGGCGAAACGGCCCTCGGCGTCGCGGGCGGCGGCGTCGAGGGGGGGGAGTGCGGCTTCCTCCCGCTGCCGCGTCACCACGAGCGTCTCGGCGAGCGAGGCGGCGTCCGCCACCGTGCGCTCGTCGAGCGGCGGTGGCTCGACGCCACGGCCGTAGGCCCGCGACAGGGCGATCCCGCGCACGATCGGCTTGAGTCGGAAATCGCCGTCGCGGAGAGCATCGGCCAGGATCGCGAGCAGTTCCGGGTGGGTCGGCGCGTTGTCGGGATCGTGGCCGTCGAGGGGGTGGACCTGCCCGCGGCCGGTCATCGCCGCCCAGAGGCGGTTGGCCATGGTGCGACGGAAGTCCTCGCTGCCGCGGAGCAGCGCCGCGAGCGCCCGGCGTCGACTGTGCGCGGGGACGCCGCGGACGTTCTTCGCCGGCGCCGTCACCCATTCGTCGCCCGGCTCGGGCAACGGCTCGGCGACGAGCGTGGCCCCCCCGGGGAGGCGCGGGCGCACGCCCTTCACCGATTCGCTCGTGAACACGGAGGTGAAGTCGACCTCGCCATCCGCCTTCTCGGCCAGATAGGCCTTGGGATCGCCGTCGGCGCGGAAGAGGCTCGTGCGGCGGACGAAGGCGGCCAGGGCGTGGTGGTCCTCCTGACGGATGTCGGCGTTGTTCGGATGGTCGTGGCACTGGGCGCACTGCAGGTCACGGCCGAAGAAGACGCGGCCGATGGAGCGGGTCATCTGCACCGGCTCCGCCTCGCGGGCGAGGAAGAAGGTGGCCGCCGCACGCGTCGCCGGGTCGCCGCCGTCGGACGCGATGCAGGCGCCGCAGACCTCGTCGAGCGGACGGTCGGCGGCGACCGATTCGACGAGGAACGCCCGCCAGACGGGGCCGAGCTCGCCGCCGGGGTTCTTCCGCTCCAGGAGCGCCGCGTCGAGGACGAGGGCGAAGTGGCGGGCGAACGACGGGGCGGCGACGAGTTCGTCGACGAGCCGGGCACGCTTGTCGGACGAGGGATCGGCGAGGAAGGCACGCGTCCGCGCGGCATCGGGGATCGTGCCGGCGAGATCGAGGAACGCCCGACGGACGAAGTCGGCGTCGGAGCAGGGGGGCGCGAGTGGCCCGACGGCGTCGGCCTCGACGACCGCGTCGATGCGGGACTCGAGGGGGGGCGGGCCGGGATCGGCGCCCGCCCCGGCGGTGACGAGGAGGGCCATCGCGGCGGCGGCCAGACCGTGCCGCCCCGCGCGGGGCGGCACGCGACCGGATCGCACTTCTCCGCTCGTGCCCCTCATCACGCCCCTCCGAACCCCCTCCGGCCCGCCCGTGACGGGGCCGTGAGCCGCCGATCATACCTCCGTCGGGCCCGAACCGGCATGCCGGCGCGGGCGGTCGGGGGGCGTCCTCCGCGAATCGTCATCGAGACGCCACCTCGCGCACGAGTTCGTCGATGGTGGCGACGATCCGGTCCTCGACGTCGCCGGCCCAGCGCGTGGCGGGGCGGCCGTATTCGTACAAGAAAGCGCCGCCCTCGTAGCCCCCTTCCTCCCACACGCGGCGCGACGGGATGTAGGCGAGCATGTCGTCGGCGTAGCCGCAGACCCAGGTGTCGCGCCCGTACGTGGCCTTGAAGCGCAGCGCGTAATCGACCACCGTCTCCGCACCCATGCCGATGACGAGCGTCGACTCGCCGAGCCGCCAGGCGCGGCACGGATACCGAGCCGCGGAGGCGAAGGTCCCGCCCGCGTCGAGCCGGGCGAGGAGGCGGCGTGCCCAGCGGGCCCTGATCGCGTTGCCATCGGCGGCGGCGGCGACGAGATCGGGCCGCGTCACCACGGTCTCGTAGGGAAGATCGATCTGCCGGTAGGCGGCGCGGAGGCCGGGAACCACCGGCGCGAGCGTGCCGGCGAGGGCCCGTTCGACCGCCGCGGCGAGTTCCAGGCCGTACTTCCGGCAGAGTTCCACGGCGCGGCGCGGGAGCGGGTTCTGGTCGCCTCCGCAGGTGTTCACGAACATCGCGCTGGCCCCCGGATGACGCTCCTCGATCGCCAACTGCGCGAAGCCTGGGTAGTCGCCGCACCAGCTGGTGAACGCGAGCGTCGTCGGGTGGCAGGCGTAGCCGAAGAGGATCGCCACGAGCGTCCCCGGCTCCCCGGGCCGGCGCACGGCGAGCACCGGCACGTCGTGATCGACCGGGCCGCGGAGTGGCGTGCCCGCGGCGAGCAGGCCGGGCACCTCGGCCTCGACGTTGTTCCGCCGGTTGACGGCGAAGCCACACCCGTCTCGGCCGGCGGCGAGCGTCGCGGGGGAGAGGTCGGCGAGCGCCCGCCCCACGAGATCGGTCATCCGCGCGACGCACTCGTCGGTGTACCGGGCGACGATCCGCTCCTGATCGGGATCCTCGGGATAGTAGTCCTGGAGGTCATCCCCCAGGCGCGGGCCGCAGTGGTTGTGGGAGAAGGTGATCATCAGGGAGGCGCGGCCGAGGCCGAAGCGGCGCTCGCAGGCCGCGAACACCCGGTCGCTCATGCTCGCCGGCACCCCCTGGAAGTCGCTCGTCACGAGCACCACGCGCGTCCCACCCGGGGCCTCGAGCGCGAGCGCCTTCATCCACAGGTCGTGGAGCTTCCCGTCGGGGGCCCGTTTCGAGCCGTAGCCCGCCAGCCACACCGGCGTGCGCGGCGTGATCGTCTCCCGGGCGACGCCGGCGCGCCATGCGGGCGCGGCCTCCGCGTCGGCGCCGCGGCCTCCGCACGCCGCGACCCCCAGGCCGGCGCCGGCCCCGGCGGCGAGGAGGGTCCGCCGCCGGCATGGTCGATCGGAAGGCATGTCGTCGTCCCCAGTGGTGTTCCCGGGCTGCCGTCCTGTCGCGATCGAAAGCCATTCGTTCGTAGACGCGTTCGCCCACGGGCATCACACTGCCGCCCACATCGCCTCCGCGAGGGGGCGACCCGCTCCTCAAGGTAACGGATGCAGCCCATGCAGACTTCATGCGACCGGACGCCGCCGACCGACGACACGATACGGGCACGAAAGGCACGTCTCGCCCGCAGGGTGGCCGCCGTGGCAGGCGCCGCCGGTGCCGCGGTCTCGGGGGAGTTCAGCGACGCGGGAGTCACCTACGTGCCGACGGCGGGGGTGGTGGCCGCACAGGGCATCCCCGGTTTCTCGTTCACCTCTCCCGCGACGGTCACCCCCGGCACGCTGAGGCCTCCGTCGACGGCAGGCAATACGGGGTGGGACATCGACGGCAACGGCGACGCCGATTTCTTTCTCATGAATTACACCGCCGTGTATCCGATGGCCGTGTTCTCCCCCGCCAACGCCTTCACGCCGCAGGCCAACGGCCTGCTCGTCGGTGCCGGTGACGCCCTGCGTGATCTGGCGGACGCCGCCGAGGTGGGGCCGCTTTCCAGCAATTGGTACGGTGGCTTCCAGTCGATGACGTACAACCAGGGGAACGAGCAGCTCCACTTCACGCTCAATCAGACCGGCTATTTCGGCTTCCGGTTCCGGTTCAATGCGGTCCCTGATCAGTACTACTACGGCTGGGCGAGTCTGACCATCGACGGCGTGGCCGTGGGTCAGGGCTTCAAGATCGGCGAGGCTTTCTACCATTCGACCCCGAACACGCCGATCAACGTCGGCGCGGTGCCCGTGGGGGGCCCTCCCGCCGTCCCCGAATTGCCTGCGGATGTTTCCCCCATCGCGCTGCTCGCCGCCGGGTTGTTCGGCGTGGAGGCGCGGCGGCGGTCCGGGATGAGCCGGACGACGGCCCCCGCCGACTGATCGTCGGCCACGCGATCCGGTCCCGATGGTCAGACGACGATGAACAGGCGGGTCTTGCTCGTCGGGTGGGATGCTGCGGACTGGAAGGTCATCCATCCGCTGCTCGACGCCGGCCACATGCCGAACCTCGCCCGGCTCGTCGAGCGGGGCGTGATGGGGAACATCGCCACGCTCCAGCCGATGCTCTCGCCGATGCTCTGGACGAGCATCGCCACGGGCAAGCGGCCCTCCAAGCACGGCGTCCACGGGTTTTCCGAAGTGGCTCCGGAATCGGGCGAGATCCGCCCCGTCTCGACCTTCTCGCGGACGACGAAGGCGGTCTGGAACATTCTCCACCAGCAGGGGAAGACCTGCCACCTGATCGGTTGGTGGCCGAGCCATCCGGCCGAGCCGCTCCGCGGCGTGATGGTCGGCAATCATTTCCACAAGGCGACCGCGGGCCTCGATCAGCCCTGGCCCGTGCCGGCAGGCAGCGTGCACCCGCCCGATCTGGCCGCGGCGCTCGCCGAGTTGCGGATCCGCCCGCACGAGATCGAGGGGGACATGCTGAGGGCGTTCGTGCCGCGGGCCCCGGAGATCGATCAGGACACCGATCGACGCCTCCATTCGCTGGCGACCATCGTCGCCGAGTGCGGGACGGTGCATGCGGCCGCGCGGCACGTGCTCGCCAGCAGGCCCGAGTGGGACTTCGCCGGCATCTACTACAACGCCATCGATCAGTTCTCCCATGGCTTCATGCGGTATCACCCGCCGCGGCTGGAATGGGTGACCGAGCGCGATTTCGAGCTTTATTCGCGCGTGGTGCAGGGGGCGTACGTGCTCCACGACGCGATGCTCGGCGTCCTCGTGGCGCTCGCCGGCGACGACGCCACCCTGCTCCTCGTGAGTGACCACGGTTTCCACTCCGACCATCAACGGCCCCGGACGCTCCCCAACGAGCCGGCCGGTCCCGCCGCCGAACACAGGCCCCACGGGATCTTCGTCGCCGCCCCGGGTATCCGCCGCGACGCTCTGCTTCCCGGGGCGTCGCTCCTCGACGTCACGCCGACCGTGCTCTCGCTCTTCGACCTGCCGGTGGGACGGGACATGGACGGCCGGCCGCTCACGGCGATCTGGGAGCATCCCCCCGCGATCCGGTTCATCGACTCGTGGGACGACCTGCCGGGTGACGCGGCACTGCTCGAGCGGAGCGCCTCGGCGGGCTCGGAGGCGGCGGCCGCCGTGGTGCGGCAACTCGCCGACCTCGGCTACATCGACGACGTGCCCGAGGACCGTGCCGCGGCGATCGACGAGACGATCCGGGAGGAGCGGTGGAATCTGGCCCGTGCACTGGTGGATGGCGGGCGATTGGAAGAGGCCGCGGCGATGTTCGCCGGCCCAACTCGATCTCGGCCATCTCGCAGCGGCCCGGGAGACGTTACCGACGATCGTGGCGCGCAAGCGGCTCGCGATGCAGCACGCCGCCGAGGCACTGGACGAACTCGCCGCGCGGATCAGGACCGACCAGGGCCTGCCACCCGCCGAGAAGGGGCTTTCTGCCGACGGCATCGACGTCGCCGCGGTGTCGCCGACCCTCGGGCGCAAGTGGCACCGGCTCCAGGCCCGCGCCCGGGCCAATCCCCGCCCCCTCGCCTT
>CAZMOU010000075.1:0-21187 GCA_964567835.1 uncultured Chitinophaga sp. | reverse complement strand
GGAAACCGTCGCGGCCCTGCCGCTCCAGCCGTCGTGGGTGGCGGGATGCCACTTCACGGCCGACGGGAGCGCCGTCGTCGTCGGCTGCCGCGACGGCGTCGTCCGCGTCCTGCCCGTCGCCGGGGGGAGCGCCACGCCGCTCGTCGGCCATGTCGGCCGGGTGTGGGAGGTGGCGATCCTGCCCGACGGCGACGTCGTCTCCGTCGGCGCGGACGGCTCGCTACGGCGCTTCGACCCGCGCCGGCCGGCGGAACTCGCCGGTGTCCGCGAACGCGCGCTCGACGGCGGGCCGATCGCGACGCTCGGGGTGGTCGACGGGCGGGGTCCGTCGGCCGGGTGGATCGTCGGCGCGGGGAATGAACTTCTCCGCCTCGACCGCGGCGCGCGGGTGACGGCCACGCTCCCCGTCACCGCGAGGTACGCGCTGGCCATGGACGGCGCGCGCGGCAGCCTCGCCGCGGTGGACGAGAACTATCACATCGCGGTGGTGCCGATCCCCGGCGCGGGAGGGGGGGGCAGGCACGTGCCGGACACGTGGCGCGGCCAGGCGGTCGCGTGGTGCGGCGCGGCGGGCCTGCTCGTGGGTACCGCCGACGGGAAACTGGTCATCTGGGACGATCGCGCCGGCCGGGTGCTGCCCATCGACGACCTCGGCCGTGGCATCGACGCGCTCGACGTGACGCTCGGCGGGGATCCGCGCGCCGTCGTGGTCGCCGGCAAGACGATCCTCCTCTACGACCGCGCCCCGGGCGGATCGCCGCGCGTCGGGAGCGGGCGGCCGCTCCTCGAATTGTCCCCGACGACCGGCACGGTGCGCGTCGTCGCCTTCGCCCCCGACGGACGGAGCTTCGTCATCGGCACGAACGAAGGGGGAGTGGAACGCTTCGACGCCACCACCGGCCTCCCGCTCGGGACATTCGCCCGCCATGCCAGCGACATCCGCGCCCTCGCGTGGTCCCCCGACGGGCGCACGCTCGTGAGCGCCGACACGGAGAGCGTGCGCTTCTCCGACGTCCGCACGACGACCGTCTTCGACGACTTCCGCCCCGGCTGGAGGGTCGCGTCGGCCCGCCTCGTCGTCCGCGAAGGGGGCGTGAGCGACGTCGTCGTCGCCGGCAACGCGGATGCGTCCGACGACGGCCGGCCGGGGGGCCGGATCGCCGTCGCCGCCCTCGACGGCGGCTGACGCGGCGGGCGCCGCGCGGCGCGGCGCTGCTATCCTGACCCGTCGTGCAGGTTCGAATCCTCCTCCTCCCGGGGCCGCCCCATGCGCCGTATCCACTCCCCCCTCGCCTCCGCGTCGTTGGTGCTGGCCCTGGCGGCGTTTCCCGCCGCCCGCGGCGACGACTGGCCGCAGTGGATGGGCCCCGAGCGCGACAACGTGTGGCGCGAGGAGGGGATCCTCGAGCGGTTCCCCGCCGGCGGGCCGAAGGTCCTCTGGCGGGCCCCGGTGAAGGGGGGCTACGCCGGCCCGGCGGTGGCCCGGGGAAGGGTGTTCGTCACCGACTTCGCCCCCGACGCCGCGCTTCCCGGCGACAACTTCGACCGCAAGACCGCGCGGGGCACCGAGCGCGTCCTCTGCCTCGACGAGGCCACGGGGAAGGAACTCTGGCGGCACGCCTGGCCGGTCACCTACACGATCAGCTACCCGGCCGGCCCGCGCTGCACGCCGACGGTCGACGGCGACCGCGTCTACGTGCTCGGTGCCGAGGGGGATCTCCTCTGCCTCGACGTCGCCGACGGCCGCGTCGTGTGGGCGAAGGACCTCAAGGTCGAGTACGACACGAAGGCGGCGCTGTGGGGCTGGGCGGGGCATCCGCTCGTCGACGGCGACAGGCTCCTCGTCGTCGCCGGCACGGCCAAGGCCCACGCCGTCGCCCTCGACAAGGCGACGGGGAAGGAACTGTGGCGGGCCGGCAAGGCCCCCGAGCAGGGCTACTCGCCGCCGACGATCATCGAGGCCGCAGGCCGGCGGCAGCTGGTCCTCATGAAGCCCGACGGGATGTACGCGGTGGCGCCGGAGAGCGGCGAGATCCTCTGGGAGACGCCGTACAACGCCGACAACGGCTCGATCATCATGGCGCCGGTGAAGGTCGGCGACTGGCTCTACGTGGGGGGCTTCCAGGAGAAGAACCTCCTCGTGAAGCTCGCGACGGACGCGCCCGGGGTCGAGCCGGTGTGGCGCAACAAGGCCAAGCACGGCATCTCGGCGGTGAACGTCCAGCCGTTCGTCGACGGGACGACGCTCTACGGCTTCCACGAGAAGGGGGATCTGCGCGCCGTCGAGATCCCGTCGGGCGCGGTGAAGTGGTCGACGCCGGGACCGCTCGGCGACCGCCCCCCGGCCACCGGCACCGCCTTCCTCTGCCGGCACGGGAAGCGCTTCTTCCTCTTCGCCGAGTCGGGCGACCTCGTCATCGCCGACATCTCCCCCTCCGGCTACCGCGAACTCGACCGGGCGCACCTCGTCGAGCCGACGCAGTCGGCCTTCGGCCGGCCGGTCGTGTGGAGCGCGCCGGCCTACGCCGACAGGAGCGTGTTCCTGCGCAACGACGAGGAGATCGTGCGCGTCTCGCTCGCCGCGGAGTGAACGCTCACGCGGCGCGGGCCGGAAGGCGCGCCGCCGGCGTGGTGCAGGCGCGGAGCGTGGCGCCGTCGGGGTCGGTCGCCATGGTGACGCCGGCGACACCGTCGTCGATGCGGGCGTGGAACGGCGAGCGCAGGTAGACGGCGCCGCCGTGGGGATCGACCTGGAGCGAGCGGATGTTGCCGAGCGCCGGCCCGGCGGCGGAGAGATCCCAGCGGGCGACGAGGGGGAAGCCGGGATCGCGGAGATCGATGAAGGAGAGGCCGCGCGCTTCCTGGGTCGCCACCACCAGACAGTGCCCGAGCCGCGCCACCTCGACCGGCGACCCCTGGACGGGGATCTCGGCGGCGAGCCGGTTGGTGGCCCTGTCGACGAGGAGCACCCGGTCGGCCCAGGCCTCCGGCGCCGCGATCCAGGGGAACCCGGGGAGATCGAGGAGCGTCGTCAGCCGGCGGCGCGTCTCCGGGAACGTGCGCTGGATCGTGCCGCGGGCCAGGTCGATGCGCGCGATCGATTCGTGGCCCGGTCGGAAGTCGTTGCGCTCGAGGACGTAGAGCCAGCGGCCGCAGTGGAGCATCGTCCCGGGGAAGTGGACGCGCGGCGGGAGGGCCCGCCCCCAGAATCCGTTCCAGCGGATCACCCGTCCCAAACCGGTCTCGTTGAAGAACATCGCCCGGGGCGACCCGCCGAACTGCTCCACCTGGAACCGGGCCGGCATCGTGCGCGTGCGGACGCGGAGCCGGCCGCCGGCGAGGCGCGCCACCGTGTGGTAGGTCCGCCAGCCCTTGGAGGGCACGTGGTGCTTGCCGACGGCGAGGATCGCCCGCGGTCCGAACGGATGGAGGAACTCGATCGTGTGCGGCACCGGGGCGCTCGCCACGAGGAGGCCGGCGGGGGTGTGGGCGTCGAGCCGGTAGTCGGCGACGGTGCCGACGCTGTGGCCGAGCCAGAGGTGCCCGGCATGGAACACCTGCCCGCGGTAGGGCTCGAGGGCGTCGAGGGGGGCGACCTCGCGCAGGACGGGAACGACGGCCAGAGGGGGGGCCATGCGGCGGGCTCCGGGGGTTCTCCGGAGCCTATGCGGCCCCTCGCGCGGGTGCGAGGAACCGGTCGCCGGGGAACGCGTCACCGTGGCGATCCCAAGCCGCCGGACAGGGCGGCGGAACCGGCCGCGCGCCCACGAGGGTGGGGGAAGTGGCGCATTCCGCGCCTGGATGGTGCGGAATCGATCGGACGCTCCGCCCCGCCGCGGCGTAGGACCCGGGGGATCGACCACCCGATGTGACCAGTCGCCCGGCCGGCGCCCCGCTGACGCGTCATCGAGCCACGCGGCGGCGTTCGGCACGGGGTGTGCTCCCTGGCTTCCGGCAGGCCGGTCGCCCGGTGCGGGCGCCGCCACCGCCCGGGAGCCGCCGTCCCCCCAAGGCACTCGAGGAGGATCGCCATGAAGTTCCTTCCCCACGCTGCTCGGACCTGCCTGATGGTGGCGGCCTCGGGTCTGGCTGCCGCCTCGATCATCGCGCTCGTCCTCGACGCCCGCTCCTTCGGCGACATCATCCCCATCGCCGAAGCACCGACCGAGGCCGCGGTCCCGAAGGAGGGGGTAGACGTCGACGTTCACAAGGTGCCGCGCTGCACCCACGACATGCGCCCCTGCCGCGTGTCGTGGACGTGGACCGGGAGTTGCTGCCTGTCGGTGGCGTCGTCCAACGTCACCGGGTCGCGTTCGGTGCGGAAGGCGGCGGCGATCCCCGACGCCGAGAAGAAGCAGTGCGGGGTGCGGGCGAAGTTCTTCTTCCTTCCCTGCGCGAGGTACACGGGCAGGGATTGCGGCGGCGTCCTCGTCCACCCGGCCGGTTTCGACACCTGCCAATGACCCGGCCGCACGGCCGCCGCCGCTCGAGCGGCGGGCCGTGCGTCGTCCTCGAGCCGGCCATGTGGGAAAGGAGCCGAGGCATGATGCGACGATCATCCGCCCGTCCGACGCGGGGGGCATGGCCCGGACTGGTGTCGATCCTGCTCCTGGCGTGGTGGGCGGCGGCCGCCGCGGCGTCCCGTGGCGACGAGGATCCGCGACGCTTCGCCCTCGACGGCCACCGAGCCGTGACGCTCGTCGACACCGTCTCCTTCCGGTGCACCGAGAGCGTCCGCACCCCCCACGAGACGACGAGCAACCGTCTCTCCTTCCAGGCGGCCGGGGCGTGCTTCCGTGCCGACTTCGCCGGGGGCGACGGCGGCAGTTTCGAGTGCGCGTTCGACGGCCGCTCCTACCAGCAGTTCGCCCTCGACACCCGGGTGCTGAAGCTCTCCCCGGGCCCCGACGTCGGCAACCCGACGATCGGCCTCAATCCGCTCCTCGTCCCCTATCTGTGGCTCTGTTCCGCGGAGGACGTGGTGACGATGCCGCTGGTCCGCGAGTCGGGTCGGTGGGAGGCGAGGTTCGCCGCCGCCGTCCCGCTCGGGCAGGAGACGATCCGGGGGCGGCGGTGCGTGGGCTGGAAGCTCGTCGGCACCGTGCCGGAGACGACGTCGCACGTCTGGTTCCGGACCGACCCGCATCCCCTGCCGGAGCGCTGGCGCCTCGTCCACGACGACGGACGCGTGGTGGGGCAGGTCGACGTGCTCGAGTGGCGGGAGTTCCCGAGCGACGGCGAGTCGGCGTGCGTGCCGGTCCGGATCGAGGCCTGGATCGACGTGGCCGAGCGGCCCGGGGCACCATCCGAGCGCGACAGCGTGCTCCTCGTGGTGGATCCCGGCTCCCTCGAGGTCAACGAGCCGGTCGACCGGGACGCCTTCACGATCTCGCCGACGCGCGCCCGATGGATCTACGACCACGATCCCGTCGGCGACGATCGCGCCGACCCGGGGGCGGACCCGTCCGGCGCGGCGCGTGCGGCGCGTGCGTGGGGCCCGGGGCCGGCGTGGAGCGTGGCGGCCTTCCTCGTGATGGCGGCCGGACTCTTCCGACGACGATGCCGGCGCGGACCCGGACGGGCACCCGCGGAGGGGGTGGGGCCATGAGCGTGCGGTCCCTCGTCGTCCCGCTCCTCCTCGGCGTCGTCGCCTGGACGTCGGTGCCGGACCGTTCCCCCGACCGGCCGACCGCGCCGGCACGTGGGCTCGGCGCGAGCGTGGCGACGATCGACCTGGGCACCCTCCCCGCCGGGGCCAGCGCGCGGCGGCGACTCACGCTCCGCAACGACGGCGCGCGCCCCGTCCGGATCGTCGACGTGCGGAAGTCGTGCGGGTGTGCCTCGTTCCGGGTGGAGGCGACCACCATCGCCCCCGGCGCGGTGGTGGACGCGGAGGTGAGCGTGACGGCCCGGGCCGGCGCCGGCGTCACCGGCGAGCGCGTGGTGGTCGTCGACGACGGCGGCGGCGAGGTCCCGATCACGCTCCGCTACCGCTCCCTGGCGACGTCGTGGATCGAGCCGCGCGAGCTGGATTACGGCCGTGTCGCCGAGGAGGACCTCCCGGCGGTCGTCGAGGCCCGGACGACGTCCCCGGCGCCGCGGGGGCCGGGAGCGGACGGCCACCCGGTGCCCGAGTCGGACGTGCCCTGGCTGGCCGTCGCGCACCTCGAGACGCGGGCCGACGGGACGGACCGCTTCCAGGCGGTGTTGATGCCGGACTGTCCCTGGGGGGAATGGCGGGCCGACGTGACCGTCCGCGCGCCGGGATCGTCCCTGGCCCAGGTGGTGCCGGTGCGCGGCTGCGTGGTCGGCGAGGTGTGTGCCGTGCCGCGTGCCGTCGTGCTCGGTCCGTCGACCGCCGCCGCCGACCGACCCGCGGAGGTGGAGTTGCGACGCCGATCGGAGGGGCAGGAGGCGTGGCGGGTGGCCGGCGTGCGCGTCTCGCCGACGTTGCAGGGCATCGTCCGCCACGGCCTCCGGGGGGACGTCCTGCCGACGAGGCTCGGCCTGGAACTCGAACCGCGGCGCGAGGTCGACGTCCGCGCGGCGCGGATCGACGGGTCGGTGGAGGTGGCACTGCTGGCCGGGGAGAGGTCCGCGACCCTGCAGATCCCGGTGGTCGTGCTCCTCGCGCCGCCCCCCGCCACCGCGCCGCGCTGAACGCCCGGGCTCCGGCCCGCGGCGCTGTTAGGCTGGTCCCTCCGTCGCGTCCCCGGCGGCAGGTCCCTCCGGCTTTTTCCATGCGCCACCTCGTCCTCGTCCTCGGCGACCAGCTCGATCGCCGCTCCTCCGCCTTCGACGGATTCGAACCGGCGCACGATCGCGTCTGGATGGCGGAGGTGGCGGGGGAGGCGACGCACGTCTGGAGCACGAAGCCGAGGATCGCGGTCTTCCTCGCGGCGATGCGCCACTTCCGCGACCGGCTCCGCGGCGAAGGGCTCACGGTCGACTACCGCGAGCTGCCGGGCGCGGCCTCGCCCGCCGAGCCGCTCTCCCTCGGCGCCGCGCTCGCCGCGAGCCTCGCCGCGCGGCGCCCGCGGCGCCTCGTCGTCGTCGAGCCGGGGGAGCACCGGGTGGAGGAGGAACTGCGGCGCGTCGCCGCCGAGGCGGACATTCCCCTCGAGATCCGCCCCGACCGCCACTTCTTCGCCACCAAGGCCGAGTTCATCGCGCACGCCGCGGGGAGGAAGCAGCTCCGCCAGGAGTGGTGGTACCGCGAGCTGCGGAGCCGCCACGGCGTCCTCATGGACGGCGACGAGCCGGCCGGCGGCCAGTGGAACTTCGACGCCGAGAACCGGGGATCCTTCCCGAAGTCGGGGCCGGGCACGCTCCCCGCGCCGCGCCGCTTCGCCCCGGACGCCGTCACGCGCGGCGTCCTCGACCTCGTGAACGCCCGCTTCGCCCGCCACCCCGGCCGCCTCGACGCCTTCGACTGGCCGGTGACACCGGAGGACGCGCGGCTGGCGCTCGACGACTTCCTCGGGCATCGCCTCGTCAACTTCGGCCGCTACCAGGACGCGATCTGGACCGGGGAGCCCTGGCTTTGGCACTCGCGCCTCTCGGCCGCCATGAACCTCAAGCTCCTCGACCCGCGCGACGTCGTCGCCGGGGCCGAACGGTCGTGGCGCGGGGGGAGCGTGCCGATCGAGGCCGCCGAGGGCTTCATCCGCCAGGTGCTCGGCTGGCGGGAGTACGTCCGCGGCGTCTACTGGCACCTCATGCCGGAGTACGCCGGCCGCAACGCCCTCGGTGCCGAGCACCCGCTCCCCGGCTTCTACTGGACCGGCGAGACGGAGATGGCCTGCCTCCGTGACGCCGTCCGGCAGTCGCTCGACCTGGGCTACGCCCACCACATCCAGCGCCTGATGGTGACGGGGCTCTTCGCGCTCCTCTTCGGCGTCCGGCCGGAGGAGGTCCACCGGTGGTACCTCGCCGTGTACGTCGACGCGGTGGAGTGGGTGGAACTGCCGAACACCCTCGGCATGAGCCAGTTCGCCGACGGCGGCGTGATGGCCTCGAAGCCCTACTGCGCGAGCGGCGCCTACGTCGACAGGATGAGCAACGCCTGCCGCGGGTGCCGCTTCGATCCCAAGCGGGCCACCGGCCCCGACGCCTGCCCCTTCACGACGCTCTACTGGGACTTCCTCGCCCGGCACGAGGCGCTCCTCGCGCGCAATCCCCGGATGTCGATGCAGGTGAAGAACCTCGGCCGGAAGACCCCCGCCGAGATCCGCGCCATCCGCCGCCAGGCCGACGAGCTGCGCGACCGGCTCGGCTGAACGCCCGGCGCGGCGCAGTGGAATCGCCTCGAAAGAGGGGGTAGCATTCCCGGGTCGCCCCCCCCCGAGGAGTATTCCATGCGTCGCCGTCGCACATCCGTGTCCGGTAATGCCCGTCGGGATGCCACCGGTGTGGTCCTTCCGGAGTGTCTCGAGCCGCGCGCCATGCTCTCGGCGACGGTGTTCCGCCACGGCGACGTCGGCTGGTTCGTCGATCCGGCGAAGCCGGAGATCGACCGCTACGACATCGCCGCCGAGCGCTGGCTCGACCCCGTCGTCCTCCGCGACGCCCCCGGCCCGGCGACCGCCGCGCTCGTCGACGAAGACGGCGTCGTCGCCGCCTTCGGCAACCGTATCTACCGCTACGCGGCCGACGGCACGTCGCCGACATGGCTTTTCGCCACGCAGCAGGACGTCGTCTCGCTCCACTCCGACGGCCGGTTCCTGTTCGTGGTCACCAATACGGCCACGAACGGCCGCGTGACGAGCGTCGACAAGACGACGAACGCCATCGTCGACACCCGTGAGACGTGGTCGGGTGCCTTCGCGCCCACGTCGATCGCCACCGGAATGAACAAGATCCTCGGTCACGACCGGAGCGGATCCTCCTCCAGCATCCTCACGGTGACGTACGACGACACCGGTCATTTCACCGGCGCCGGCAACAACTGGGGTGTCTCCGGGTATCCGACGGCCACCGCGACGTGGGTCTCGCCCGACGGCACCCGCGTCCTCGACGATTCGGGTACGGCCTACTCGACCGACACGCTCGGCTGGTCGAAGAGCCTCGGCACGCGCGTGACGGATGTCGGCTTCGTCGGCAACGCCCCGATCGCCGTCGCCGGAACGACCCTCGCCGGCTTCTCCGCGTCCTGGTTGCCGACCGGCCGGGCGGAAATCGGTTTCTCCGCCTCGAACGTCTTCCTCGGGCAGGAGGATGCGATCGCTTTCCTCGCCGACCCGTCGGAGCCCTCCGGGTGGCGGACGAAGGTCGTGCCGCTGGCCGACATCGTCAGCCCGGATCCCGGGCCGCCGGCCGATCCGGTCGGTCTGGCCTTCGTCCCCGACCTCGTGGCGAGGGCGGCCGACGGCACAGTGCTCCTCTGCTCGGCGGCGGAATCGAGCATCTTCCGGTGGGTGCCGTCCACCGGGAAGTACGCCGCGACGATCCCTCTCCTCGGCACCCCGTCTCACTTCGCCCATGCACCGGCGCTGGAGGCGGTCTTCGTCGCCTACGCCAACGGTGAAATCGACCGTATCGATCTCCGGGCCGAGACGCCGCGGCAGGTTCCGCTCGTCGTGCTTCCCGGCAGGCCGGGTGGGCTCTCCGCCGCGGGTCCTTACGTCTTCGCCGAGGACGACACCGGAGCCTGGGCCACGCACTACACCATCGACACGAACGGCCGCGTGGTCCATTCCAGGGATTGGGTGCACTACTCCGAGGAGTATGTCTGGAGCGATGCGACGCGATCGATGTACTTCCTCCGCGACGACCAGACGCCCAACGATCTCATCCGTGAGCCGATCAACGTCCGTGGCGACGTCCCGGACCTGCCGCCCGGCGGGATCGGGTCCCCGATCGACTCCCCGCTCCACACCAGCGACGGGTTCACCCATCCCATCCGCGTCAAACCCGACGGGAGCGTCGTCGTCCTCGGGTCGGGGGCAGTGCACGACGCGACGACGCTCGCCCGCCTCCCGTATGCCGTTCCCGCACCGTTCGTCGATGCCGGTTGGCTCCGCGGCAACCTCTTCACCGTCGCGCCCGTCGACGGCGGATCTCGGGTCGCCCGCTACCGCGGCGATCGTTTCGAGCCTTTCGGCAGCGTCACGCTCGCCGGCACGCCGTTGTCCCTGCTCCCCCTCGACCCGCCGCGCGCCGGCACGTCGGGGGCCGCCGGCCGTCTCCTCGCCGTCACGAGCGTGGGTGGCGTGCCGACGTTCACCATGCTCAGGCCCGATCTCTCGGTGCAGAAGCCTCTGATCGATACCGATCTCGACGGCAACGGCCGCTCCGACGTGCTCCTGCGCGACGCCGAGAGCGGCGCGGTGACGGCGACGTTCCGCGACGCCGCGGGAGCGGTGGTGGCCACGCGTCCGCTCGGCGGAGGGCCCGACTGGGAGATCGTCGTCGCGGCCGACTTCGGCGGCGACGCGGTCTCCGACATCCTCTGGCGGCATGTCCCTTCCGGCACGACCGTCCTCTGGCAGATGGCGGCCGGCGGCAACGTCACGCAGCAGAATGTGCTCGGCGGCGACGCGCGCTGGCGTGTCGCGGCGGCGGGGGATTACGACGGTGACGGCCGCGAGGACCTGCTCTGGCGGGACATGGTGGGCGGATCGGTGGCGGTGTGGCTGATGAACGGTTCCACGGTGCGGTCGCACGCGATGATCGCCGGAGGGACCGACGCGGTCGTGCAGACCTCCGACCCGGACTGGACGATCCTTCCGGTGGCCAACGCCTACGACGCCGACGGCGATGGCATCTCCGACCTGCTCTGGCAGCACCGGGGGACCGGCTCGACGGCGCTGTGGCACATGAACGGCACCCGGGCGCCGTCTCAGGCGCTGCTCGGCGGGGACTCCACCTGGAAGATCGTCGGCGCCGCCGATCTCGACGGCGACGGTCGCGGCGACCTGCTCTGGAAACATCTGCCGAGCGGAGGTGCGGCGGCATGGCTCATGGCCGACACGGCCTACCGCGCGTCGGCGGCGATCGAGGGGAGCCGCGACTCCACCTTCGTCGTGGCCTACGACGTCAACGGCGACGGTACGGCCGACACGGCGTGGGCCGACAACGCGACCGGGGTGTCGACGGTGCGCCTCTCGCGTGGCCTCGCGAGCCTGGGCACCTGGCCGGCGAGTCCCTCCACGAAGTGGACGGTCCTCCGCCGGCCGGTCGCCGCCGGCGGCTGATTTCCGTGCGCCCGCCGCGGGCCGCGCGATCCGTCAGTGGTCGGCCGTCCGCGCCGATCCCTCCTCCAGCGGCGTCACCGGATCGATGAACAGCCAGGCCACGCCGCCGACGGCGTAGACCGCGGCGAAGAGGAGGAAGGCCGGCGTCCAGTTCGCCCCGTCGGAGCCGCCCGTCGCCAGCCGCGCGAGCAGCCAGGGGACGACGACCGGCGAGAGGGCCCCGCCGAAGTTCCCCATCATGTTCATGCTCCCGGCGAGCGAGCCGGTGTGCCGGCCGCCGATGTCCATGCACGCGCCCCAGCTCCCCGGCATGGAGAGGTCGTTGCCGAAGCTCGCCAGCCCCATCGCCAGGAGCGCCGCGACGCCGAAGGCCGCGGCGCCGGTCCCGGCCGCGCGCTGCTGCAGCGCCACCGACACCAGCAGCATCACCGCCGCGCCGCAGAGGCCGACGCAGCCGAGCGTGCGCCGGGCCCGGGCCGTGCCCCCCAGACGGCGCGCGAGCCAGGCGGCGAGCGAGCCCGACACGAACGACCCGATCCCGCCGAAGAACAGCGGCACGCACCCGGCGAGGGCCTTCTGCAGGTCGGTGAACCGGGGGAAGGTCTCCTCGAGGAAGGTCGGCATCCAGGTGATGTAGAAGTACCAGGAGAAGTTCTGGCAGAAGTACTGCAGCCAGAGCAGCCACACGCTCCCGCTCGAGAGGAACAGCCCCCAGGGGACGCGGCCGTGACCCACCTCCCGGTCGGCCGAGTCGCCGATGATCGCCAGCTCCGCGTCGTTCACGCCCCGATGGTGTCGCGGGTTGTCGCGGAACCACCGCCAGAAGGCGATCGCCCACACGATGCCGAGCACCCCGAAGAGGAGGAACGTCCACCGGTAGTGGAGGCCGAGGTGGTCCTTGGAGAGCATCCAGCCGACCAGGAGCGGCGTGAACGCCCCGCCCCAGCGTGCCGAGAGCCACATGATCCCCTGCGCCCGGACGCGCTCGTGCCCGGGGAGCCAGAGCGAGAACACCTTCGCCAGGTTCGGGAAGCAGCCCGCCTCCCCGACGCCGAAGAGGAAGCGGAAGGTGATCAGCGACCAGAAGTTCCAGGCCCACCCGGTGAGGATCGTGAACGCCGACCACATCGTCACCACGCGCAGCAGCACCGCCCGCGGGCCGATCCGGTCGCCGAGCCATCCGCCGGGGATCTCGAAGCTCGCGTAGGCGATCGAGAAGGCGAAGAACGCCCACCCCATCTGCTCCTTCGTGAGGCCGAGGTCCTCGCGCATCCGCGGGGCCGCCTGCGAGATGCAGACCCGGTCGACGTAGGTGATCACCGCCAGGAGCACGGCGAAGGCGAGGACGACGTGCCGGGTGCGCGAGGGGGGAGCCGGCCGCGCGGGCGACCCTTCCGGTGATCGATCGTCCGCCGTCGTCCGGTCTCGTGTCATGACCCCTCCCCTCGTCCGTCGGTCGCCCGTCCCCGTCGCCCACGGCCGCGGATCGTGCACCGGGCGGCTGCCGACGGAGCGGAGTCTACCGTGCCGGCGTCGTCGCTCCGTGCCGGCATCGTGGCCGCGCCGCGCCACCGATCCGAATCGCCGGCGGCGACCTTGTATGATCGCGGAGCCGGCGGGCGGTCGGCACCGTTCTGGACCCTGCCACACTCCCCTCAGGGACGCCCCATGGCCACCGCCCACACCCCGTCACCGATCCAATCCTTCCTCGACGGCCTGCGGGCGAAATACGCCGACTACCGCGAAGGGCAGGTCGCCAGCTACATCCCCGAGCTGGCGAAGGCCGATCCGGAGCTGTTCGGGATCTGCATCGCCACCACCGACGGCTACGTCTACGAGGTGGGGGATTCGCGGCGGGAGTTCACGATCCAGTCGATCTCCAAGCCGTTCGTCTACGGCCTGGCCCTCGACGATCATGGCGCCGACGCGATCCTCTCGAAGGTGGGTGTCGAGCCGAGCGGCGATGCCTTCAATGCCATCAGCCTGCACAAGGTGACCGGCTGCCCGCTGAACCCGATGATCAACGCCGGGGCGATCGCCACCACCGGGCAGATCGTGGCCGATTCCCCGGAGGAGAGGATGGAGCGGATCCTCCGGATGTTCGCCCGCTACGCCGGTCGGACGATGACGATCGACCGGGACGTGTACGAGTCGGAGAGCCGGACGGGGCACCGCAATCGGGCCATCGGCCACCTGCTTCGCAACTTCGACGTCCTCACCGACGATCCGACCGGGACCGTCGACGTCTACTTCCGGCAGTGCGCCATCTCGGTGACCTGCGCCGATCTGGCCCTCCTCGGGGCGACCCTCGCCAACCAGGGCGTCAATCCCGTCACCCGGGTCCGGGCGATCCGGCAGGAGCACGTCGAGAACGTGTTGAGCGTGATGGCGTCGTGCGGCATGTACGACTTCTCCGGCGGCTGGATCTACGACGTCGGCATGCCCGCCAAGAGCGGCGTGGCGGGAGGGGTGCTGGCGGTGCTCCCCGGCCAGTTGGCGATCGGCGTCTATTCGCCACGGCTCGACGCCCAGGGGAACAGCGCCCGCGCGCTCAAGGTGTGCGAGGAGCTGTCGAGGGCCTGGGAGCTCCACCAATTCAATCCCCCCTCCTGCACGCGCAGCGGCCGTCGGCTGGCCTACACCGCCGCCGAGCGCGCCTCGAGCCGCACGCGCCATCCCTCCCACCGTGCGTCCCTGCGGGAGCACGGCGGGCGGATCCACGTCGTGGAGTTGCAGAGCAACCTCGCCTTCGCGACGACCGAGCCCATCGTCCGCGACGTCGTCGAGCGCGTCGGTCGACCGCTCGCCCTGATCCTCGATTTCCACCATGTCAGCGCGATCAACGGTGTCGCGGTGCGGATGCTCGTCGATCTGGCGGCGTCGCTCGCCCGGCGGGGTGTGATGACCTACTTCACCCACGTCCACCGCCTCGACGCCGTGCGGAATCTGGTCCACGCCCACGCCGCCGACCGCGGCGCGGCGGACGCGCTCTTCCGATACCACTCCACCGACGGCGCCCTCGAGCATTGCGAGGACGTCCTCCTCGACGAGGTGCACGCCCCGGCCGTCCCTTCGCACCGGGATCTGAGCGAGTACGAGATCACGGCCGCGCTCACGAAGGAGGAGATCGGCCTGTTCGCCTCCCTCCTCAGGCACCGCTCCCACGCCGACGGGGAGAAGATCGCCGTCAGCGGCGACGAGGCGACGAATCTCCTCCTCGTCACCAAGGGGGTCGTCGGGGTCTGGCTGGCGGGCGCGGACGGGGCGTGGAACCGCGTGGCGAGCTTCTCGGTCGGGACGATGGTGGGGGAGATGGCGTTTCTCGACGGGAACCGCCGTTCGGCCGATCTGGTGGCCGAGGGGGTGGTGGAGACGGCCGCGTTCGAGATCGCCGATTTCGCGCGCCTCGAGCGGTCCCACCCCGTTCTCCACACGAAGATCCTGCGGAACATCGGCGTGTCGCTGGCGTCGAAGCTCCGCAAGGTGAACCAGGACGCGGGCATCCTCTCGGCGGATCGCGTTTGAACCGCCAGTCGCCCCGTCGGCACCGCCGCCGGATCGTCACCCCTCCGGTGCGGCGCCGCCGACGACGTCGCGGGTCCGCGGCTCAATCGCCCCGCCGCACGGTCCGGTCGCGGAGCCGGGCCACGGTGAGGTCGGGGAAATCGGTGAAGGCGCCGTCGACGCCGGCGGCGAGGAGCCGGTCCTGGAGCTCGTCGAAGGATCGGGCCCAGGCCGGGAGCCTGTCGCGGCGGAGCGTCCAGGCATGGACGGCGAGCCCGGCGGCGCGGGCCCGGGCCACGAGATCGGTCGGCCGTCCGGAGCCGTCGACGACGCGATCGATCGAGGGGCCGATGCCGTCGGCGACGGCGGCGATCCGCACCAAGCCCTCCGCGGAGACGAGCGCGTCCTGGTCCTTCCCGCCGACGAGTTGCACGAGCCTCCCCTCCCAGCCGAGGTCGCGGCGCAGCCGAGCGACCTCGTCGGGGTCGAAGCACTGGATGAAGCAGGGATCGTCCTTCGTGGCGTAGCCGTGCCGGTGGAGGAGCGCCACGACCGCCGCGGCGGGGTCGTGCCCCTCCGCCCGGTGCCAGGCGGGGGACTTGATCTCCGGGTAGACGCCGACGGTCCGGCCGGTCGAGCGCGAAAGCCCGGCGAGGAAGGCGAGTTCCTCCTCGAGCGAGACGATCCCGAAGCGCCCCTGGCCCGCGGGGAAGCGGGCGGGGAAGACCTGTTTCCCCGTGGCGGGGTCGACGCGCTCGGAGAGCGTGAGCAGGCGCAGTTCCTCGAGCGTGAAGTCGGTGACGTGGTGACGGCCGTCGCCCCGCGCCCGCCCCGGGAACCGCGCCGCCACGTCGCTCACGGCGTCGAGCGTCGTGTCGTGGAGGACGACCGGGATCCCGTCCTTCGACATCACCACGTCCTGCTCGACGAAGTCGGCCCCTTGCGCGCAGGCCAGCGACTTGGCGGCGAGCGTGTGCTCCGGCAGGTATCCGCTCGCGCCGCGGTGGGCGATGACGATCGGCACGGCGGGTGGCTCCGCGGCGACGGTGGGGGAGGGGAGCAGGAGTGCCGCCCAGACGGAGGCCGGCAGGTACCGTGCGCGGCCGGAACGGGGAGCGTGTGGAGCGTGCATCGGGGCGTGTCGTCCTCCTCCCCGGAGCAGGATACCGGGCGGCGGGCTTCTTGCCCGGGCTTTCCCGCCGCGGTAGCCTCCTCTGCCGAGGGGGCCGCCGAGCCGGCCCCCATGGCGACGGCGAGGGAACGATTCCCGGGGGGCACACACGATGGCCAGGAAGAAGGGCGCGGGAGCGGGGAAGAAGAAGGCCGTGCCGCTCCGCCGGGCCTGCGGCGCGATGGCGGCCCACATGCTGCTCCTCGAGAAGTATCCCGCCTTCCGCACGAATCTCATGAAGCTCGAGGCGGCGACGTCGAAGCGCCGCGAGTCGCGGTTCGATCTCGGCGCCGCCGACCTGGTGACGATCGACACGGTCGTCCACGTCGTCCATTCAAGCGTCTCCGAGAACATCTCCGACGCCCAGATCACGAGCCAGATCGAGGCGCTCGGCAGGGACTTCCGGGCGATGAACGCCGACCGCTCCAAGGTGCCGAGCCCCTGGGGCGGGCTCGTCACCGACGCCCGCATCACCTTCCGGCTCGTCGACGTGACGCGCACCGCCACGAAGGTCACCGGGTTCTCGACCGACGACGCGGTGAAGTCCGCGGCGGGCGGGGGGATCGCCCCGGTCGACACGAAGACCCATCTCAATCTCTGGGTGTGCCCGCTGTCGGCCGGCCTCCTCGGCTACGCCCAGTTCCCCGGCGGCCCCCCCGAGACCGACGGCGTGGTGATCAACACCCTGGCCTTCGGGACGACCGGCACGGCCCAGGCTCCCTTCAACCTCGGCCGCACCGCCACCCACGAGGTGGGCCACTACCTCAACCTCCGCCACATCTGGGGCGACACCCCCGATTGCAGCGGCGGCGACGGCGTCGCCGACACGCCCAATTGCGAGGGCCCCAACTACGGCACGCCGGTCTGGCCCACCATCACCTGCAACAACGGCCCCAACGGCGACATGTTCGTGAACTACATGGACTATGTCGACGACGCGGCGATGTTCATGTTCACCGCGCAGCAGGTGCTCCGGATGCGGACGGCGCTCGAGACCGCCCGGCCCGGGCTCGTCGCCAAGCCGGCGGCCCGTTCGAAGCGCAAGCGTTGAACCTCGCCGGGGAAGGTGCCGGGTGACGAGCGACGCCGACGATTCCCCGCAGGCGGAGGTGCCGCTGGTCGGCACCGTGTGGGTCCATGCCTTCGAGGAGGACGATCGCGCGGGGGCGGTGTACCGCCCCGAGGGGGATTCCTTTCCCCTCTCGCGCCGGCCGCGCCGCCGCCTCACGGTGCATGCCGACGGCAGTGCGACGGTGGCCGACGGCGGCCGGGATGACCGGCTCGTGGGGCGGGCGGCGCGGTGGTCGGAGGTCGACGGAACGCCGGTGATCCGCTGCGCCGACGGCTCCTGCCTGCGGGTCGTGTCCCGGGGGCCCAGACGCCTGGTGGTCCGCGCCGGGCAGGGGGGCGAAACGCCCGATTGAGCGTTCGCTCCGGCTGGGGGTGTGTCACGGAGGACGTTTCCATGGCGAAGAAGCAGTCGAAAAAGAAGCCCGTGAAGCAGCGCCCCGTGCGCCGCCCCGCCCTCCCCCGCCAGCCCGCCGCGGCCGCGACGCCCACGGCCTACCAGATCAGTCCACGGGTGGCGCGGCAGGCCCTCACCAGGCCCTACCGCTGGAAGCGGGGCCGTGCCCGTCCCCTCCACCGACAGCTCTGGATCTACACGCTCGATCCTTCCGTCTCCGATCGCGAGGGGGGCGTGGCCAAGGTGGAGGTGCCCTGGGAACCGCTCGCTCCGGGGCCGAGGGGCAAGCTCTTCGAGATCGACGGCTCGGGCGCCCCCGCACCCCTCGCCGATCCGGGGAGGCTCGCCCTCGACGATCCGCACTGGCTCGTCACCGACGGCGTCCCCCCGTCGCCGTCGGACTCGCGCTTCCACCTCCAGATGACCTACGCGGTCTGCAGCCTCACCTACGACGCCTTCCGCCGGGCCCTCGGCCGGAACATCGGCTGGGCGATCGATCCCGGCGCCGACGGCCGGACGCGACTGCGCGTGCGTCCCTTCGCCTTCGAGCAGCGGAACGCCGGCTACAGCCGCGAGGCGGGGGATCTGTCGTTCGGCTATTTCCGCGCCGGCCAGGATCCCGGCGGGTTCACGATCCCCGGCGGGCTCGTCTTCACGTCGCTCTCCCACGACGTCATCGCCCACGAGACGACCCACGCCCTCCTCGACGGCCTGCGGGCGAGCTTCCAGGAGCCGACGAACGTCGACGTGCCGGCCTTCCACGAGGGTTTCGCCGACCTCGTGGCCCTGTTCCTCCACTTCACCTATCCGGGGGTGGTGGAGGGGGCGCTGGTGCGCTCGCGTGGCGTGGTGGAGCGTGGCTCGGTGCTCGCCGAGATCGCCCGCGAGTTCGGCCATGCCCGCTCGGGTGGCAAGGGGCCCGAGGCCCTCCGCTCCGGGATCGACGTGGCCGGGATCCAGGCCTTCGACTCCGACGAACTCCCCGGCGGCGTGGCGGGGCCGGTGTGCTACGACCCGACGCTCGACCCGCACGACCTGGGAACCGTGCTCGTCTCGGCGGTCTTCGAGGCCTTCGTGACGATCGCCCGGCGGAAGTCGGCGCGGCTGATGCGGATCGCGGGGCTCGATCCGCGCGACTTCGGCACCGTCCCGCTCGGCGACGCGCTGCTCGAGGCGGTGGCCAAGGAGACCTGCGACGTGGCGGCGCAGTTCCTCGCCATGGGCATCCGGGCGATCGACTACTGCCCGCCGGTCGACATGCTCCTGGGCGAGTATCTCCGCGCGCTGGTGACCGCCGACATGGAGATGGAGCCGGTCGACAAGTGGGGCTACCGCGAGGCGCTGATGCGCTCCTTCCGCCGCCGGAGGATCTTCCCCGGCGACGTGCCCTTCATGACGGTCGACGCCGTCCGCTGGCAGGGGCCGGAGGAGCCGCTCCGGATCCCGGGTCTGGCGTTCCGCAACCTGCGCTTCGACGGCGAGCCGGGGCGTGCGGCCAGCGCGGGGGAACTCGAGCGCCAGGCGCGGGTGCTCGGCGACTTCGTCACCGATCCCGCCCATGCCCGCTTCTTCCGCCTCATCCCCCCCGCGGCGCCGCGGCCGGAGGGGATCGTGCAGGTGTCGCCGGCGATGGTGGAGTCGATCCGCGTGGCCCGGCGCGGCGCGCCCGACGGCCGCATCCTCTTCGACACCGTCGCCGAGGTGACGCAGGCCTGCACCGCCGAGCACGACGGCGAGCTGATGGACGTCGTGGGGGGCTGCACGATCGTCATCGACCCGGACGGGGAGGTGCGCTACACGATCGCCAAGGGGGTGGCCTCGAAGGAGCGCCTCGACCGGCAGGCCAAGGCGGCCCGTGGGGTACTCAAAGACTTCTGGATGTGGCGCAAGGAGGGCGCCAGGCAGCGGCTCGTGCCGCGAGGCGACATGCTCCGGCGGATCCACGGCGGCCGGGGGGGGTGAGCGCCGCGGCGATTCGCTACGGCTCGCGGCCGACGAGGACCGTCCCACGCCGGCCGACCACGTGGGTTCCCGGCACGCCGCGCCGGGCGTCGTGCGGGCTAGACTCTGCGCTCCCCCTCCACGACACCGATCGTGACCTTCCATGCCGCTCCCCGCCCCGCTCGCGCTCGTCGTCTCCCAGTTGCGCCGGCTGTTCGTCACCCCCTACGACCCCGACCCGGGCTTCGACCGCTTCCTCGAGCGCGCCCAGACCGCGGAGAACGACCGGGCGAAAGTCACCGTCGCGGTCCTCTCCGGCCACGAGTCGCACCGCCTCTTCGGCGTGCCGCTGGCGCGGCGCGGCATCCAGCCGGTGTTCGTACGGGTCGAGAACCGCTCCGCCGACGGCCTGCGCCTCCAGGTGGTGAGCCTCGACCCGGCCTACTTCACGCCGCTCGAGGCGGCCGCCCAGTGCCACTTCTCGATCCTCCGCCGCCTCACGACGTTCGGCCTGGCCGGCTGGCTCTTCCTCCCCCTGCTGCTCCTCGTTCCCTGGAAGCTCGTCTCGGCCTGGATCAACAACGGCCGCATGGACGATCTCTTCCGGGCCCGCGGCTTCCGGCTCGTTCCGATCGATCCGGGGGGCGCGGCCGAGGGTTTCGTGTTCACGTCGCTGGACGCCGGCACCAAGGCGGTGCACGTCCGACTCGGGACCTTCGGCCGTCTGGCGGCGACGCTCGAACGGGACGCGGCGGGGGGGCCCGCCCGCCCGCCGGTGCGCCCCGACGGCGACGAGATCGACTTCCACTTCACGATCCCCGTGCCCGGCATCTCCGCCGACTACCTCCACCGCGACTTCCCGGCCCTCGTTCCGCCGTCGAGCGTCGTCGAGTGCACGCCGGCCGAACTCGTGGCCCGGCTCGAGGCGCTCCCGGCGGCGACGACCGACGCCTCGGGGAGGGGGACGGGCGATCCGGTGAACCTCGTCGTGATCGGCACCTTCGACACCCTGCTGGCCGCCTTCGCCGCACGCTGGGACGACTGCGAGACGATCTCGCTCCGCACCTGCTGGAAGACCTTCAAGGCGTTCCTCCTCGGCGCCAACTACCGCTACTCCCCCGTCAGCGCCCTGCATCTCTTCGGCCGCAGTCAGGACGTCGCCCTCCAGCGCGCGAGGCGCACGATCAACGAGCGCCTCCATCTGCGCCTCTGGCTCGCGCCGCTCTCCTTCCGCGGCCGGCCGGTGTGGGTGGGGCAGGTGAGCCGCGACATCGGCGTGCGGCTGACGACCAAGGCCTGGAACCTCACCACCCACCGCATCGATCCCGACGTGGACGAGTCGAGGGACTATTGCGTCGAGGACCTGACCCAGGCGCGACGCGTGGAGGAGGCGGGATACGTGGCCGGGGTCGGGGTGCGGACGCCCGAGGCACCCGGGCGGAATCTCACCGGCGATCCGTACGTCACCGACGGCCGGCGCGTGGTGATCCTCCTCGCGCCGTCGCGGCTGGCGCGGTGAAGGCCGGCCCCGGGCTCACGACGCGGGGACGAGGACACCGAGCCATTCGGCGAGGTGGGAGCTGGCGAGCTCCTCGGCGCGATCGGCGTCGCCGGCACGGATGGCGTCGAGCATCGTCGCGTGGGCGGCCACCGTCGTGTCGCGCAGCTCGTCGCAGACGGCGTCGACGCGCGACTGCATCTGCGCGAGCCAGAGGTCGACCTGATGCTCCACCACCTTCCAGCAGAGCTGCAGGCGCCGGCTCCCGGAGGCACGGACGACGCCGGAGTGGAAGGCGGTGTCGCCGGCGGCCAGCTCGGCACGCGTCCGCGCGGAGCGGGTGACGGCGAGGTTGTGCTCGAGGGTGACGATCGCCCCCGCGTCGCGCCGCGTCGCCGCCAGGGCGGCGGCCA
>CAZMOU010000074.1:11301-21289 GCA_964567835.1 uncultured Chitinophaga sp. | reverse complement strand
TCGTCGTAGAGCGGATGCACCTCGAAGCCCTTGAAGGGCATGATCGGCGTCCGCGTCCACTGCCAGACGTTGCCGACGACGTCGCAGAAGTCCCCCTGCACGAAACGCGTGACGGGGCAGCCCGAGGCGAACCACTCGAGGTTGACGTTGCCCGGGGCACGGTCCCAGGTGGGCTGGTCGGTGTCGATGCCCTGGCGGAGCGACTGCCACTGGGCCTCCGTGGGGAGGCGGACGTCGAGGCCGGTCTCCCGCGCCTTCCAGGCGCACCATGCCTGGGCCTCGAGGCAGTTCACCTCGACCGGCCAATCGAGCGGGAGGCCGATCTCGTCGAGCAGGTTCCGCTGCCGCCATCCCGCCCCGTCCCGCCGCCACCAGCGGGGATGCTCGGCCCGGGTGTAGCGCAGCCACCCCCGTCCCTCCTCGGTCCACAGGGTCTCGTCGCGGTAGCCGCCAGCCTCGACGAACTCCAGGTATTCCCCGTTGGAGACGAGCTGCCGTGCCGCGCGGAACGGCGCGAGCCGCACCTCCTCCCTGCCGTACTCGTTGTCCCAGCCGTAGGTGCGGTCGTCGTCCCGTTTTCCCAGACGCACGATCCCCCCGGCGACGTCCACCCAGGGGTTGTCGGGACGCGGGCCGGCCACGGTGCAGGCGCGCCACAGCTCCCGTTCCTCGGCGCTGAGCTCGGATTCGCGGCGCAGGTCGTCGAGCGGCATCTGCCGCATGATCGCCGAGGATGTCTCGAGGTGGATCCGCTCGTGCTCGATCCCCATGAGGATCACCCAGGCGGCCGAGTCCTGGCGGATCGGCAGTTCGAGCGGCATCGTGCGGATGAAGGCGTCGACGCGCTTCCGCACCTCGCGCCGGTAGGAGCGCACGGCGGCCACGGTGGGCCAGTCGTAGTGGGCGGAGTCGAGGTCGTCCCACGACATCTCGTCGACCCCCACCGCCATCATCGCCTCCATGCGGGGATCGACGCGGGCGGGGAACCACCGGCCGACGAAGAGCTTGTTGACGTAGAACGTCGCCGGGTGGGCGAGATAGAAGATCAGCGGGTGGCGGAGCGGCTCGTGGCGGACGTAGTACGCCGTGTCGTTGCGGATCAGGTCGAAGAGACGCTCGTCGATCTCGCAGGTGCGGTGGAAGTAGGCCCGCAGCTCCTCGCGCTTCGCGGCCACCGGGTCGGCGGCGGCCGGATCACCGTCGAGGAGGGGCGTCCTGGTGGGAACCAGCCCGGTGATGGACGACCAGGGCGGGGCGGCCTCGTCATCGGAACGGGAACGGGGGGCGGCGGAGTTTCCCGCGGGCATCATGGAGGTTCCTACGGCGCACGGCTGAAGATGTCCTCAACTGTAGCACCGGCCCGCAGGCCTTCCAGGAGCGGGACGGGGATGGGGAGGGCCGCCCCCAGGAGCCCTCCCACGACCGCACCGCGGTGGCAGTTGTCGCCGCCGCACAGCGCGTTGGCGAGCACGCCGGCGGCGAAGTCGCGGTGATGACGCCACGCGAGGTAGAGCGCGGCGGGGAAGGCGTCGGAAATGTAGCACGCGGTCGAGAGCCGGGTGCCGACGACGGTGCGATCGGGAAGGTCGCTCCAATCGGAGAACGTCCTCCCCGACACCCAGTCGCCGGCCTCCTCCAGGATCGAGCCCCGCAGGTCCGCCCCACGACAGACCCGCACGAGGATCCGTACCAGGACGTCCGCGGCGGCGAGGACGTCGCGGTCCTTGTGGGTCAGGTTGACGTGTTCCCGGACGATGGAGCGCAGCTCGGGATGGCGGTCGCCGAGCGCGGCGACGAGCGCCGGCACCGCCGCCAGGCCGCCGATGTGCACGTCGCGCACGCCGCAGTTGATCGGCTTGCGACCGTGGGCCAGGTTCGTGAAGAAGTGGCGATGATACTCCTCGACGTAGGTGTCGCGGTGGCTGCCGGGACGCCGCATGAAGCCGACGTATTCCGCGAGCCAGCGCTCGCCATCCCAGTGACGATTGCGCACCACGAGCGCCGCGAGCTCGATCGCGAGACGGAAGTTGAGGGTGTTCTCGCCCGCCTCCAGGAAGCGGTGGTAGTGGATTCCCCGCTGGCCCCAGTAGCGCGCCTGGTCGTGGAGGATCTCCCCCTCCTCGTTCACCGGTTCGTACCGGCTCCTCCACAGGATGCTGTCGGGATGCGGATGCCTGGGGGCGGCGTAGCCTCCGAGGGAGGGGTGATCGCGGTCGAGCGCCGCCCGGTCGTAATACCAGTGCACTGGCATGGCGACGGCGTCGGCGACGAGGGACCCGACGAAGGCCCGCACGGCCGGCTCCTCGAGCCAGGCCCGCGGACCGGGGCCGTCGGCGCGGGGCCCGGGGAGGGCGTCATCGGTGGTGGTCATCGGATGGTCCTCGCGAAGAAATCCCGCACCCGCCGCTCCGGACAGCGCTCGAAGAGCTCCCCGGCCGGCCCGTGCGCGAGCACCCGGCCGTCGGCGACGAACGCCGCCGTGTCGGCGACGCGGCGGGCGAACCCCATCTCGTGCGTGACGAGCACGAAGCGGGTCCCCCGGGACTTGAGCTCCCCGATCATGTCGAGGACCTCGGCCGTCATTTCCGGGTCGAGGGCGGAGGTGGGCTCGTCGAGGAACAGGCGCTCGGGGCCGGAGACGAGCGCGCGGAGGATGGCGATGCGCTGCTTCTGCCCGCCGGAGAGCTGCGCGGGCCGCTTGGAGGCGTGCGGCGCGAGTTGGAAGCGCTCGAGCGGTTCGGTGACGCGCCGCACCGCCTCGGCACGCGGCAGCCCGTGGACGTGGACGAGGGGGAGGAGGAGATTCTCCAGCGCCGTCAGATGGGGGAAGAGGTTGTAAGCCTGGAACACCGTCCCCACCCGGCGCCGGTAGGCGAGCAGCCCCGCTTCGTCGTGCGGGAGCGGCTCGGCCCCGAAGCGCACCGACCCGGCCACGGGGCGGTCGAGGCCGGCGAGGATCCGCAGGAGCGTCGTCTTGCCGCCGCCGGAGGGGCCGACGAGGACCAGCGCGCGGATGTCCCCGGTGACGAGATCGACGCCGTCGAGGACGGTGGTCGTCCCGAATCGCTGCACGAGCCCCTCGACGACGAGATCCATCAGCCCGCCTCCCAGGCGAAGCGGCGCTCCAGCCAGCGCGAGAGGGCCGAGAGGGGGAGCGTGAGGAGGAGGTAGCCGGCGGCCAGCGGCAGGTAGCTCTCGAGCGTCGAGTAGGTGAAGGAGTTGACCTCCTGCGCGGCCAGCGTGAACTCGGAGACGGCGATGACCGACAGGAGCGAGGAATCCTTGACGAGCGAGACGAGCTGCCCGGCCACCGACGGAAGCACGATCCGCACCGCCTGCGGGAGGATCACGAGGCGCAGCGTCTGCCAGGGGGTGAGCCCGATGGCCCGGGCGGCGTCGCGCTGCCCGGCCGGGATGGCCGCCAGCCCGCCCCGGAAGATCTCCGCCATGTAGGCGCCCGAGAAGAGCGAGAGCACGAGCACGCCGGTGACGTGACGGTCCTCGAGCCCCACGGCGCTGGCGACGACGTAGAAGCCGATGAGCAGCTGCACGAGCAGCGGTGTCCCCCGCACGAGCTCCACGTAGACCCGCGCGGCGGCCTCGACGAGGCGGTGCCGCGATCCGAGCGCGACCGCCGCGACGAGGCCGAAGAGGGCGGAGAGGACCAGACTCGCGAGGCTCATCGTCACCGTGGTCAGCCATCCCGCCACGAACTTCTCCCGGTATTCCCACACGCCGTCCCAGCGGAACTCGTAGCCGCTGCGCCAGAAAGCCACGCCCAGCAGGCCGGCGAGGACGGCGACGACGATCGAATGGGCCAGCCAGCGGGACATGGGTGGATTGCCGAGGACGGGAGGCGGTCAGCCCCAGGAGGCCCACGAGCCGGTGGCGATGACGTAGGTGCCGAGCAGCGCGTTGGTGACCGCGTGGGCGGCGATCGCGTCCCCGATCCGGCGGCGGTGGTAGAGCGCCGCGGCGTAGGCCATCCCGGCGATCGTGCCGGGGATCCAGTTCGATTGGTGGATGAGACCGAAGGCGACCGACGAGAGGAGGAACGACGGCCAGGTGAACGTCCCGAGGGGGACGGCCTCGGCGTCCTCGCTCACCAGACGCCTGGTGAGGAATCCGCGGAAGGCGAGTTCCTCCGCGATCGGCGCGGTGAGGACGTAGCCGAGGAAACGGACGGCGACCCACAGCGTTCCCCACAGCGGACCGAGCGACGACGGATCGAGCCTGGCGGCCTGCTCCGGATCGGGCGTGGTGACGTTCGGCGCGAGGATCATCCAGATCACGAACACGAGCACGCCCAGCCCGATACTGTTGGCCGAGGGATCGAAGGTCACCTCGCCGTACGCGTCACGCAGCGCCCACAACGTCGCCGCGACGGCCACCACCCGGATCGGATAGTAGACGTCGAGCGAGCCGTGGACGGAGATGGCGCCGGTGACGAGGGGCACGGCGAGGAGCACCAGGCAGGGGACGAGACAGGCCACGGTCGACGGACCGACGCGCGCCGTGGCGAGCGGCTCGGCGACGGTTCCCTGCGCCGACCCCGGCCGGCGGGGGTCCGGTTCGGGGTCGGGATCCGCTTCGCTCCGCGTGAAAAAGGGCATCCGGGCCGTGGTCCAGATCATGCCCAGGCCGATGGCGAGGAAGGCGAGCCAACCGGCGTTGGAGTGGAAGCCGTCGACCGCGATCCGGGGGGAGACGCGGATCCCGATGAGGATCAACGCCGCGATCCGCACCGCGTTGGCCAGGTAGCTGAGCACCATGCCCACGGGGATGAGGAGGTAGGCCTGCGGGAAGCGCAGCACCCGGCGGAACCACCACATGTATCCGGCCAGCAGGCCCGTGATCAGCGCGATGCCCTGGTATCCGCTGCAGCCGAATCCCACCGACACCTGGAAGTCGGCGTCGCCGATGACGAACGGCTCCGGGCGGACCACCTCGATCCCGGCGAGCGTCCCGAGCATCCAGGACACGAGGCGGAGCGTCGGCTCGCCGGTGACGTTCCAGAACAGTTCCCCCGAGACGATCGCCGCGGCCACGAAGCCGACGCTGCCCGCGGCGGCGAGCGCCAGTGGCCGGACCGGAACGCCTCCGGGCACGAGGAGGGCCAGGGAGGCGATCCACGCCGCGGCGAGACCCATCGCGATCCGCGGTGCGACGGGATCCCCGAGGGCCGGCGGCAGCGATCCGGAGTCGAGGAGGAGCGGGAAGGCCAGGAGCGGGAGGAAAAAGGCCGCCACCTGGAGCAGGATCCGGGGCCAGGCGAGGAAGGCCGAGCGGAAGGGGGCCGGGTCGGCACGCACCCTGACGAAGAGGACCGCCGCGGTGAGCGCGGCGGCGACCACGATCTCCTTGCGGTACGGACGCCGCACGAAGAAATCGGTGGCCAGATCGAGGATCCGGTCGCCGACGAGGCGCTCGAGGATCACCGTCTCCAGCAGGAGCAGCCCGAGCGACACCGCCGAGGCGAGCCACGGGCGCCGGCCGCCCGGGAGACTCGGAGTGGTGGTGGCATCCGCCATGCTTCTGGATCCGACGCCCCGGGAATCGGCGGCCTTCCGGGATGGAGTCTAGCCGACGGATCGTGGTGCCGCGACGAAGCCCCCGCTGCTAGAACGGTCGGTCGGGGCGGGGCGAGCGAGTTCCGGCCCCGACGTCCCGTCGCACGATCCCCTTCGAGGCATGCATGGCCCGCGACCGTCGCTCCCTGCTGCTCCTGCTCGCGGCATCGGCCATCTGCCCGTTCGGCGTCGCGTCGCGGCCGGCGCGGGCGCAGACCGACGTCGTCGGTATCGACGTCGTTCCCCACACGTTCTCCGCCGAACTGCGCTGGCGGCGACCGCCCGACCCGCGGCCGGGGATGCTCGTGCGCCTGTTCGTCCGCCGGACCGCGGCGGGCGGTCCGCGGGGAGGCGAGACCGTGACGATCGACGGCCGCAGGCCGGGCGATCTCCTGGCTGCCGGGGAGTGGACCTGGCACGACCTGCCGGACGGCTCCGCGCGCCCGGGCGAAGCGGGGGACGGGAGCTTCGGCGAGCGTCTCGACGTCTGGACGTTCAACGCCGTCGGGGAGGACTGGATTCCGGGGCGCCGCATCGAGGTCGGCATCCGGCCCGGGGCGGCTGAGAGCCCCGGGCCGGCGACCGTCGTCCCGGTCGTCCTCGCGCCGCCCGCCGTGGCGCTGTCGCGCGTCCTGTTCCGGGACGACGACGCCGACGGCTGCGTCGACGGCGTCACCGCGCACGTGACCAACGGGTCCGCGGTGCCGGTGCGCGTCGAGTCGATCCGCGTCTGGACGCCCGGCGCGGACGGTCGTGCGATCCACGACCTCGTGCCAGAACCGCCGGTCACGGATCTCCGCGCCCCGGGGGACGGCTCGATCGCGGCCGGCGATCGTGGGGTGGTCGAGGCCGGGCTCGGTCGCCTGCCGCGCGGCCGCGGGGTCGTCGAGGTGGTCGCGCGGGGCGCCGACGGGACGGCGACGGCGTGCCGGGGCCACCTGCGCTTCAAGGACGACGCCTTCGCCATCGGCGCCGGCTGGCTGGACATCCGCACCGAGCCGGGAGTCGTGCCCCTGACGAGTGACGCCTTCCGCCGGCTCCTCGCCCGCATGCACGTCGACACCGCCCACGTCGGGGAGATCGCCGGATTGACCGACCGACCGGATCCGGACGGCCTCTTCCCCCTGCGGCTGGGGTTGATGAGCGGCTTCGAGGACGTCGACCGCTATTCGACGCCCGAATGGGCGCGGCGGATCCACGGCGTCGACGCGCTGGGGGAACCGCAGATGGACAAGACGCCCGCCCGGGCGTTCGAGGTGCTCGAGCGCTACGCGCTCGCCCCCTTTCCCACCACGGTGACGCTCTCGGAGGAGAAGGGATTCCGGTTCTACGCCGGTCTCTCCGATCATCCGCACTTCGACGCCTACCGGGTGAACGCGCCCGCCGCCGACGCCTGGGGCCTGTACGACCGTTGGGGCGGCGAACGCCTGCGCTGGGGGGCGCCGCTCGAGGGGATCGGGGCGATGACGCGCACGCTCCGCGCGATGAGCCGGCCGGCACCGATCGCGGCCTGGTCGCAGAACGTGCACGAGGGCTGGGGGAGCGTCGGCGGGCGGACCAGACGCTCGCCCACGCCGGACGAGATCCGCGTCCAGGCCTACGAGGCGCTCGCGGGGGGCGCGACCAGCCTCTACTGGTATTCGCTGCAGTCGTGGGCGCTGCTCGCGTTCCGCGACGCGATCGGCGAGACCACGCGGATCGGACGCGAGATCCGGCTCCTGGAGCCGATCTACCGGCGGTCCGACGCCCACGCCCACGAGCGCCGGGACGCCGACGGCCGCCCCGATTGGGATCTCGACACCCTCGTCGCCCCCGATGCGGCCCTGCTCTTCGCCATCGACCTCGCCTACGTGGCCGACCCGGAGACGAGGACCTTCCGCTTCCCCGGCCCGCGGGACCTGGACGCCTCGTTCCCCCTGCCGGCGTTCCTCCGCCCGCCGGGCGACGTGTTCCGCGTCGACGCCGGGGGAATCCATGCGGTCGAGCACGAGGTCATCCCCGACGGGGTGCGTGTCCGCGACCGGGTCGACCGCGTCGCGGTGTACGTGGCCGCCACCCGGGCCGGAGTCCGCCTCGAGCTCGCCGCCCGCCACCGCGGGCTGCTCGCCGCCGAGGAGGCGTGCGGTCCTGATCCGGCGGTGGACGACGCGGCCTTCGCCACGCTCCTCCGCGAGTTGGGCTACCGGAGTCTCGACGAGGTCGGCCGCGGTCGACGCTGATCCCCGGTGGCCGCCGGGGTTGCCGGGGTGCCGTCGGCGCCGCTCACTCCGCCGCGGCGTCGGCGGGCAGGACCTCGATCTCCGCCGGCAGCGAGGCCTGGCCGCCGTCGGCCGTGGCGCGGAGGTGGAAGAGGCGCCTGCCGGGGCGCGCGACGGGGCTCGCGGTGATGAAGAACTCGCGCTCCGACTGCCCCTCGACGATGAGCAGGCCGTTCAGGCCGATGTTGTCGACGTAGCATCCGAAGGGGAGGTTGCGGCCGGAGTCGTCGCCGCCGAGCTCGATCCGCTCGGCGAAGTCGTGCCGCGCCGCGCGGACGCGGGCGGCGATCGTCTCCCCCGGTCGGATCCCGAAGCGGAGCGGCTCGTCCGGGGCGGTCCTCCCGCGCCCCGCCGCGTCGAGGATCTCGACGGCGAGCTTCGGCCCGGCCCCGAGCTTCAGGTCGCCGAGCGTTCCCAGCTCCTGCACCACCTCGCGCCCGGCGATCGTCGCCGTCGCGAGCACCCGCACCGCGGCGTCGGCGGCGGGGTCGGGATCGGTGGCATCCGGCGCCGCGGAGAGGAGGCCGATCGCCCGCTCCTGCCCGGCCTCGATCTCGAGGGGGCCGTGGAAGGTGAACCCGGCGGGGAGGTTCCCGATCGAGATCCGCACCGCCCCTTCGAAGCCCTCCTCGCGCACGATCGAGAAGGGGATCTCGCGGGCGCTCCCCGGGCTCACCGCGGGGTCGCGGGAGCCGAGCGTGGCGGTGAAGGAGGGCCTGGGTGGGCGGATGGCGAGCGTGTATCGCCACTCGTCGGGCTGCGGGCCGGCGCCGAAACCGCGCACGTCGGTGACGCGGGCGAGGTAGTCGCCGTCGGCGGGCGCGGTGAAGGTGAGGAGCGAGTCGGCGCCGAATCGACGGTGCGACGCGTCGTCGTTCTCGAAGAACAACTGGAAGAGGGGGAGCCCGTTGGGGACCGGCGCGGCCCCCGCCGCGAGAGGCGTGACGATCCAGGCCGGCTCGCCGAGGGCATGGGTGACGGGGGTCGTGTCGAAGAACGCGTGCCGTGTGCCGGTCCCGGGGTAGACCTTGAATCCCGAGTCGGGACCGCGCGGATAGAGCCAGAGCCTGACCACCTCGCCGCCGGCCCAGAGATACTCGTCGAGTTCCATCTCCTGCCAGTTGTGGAGGCGGAAGTCGTCGGACTGGTTCGAATCCTTGCCCCGGAAGGTGAACCAGCTGTCGCGCGTCGCCTGCAGCGTGACGCGTTCCACCGGCCGGCCGTCGGCATGGAGCACCTCCAGGCGGGAATCGAGCTTCGACCCCGAGCGGGCGGCGTTCACCTCGAGGACCAGCCGCTCGCCGCGCCGGGCCCGGAAGGGGACCAGATCGGCGTCGGCCGCCGTGCCGATGCGTCCGCTCGAGCGCAGGTTCACAGGCCCGGACGCGCCGGCGCCCGCCGCCGCCACCCCCGCGTCGCCGGGGGCGTCGTTGGGTTCCGTCTCGTCGACCGCCACCGGCTCGCCGACGGCGCCGTCGTCGGTCCGCTCGGGGCCGTGCGGCGCCTGACCGGTCGCCGCGACGGGAGCGACCGCCGCCGGGGTGACGACGTCGAGCGTGCCGTCCATCCGCCCCACCCGGAAGCGCCCTCCGTCGAGCGGCGCGAGGGCGGCGGCGACGTCCGACTGGCCGAGCGGTTGCCCGGCGGGCACGAGATCGGGCACCGACCAGGAGGCGACGGTGAGGTCCTCGGCGGCGGAGAGGAGGGAGCGACCTTCGGGGCTCACGGCCAGCGCCACGATCGGGCTCTCGTGGGCGAACCGGGCCTGCAGCGCCGGATTCAGCCCCGGTTCGTCGAGCGTGAGGAAACGCCAGACATGGATGCGCTTGTCGCGGCCGCCGGCGACGACGTGGCGACCGTCCGGGGTGAAGAGGACGGCACGCACCTCCCCCTGGGGTTCCTTGAGCGTGTCGAGGCGCTCGCCGTCGGCCACGCGCCACAGCTTCACCGTCTCATCGGCACTCGCGGTGGCGAGCACCTTTCCCGAGGGATGCCAGGCGAGGTCGAACACGGCACCGGTGTGGACGTCGATCGTGCGCACGAGCGTCCCCGACGCGGCGTCCCAGAGCCGCACCGACCGGTCGTAGCCGGCGCTGGCCAGCAGCGTCCCGTCCGGGGAAAGCTCCGCGTCATGGACCAGATCGCGGTGGCCGTCGAAGA
>CAZMOU010000074.1:0-11286 GCA_964567835.1 uncultured Chitinophaga sp. | reverse complement strand
CCGCGCCGTCGGCCGCGTCGCGCAGCGGCACGGTGCCGGCGAGGCCCGGGGTGCCGCCCGCCACGGCGAGCGTGGCGCCGTCGGGGGAGAAGTGGAGGGCATCGACGCGGCGCGGGAGCCCGGCGAGCGCGACGCCGCCGGTGTCGTCGCGGAGTTCCACGCTCGCGCCGCGGGCCACGGCGAGCCGGCGGCCGTCCGGCGTGGCCGCGAGCGCCGTGATGCCGCGCGGCCCGTCGGCGGGGGGCAGCGCCGGGACGATCAAGTCTGCGAGGATCGAGCGATCGTGCTCCGGCCCGGGAGCCCCGGCAGCGATCCAGGCCAGAAGCCTCTCCCGCTCGGCGTCGGTCGGTTGTGGCTGGTCGGCCGGCGGCATGTGGTCGTCGCCGTCGGCCGCGAGACGGCGGGCCAGGAGCGAGGCGGCGGGGTCGCCGGGCACGATCGGATCCCCGGCATCCCCCCCGGCGCGGAGCGCGGCGAAGGTCTCCATCGACAGTCCCCCCGAGGCGTCGCCGTCCTGGTGGCAGCCGGCGCAGCGCGTGCGCAGGATGGCGGCCACGCCCTCCAGGTCGGCGCGGCGACGGAAGCCCGTGACAGGAGCAGGACGGAGACGAGGGCGCGGAGGTGGTGGTGCATGGGATGGGTGGGGCGCGGGGTCAGTGGCGGAAGAGGAACTCGCGCGACGTGAGCAGCGACCAATAGAGGTCCTCGACCGCGGCGCGGCGCTCGGTCGGGGGGGTGGCGGCGAGGATCTCGAGCATCCCCTTCCGCTCGGCCTCCGTCGGCGGTCGGGACAGGCAGGCGAACCAGGCCTCGTCGACGATCCGTTCGGGCGACGGCTCGGTCGCGAGGAACTGCGTGATCCTTCCCTCCCTGGCGGAGAGCTTGTCGTTGAGCGTGGAGCCGTTGGCCAGCGCCAGCACCTGCACGAGGCTCGGCTGGTTCGACCGCTCGCACTCGCAGGTGATGTCGCGCGCGTTGCGGCCGAAGGTGACGAGGAAGGGGCTCTTGACGGCCGAGTCGCGCAGTTCGAGGGCCCGGGTGCCGGGGGCGTACGTCGCCACCTTCTCCGTCGAGCCGTCGTTGAGGGCCAGCTCGGTGTAGGAGTCGCGGACGCCGGTCACGTCGGCGATCGCGTCGGCCAGCACCTCGGCCATCAGCCGGCGCGGATAGGCCCGCGCGAACCAGCGGCGGTCGTCGCGGTTCGCCGCCGTCGGGGCGCTCGAGCGCCGGTAGGTCTCCGAGGCGAGGATGAGGCGCATGAGCGACTTGAGGTCGTAGCGCGAGGCGACCAGGTGCTCCGCGAGGGCGGCGAGGAGCGGCTCGTTGGAGGCCGGGTTGGTGGCCCGCAGGTCGTCCACCGGCTCGACGATCCCGACCGCGAAGAAGTTCGCCCAGACCCGGTTGACGATCGCGCGCGTGAAGTAGGGATTCCCAGGCTCGGTGAGCCAGGCGGCCAGCGCCTCGCGCCGGTCGCGGGGATCGGCCGGATCGAGCGGCGCCCCGTCGAGCGGCGCCGGCGGTTGCGGTCTGCCGGTGCGCGGCTGGAGCAGATCCCCCTGCTCCTCGACGAACAGCGTGCGCGCACCGTCGCCGGAACGCGAGTCTCCCCCCCACCCCTTCGCCCTCACGCGTGCGAAGAGATTGGCGAAGGCGTAGTACTGGTCGTTGGTCCACTTCTCGAGCGGGTGGTCGTGGCACTTCGCGCAGTTGATGGAGAGCCCGAGGAACGCCTGGGCGGTGTTCTCGGCCATGGTCTCCGGGTCCTGGTGCACCGCGAAGAAGTTCGTGGCGCCGTTCTCCAGGCTCGACCCCTTCGCCGTCACCAGCTCACGCACGAGCGCGTCCCAGGGGACGTTGGCGGCCACCCGGTCGCGGATCCACCGCGAGTAGGCGTCGACGGCGGCGGGACGGAGCTTGGAACCGGTGACGAGGAGCACGTCGGACCACTTGTAGGTCCAGTAATCGACATACTCGGGCCGCGCGAGGAGCAGGTCGGCGAGCCGCTCCCGTTTCCCCGGCGCGGTGTCGGCGACGAACCCGCGGACCTCCTCCGCCGTGGGGAGGCGACCGATCGTGTCGAGGTAGGCCCGGCGGACGAAGGTGGCGTCGTCGCAGGGGGGGGCGGGCTCGAGATGGAGTTGGCGGAGCTGCGCGAGGACCAGTTCGTCGATGACGTTGGCACGCGGTGCCGCGGCGAACAGGGCGTCGGGGAGGTCGTTGGGGAAGGGGGCCACGACGCGCGCGGTGGCGACGCGCGACGAGAACCAGGCCGTCACGGCGCCCGCCCCGTGGCCGACGGCGGTGACGCCCCCGGCGGCGTCGACCGTGGCCACGGTCTCGTCGGTCGAGGTGAACCGCGCCCAGCGGGTGACGTCGCGCGCCGAGCCGTCCGAGTAGCGGGCGGTGACGGCGAGCGCCGCGGAGGCCCCCTTGTCGAGCGTCGCCTCCGTCGGCGTCACCTCGATGCCCACGAGCCTCTTCCGGTCGGCGGCGCGGTCGGGGCCGGGACAGCCGGCGGAGATCCACGCGCCGAGCAGCGCGTAGTCGGGGTGCGTGGTGTCGAGGCGGAGGCCCCCTTTGTGGGGCACCGCCCCGGTGGGCTTGGTGAGGAGCAGGCTCGCGCCCGGGTCCCCGGTGTCGACCCTCCGCCCGAGGGCCTCGCGGGTGATGGCGACATGGTCGGCGGCGGGGTCGTAGCCGAAGAGCGAGAGCCGGAAGCCCCCCTTGCCGGCCAGGGCGCCGTGGCAGCCGCCGGAGTTGCAGCCGTGTCTGGAGAGGGCCGGCACGACGTCGAGTTCGAAGCTCGGTGACTCCGCCCGGGCCGCCGCGGCGCCGGCGAGGAGGAGAAGCAGGGAGAGGAGGACGCGTGTCATGGTGTCACGGGTTGGGGTCGGGGAGGGCAGGGGGCCCGCGTTCGCCCGCGGCCCCGCGCCGAACCGCTCGCGCGCGGCCGCGGGATGCATTCCGGTCCGTGCGTCCGTGGGCCAGCCGCGGGGGCGGGGGTTTCAGAACAGGTCGAGGATCGGGTTGGTGCCGAAGTCGGTGAGGGGGAAGGGGCGGCCGGCCGGCCCGGGGAGGATGGTGCCATGGTCGAGACCGAGGGAGTGGAAGATCGTGGCCACGATGTCGCCCGGGGCGGTGGGACGCTCCGCCGGGAAGCCGCCGATCGTGTCGCTCTTGCCGATCACGCGTCCCCCCCGCACCCCGCCGCCGGCGAACGAACAGGTGAAGCACCCCGGCCAGTGGTCGCGGCCGCCGGCGGGGTTGATCTTGGGGGTGCGTCCGAACTCGGCCAGGGTGGTCACGAGCGTGTCGTCGAGCAGACCGCGGTCGTGCAGGTCCTCGACGAGGGCGGAGTAGGCCTGGTCGTACATCGGGCAGACGATTTCCTTCATGCCGGCGACGGAGGTGAAGGGCTTCGATCCGTGGATGTCCCAGGTGATCTCGTCGAAGACGGTGAGGAAGGTGTTGATCGTCACGAAGCGCACCCCGCTCTCCACGAGGCGCCGGGCGAGGAGGCAGCACTGTCCGAAGCGGGTGAGCCCGTAGCGCTCGCGGACGGCCGGGGGCTCGGCCGACAGGTCGAAGGCGGCCCGCGCCTCGGGGCTCGTCATCAGCCGCCAGGCCGCCTGGAACGAATCGTCGAGGAGGCGGGCATCCTCGCTGGCCTCGAAGTCCTTCGCGGCCGCCTCGACGACGTCGCGCATCCTCCGGCGACGATCGACGCGCAGCCCGGCGATCTGGTCCGGCGGCAGCAGGTCGGGAACCTTGAAATCGGGCTTCGACGGATCGGCCATGAGGGCGAACGGGTCGTGGGCCTTGCCGAGGAAGCCGCCGGCCTGGCCGTTGGGGAGATTCCCGCCGCCACGGCCCATCAGCTGCGGAAGGACGACGAACGGAGGCAGGTCGGAGCGACGGCCGAGGAGGAAGGAGGAGACCGAGCCGGCGTGGGGGGAGTTGACGCCGCCGGTGAAGCGGCGGCCGGTCTGCATCATCTGCCAGCCGGCGTCGTGGACCGCGGCGCCGTCGTGCCGGCAGGAGCGCACGAGCGAGAACTTGTCGGCGATCCGGGCGTGGCCGGGGAGGAGTTCCGAGACCTCGAAGGCGTCGGTGGCGGTCCGGATCGGCTTGAAGGGGCCGCGGACCTCGGCCGGCGCCTCGGGCTTCATGTCCCACAGGTCGACGTGGCTCGGGGCCCCGAGGTTGAAGATCATGATGCAGGAACGCTTCTCGTGCCCGGGACGGACGCGTCCCTCGGCCGACGCACGCACCGCCTGCGGGAGCGAGAGGCCGATGGCGGAGAGGGCCCCGATCTGGAGGAAGTCGCGGCGTGTGCGGCCGTCGCAGAGGCCGGGGCGGGAGGGGGCCAGCAGGTCGATCATCGCGGCGGTGCCTCGGGGGGCCGGCGGCGTTCCCCGAGCCGACGGCGAAACCAATGTAGCGTGGCGGCGGACGCCGCGGTCCGGGCGGGCGGCGGCCGGGACGGCGCTGCTACCATGACGGAGGCGGGATCCCGGCGGTCGGGGGGCCGCGAGGGGAGCCTGATCCGGGCCCGGCCCGGGGTGCGGTGGAAGGGAGGCGACGATGATCGTGGCGGCGGTGGCACCTGCATGGGTCGTGCTCGGCGTCCTCGCGGCGGCCGTGGCGATCGGGATCCTCCTCTACAACCAGCTCGTGGCGATGAGCGTCCGCTGCGACAACGCCTGGAGCGACATCGACGTCCAGCTCAAGCGCCGGCACGATCTGGTCCCGAACCTCGTCGAGGCGGTCAAGGGGTACGTCGGTTACGAGAAGGGGACGCTCGAGGCGGTGGTGAACGCCCGCGCCAAGGCGATGGCGGCGGGGTCCGCCAAGGAGTCGGCGGCGGCGGAGAACGCCCTCACCGGGACCCTCAAGAGCCTCTTCGCGCTGGCCGAGTCGTATCCCCAGCTGCGCGGCAGCGAGCAGTTCTCGTCCCTCCAGCAATCGCTCGGCTCGATCGAGGAGGCGCTCCAGGGGGCGCGTCGCTACTACAACGCCTCGGTGCGCGACCTCAACATGTCGGTGCGCATGTTCCCCTGGAATCTGCTCTCCGGGATGGCCGGAGCGGCACCACGCGACTTCTTCGAACTCGCCGACGAGGCGGAGCGCGCCGTGCCGAGCGTGCGGATGCACTGACATGGCGTGCCCGGTGGGGGGCCTGGTGGGCCGGTCGGGCCTCGCGCGGCGGATCGTCGCCGTCGCGGTCGTCGTCTGTATGCCGTACGCGGCCGGCGCGGCAGCCCGTGCCGAGCGGTCGATCGGGATCGAGTCGTTCGACGCCACGATCGTGCTGGACGAAGCGGCAGAGCTGGACGTCACCGAGACGATCCGGCTCCGCTTCGAGGGGGCCTGGAACGGGATCCACCGGCGGATCCCGGTCGAGTACACCGCCGGCCCGAACGAGCGCTACGCGTTGCGCTTCACGCTCGTCGGGGTGAGCGACGAGGCGGGCCGTCCGCTCGTCACCGAACGCTCGCGGGCGCGCCACCAGGAGGACCTGAAGATCCTCGTGCCGGGAGCGACCGACGCGGTGCGCACGGTGGTGATCCGCTACCGGGTGCGGCGGGGGGTGCGGTTCTTCCCCGACCACGACGAGCTGTACTGGAACGTCACCGGCGACGAGTGGCCCTACGCCATCGGCGCGGCGCGGGCCACGATCGAGCTGCCGGCCGCGCTCGAGAACGTCCGCGTCAACGCGTTCGCGGGAGCCTACGGATCGGTCGATCGGTCGGTGGCGATCCGTGTCGACGGCGAGGCCAGATCAGCGGAGGGGACGTTCGCGGCGGCGGGGGAATCGTCACACCCGCCGGACGGAGGGCATCGGGTGGAGGCGCGGGCCACCCGTCCGCTCGGGATCCGTGAGGGGCTGACCGTGGCGGTGGCGTGGAACCCCGGCGTCATCCGCCGCCCGTCACCCTGGCAGGCGGCATGGGACCGCTTCCTCGACCATGCGGGGGCCGTCTTCCTGGCCCTCGCCTCGTGCGGGCTCCCCCTGGCCACCGCGGCGTTCCTCCTCCGCCGCTGGTGGCGGGAGGGACGCGATCCCCGCCCCGCCTCGATCGTCGTCCAGTACGCCCCGCCGGAGGGGCTCGGGGCGGCCGAGGCGGGAACGCTCGTCGACAACTCCCCCGACAAGCGCGACCTGATGGCGCTGCTCGTCTCCGCCGCCGTCCGCGGGTTCGTGCGCATCCGGGAGACCGCCGGAAAGGGGTGGTTCTCGAGGGCCAGGTACGCCTTCGACCTGCTGGTCCCCGAGGCCGAGTGGGAGGCGAAGGGGGTGTCGCCCGCCGAGCGCGCCCTCCTCCGGGGCATGTTCCGCCTCACCTCCGGCACCTGGCAGGCGCCGGACGGGTCGGCCCTGCCCGGCGTGGTGGCGAGCGTGACGGCGGAGGGGCTGGCGGGGGAATTCCACGCGCACCTGCCCGGCATCAAGGACGCGATCTTCGCCACCCTGGTGCGCGAGGGGTGCTACGCCCACCGCCCCGATCACGTCTTCGGCAGCCATCTCGTCGCGGCCCCGTTCGCGGGGGTCGCGACCGCCGGGGTGATCGTCATGCTCAACCGCCTGTGGTGGGGCGTGGCCGCCGAGGCGGCGATCCCGCAGGCGGTGCTGGCTGGGCTGGCGACGGCCCTGGTGGTGGCGGGGTTCGCCGTGGTGATGCCGGCGCGGACGCCGCGGGGGGCCCGCATGCGGGAGGCGGTGCTCGGTTTCCAGGAGTTCCTCTCCCGCGTCGAGGCCCACCGTCTGGCGACGGTGCCGCTCACGCCGGAGCTTTTCGAGCGGTTTCTCCCCTATGCCATGGCGCTGGGGGTGGAGGGGCGCTGGGCCCGGGCTTTCGAGGGGATCTGCCGGGAACCCCCCGCCTGGTACGCCGGCGTGGGGCCCGCTGCCGAGTTCCACGCCCTCGATCTCACGCGGAGCCTGGACCAGATGGGGAGCGTCACCACGACCGCCATGGCCTCGGCCCCCCGGTCGGCCGAGGGCTCGGGGTTCGGCGGGGACTTTTCCGGGGGTGGGTTTTCCGGCGGGGGAGGGTTTTCGGGGGGGGGCTTCGGCGGCGGGGGTGGGGAGGGCTTCTGAACCCGGTTCGAGCCGCCCGGGGTCGGCACGAACCCCCTCATCGGCTGAAGCCTTGCATTTTCCCGAAGCCGCTCCTTATATTTGGACGAAGTATTGGGGAGGTTTTTTCCGGTTCAAGGTCCGTTCATTCTCTTCATTCCATTCTCCGTCCGATCGGGACCATCGAGGAGCGTTCCATGACCTGTCAATCGCGTCGCGAATCCCCGCGGGGCTTCACGCTCGTCGAGCTGCTGGTGGTGATCGCCATCATCGGCACGCTCGTGGGTCTGTTGCTGCCCGCTGTTCAGGCTGCCCGCGAGTCGGCCCGCCGCTCGCAATGTGTCAACAACCTCAAGCAGATCGCCCTGGCCCAGCAGAACTATCACGACACCAACCAGTCGTTCCCGCAGACGACGACGTGGGGGCCGGGTTGGAACAACGGCTACGACTGCTACTACTTCTCCGACAAGGTGCTGCTGCTGCCCTTCCTGGAGCAGTCGGGCATCATGCGGAATCTGAGCCCGAAGGATGGTGGTGCGTTCATGCCGGGGTGGAGCGGTGGCAACCAGCTCTCGCTCAGCGGCAGGCTGCCGGTGTTCAACTGCCCGTCGAACAACAACGCGCTCAACGGCGGTCAGGCGAACCACACCTACGCCGGCAACGTCGGCACCTCCCATAACCCGCCCCATGCCACGGCTGGCGCCCGCAAGGTGGGTGCCGGCTCGCACAACGGCATGATGGCCACCAAGCGGGTCACCGGTGACGGCACGCCGCCCGATCCCCCGATCCGCATGGGTGACGTGTCCGACGGCACGAGCAAGACGGCCCTCTACTCCGAGTTCGTCATCGAGACGTGGCACGGCAACGTGACCAACGATCCGAAGCTCTGGAAGAGCCAGGTCTATTCCTGGGCCTCCGACGGCACCTCAACCGCCGACACCCGGCAGAAGTGCCTCGCCAACACCGGCCTGAACGACGCCGGCGGTGGCCGCGTGATGCGTGGGTCGAGCTGGTCGTGGAACAGCTTCATGTGCGGGGCGAGCTACGCCCACATCATGATGCCGAACGAGAAGAGCTGCCACACCTTCGGCAGCGACTGGGACAACGACTCGGCGATGGCCGCCACCAGCATGCACCCGGCGGGTGTGAACGTGGCGCTCGTCGACGGCTCGGTGCAGTTCTTCAACGAGTCGGTCGCCAACGACGTCTGGTGGGCTTACGGCACCCGGAAGGGTGGCGAGGCGTCCGCCAGCATCGACTGACCCTCGGCGTCGTTATCCGATCCGACGACGGCCGCCGGGGCTCTCCCCGGCGGCCGTCGGTGTTTCGTCAGGACCACCGGCGGGGTGGTCGCGTGCCCTGGCTTCCGGCGGCTCGAGCAATCGCGCGAGGGTGACACCATGGCCGCCGCCATCGACGGGAACGGCTCCGGCGCGGCGAACCGATGGAAGGGGCCCGCGCTCGTCGCGGTGGCGCTTCTCCTCGGTGGCCTCGCGGCGGCCGGTGTGTGGTGTGAACGCGGGCTCCGCTCGGCCCGCACCCTCGCCAAGCACGGACTCTGGTCGGAGGCACGAGGGGCGGCGGCACGCTACCTTCTCCTCCATCCACGCGATGCCGAGGCGAATCTGCTCGTGGCGGAGGCGCTGGCCAAGGACGAGAGCCTGCCGGCGGCGGCGCGGGTGGCCGAGGCGGTGGAGCGGCTCCGTCGGGTGCCCGATGACGACCCCCGCGCCGCCGCGGCGCGGAAGGCGGAGGCCAGGATCCTGCTCTTCCTGGGCCGGGATGCGGTGCGGGCGGAGCGGGCGGTGCGCAGGGCCGTCGCGGCCGACGGCGACGACGCCGAAGCGGCCTATCTCCTCTGGCGCCTCCTCGATCTGACCCGACGCCACGAGGATGCCGAACCCTGCTTCCGTACGGTGCTCGCCGCCACGCCGGCGGCCGAGCGCGGCAAGGTGCTGCGGGACTGGTACCTGAGCCAGTTCTATCCGGTGACGGCGACGATGGACCTCGACGGGCTGATGGGCTTCCGCCTGACCCCCGCCGACGACGCCACGCGGGTGGAGTCGGAGCGGTTGGTCGGCTTCCGGGCCGCCGACCCCGACTCCTCCACCGCCAACGCCGCGATGGCGCGGTGGTTCCAGTCGAACGGCGACCTCTCCTTCGCCCTCGAACTCCTCGACGGCGCCCTCGCGGCACGCCCAGAGGAGGCACGCAGCGACCCCTTCTTCCTCGGCACGCTCGTCGATGTGCTCATCGACCTGGGGGACGCGGAACGGGCGGGTGAGGTGCTCGACGGTTGGCCCGACGGCGACCGCTCGCGCGGCTACTGGCTGGCCCGGGGGAGGGTTGAGCAGGAGGTGCGCGACCAACCGGCCGAGGCCGCCCGTTCGTACGAGGAGGCGCTGCGGACGTGGCCGGGGCCGATCGATTGGCGCACGATGCACCGCGCCGCCGGCAGCCACGCCCGGGCCGGGGACACCGAGCGGGCGGCCGCGTTGCGCTCCCGGGCCGGCACCCTCGAGGGGCTGCTCGACGAAAAGGTCCACGTCGGCTTGCGGAAGGCGCTCGTGGGGCTCGATAATCCCGAATTGCTCCGGCAGGTGGTCGATTTCTACCGCGAGATCGAACGGCCGGAGGAGTCGGGGGCGTGGACCGAGTTCCTCGAGACGCTCCCGGCTGTTCCAGACCCAACCAACGAGAGAAGGGGATCGTGATGCTCCGCTGGATCGGCTCGATCGGTATGGTGGTCGTGGTGCTGGCCGTGGCCGGTTGTGGCTCCACGGTGAAGGAGATCCCGCCGGTCACCCAGGGGGCGACCAACGGCCCCCCCTCCGAGGACCCCAAGATGAAGGCGATGAAGGGGATGCCGGAGGAGATGCGGAAGAAGTACGAAGCGCAGAAGAGGTGAGCCATCGGCTGCGGGCCCCCGCGGGGAAGGTCGCTCCCCCGGGGCCCGCGGTCGGGTGCCGTGCCGAGGCGACCGTGGCCGTCCGCACCGCTCCGTGCCGCTTCGGTCGACGGCCTCTCCTCCCGCTCGTGTCGGCGGCGGGAGGTCGTTCAGTGGGTGTCGAGGGGCACGAGATCGAGCGAGGGGAGCGTGCCCCGCGTGCGGAGGGCCTCGCGGAGCGCCGCCACGAAGGCCGGTTCGTCGGATTCCTTCGGGACGCTCTCGACGAGGTCGCGTGCCTGGTCCCAGTTGCCGAGCGACGCGAACTTGTGGGCCCTCACGACCCTCGACCAGTAGGCGTCGGGTGACTTGGCCATGCCCAGTTCCAGCGTCTTCACCCGGTCCTCGGCCACACGGAGCCTGTCGGCGACCGCCTTCCAGCGGGCGAAGGCCTCGTCATCCTTCTCCGCCGCGGCCAGCCGCTGGAAGAGGTAGGCGGTCTGGAAGCGGGCGTCGGCGATCCGGGCGAGCGGCGCGATCCAGGTGCGGGCCGCCTCGGTGTCGCCGCGGTTGAGCGCCGCGCCGACGAGATCCTCGCGGGGCGACACCGCCGCGGGATCGAGTTCGATCGCGGCCAGCCAGTGCGTTTCGGCGGCCGACTCGTCCCCTTCCCGCGCCACCGCCTTGCCGAGCAGATGATGCGCGGCGGGGGTCGGGGTCGAGGCCAGGCTCTTCTCGAGGAGCGGCATGGCGTCTTCGGTGCGGCCGAGGTTCATGAGGATCGTGGCGTACTGGACGAGGAACTCCTCCGGCGGGATCTGCAATCCCTCCCCGTCCGGGGCCAGGGCGAACGCCCGGGCGTAGGCGGCGGCGGCGGTCTCGGGATCACCGGCGTCGGCGCGGATCGCCCCGAGGAGCACGTCGCCGCGGGCCTGCTGGCCGGGGAGGGCGGCGAATCGGGTCGCCGCCTCGGCCGCGTCGTCGAAACGCCCGAGCCTCGTCCGGCAGGTGCCCAGCTCGTAGAGCGCGTCGGCGTCGTCGGGGCGGACCCGGAGCACCTGCTCGAGGATCGCGGCGGCGCGGGACCACTGCTCGCGGAGCATGAACGACCGGGCCCAGGCGACGAGATCGTCGGCCGTGGCGGCTCCGATCCGTTCGTAGATCGCGCTGGCCTCGGCACCCTTGCCGAGCGACACCAGCGCCCTGGCACGGGCCGCTTCGGCACGCCCCGAGCCGGGGTGCAGATCGAGGAAATACTCCGCCAGCGCGAGGGCCCGGGGGGCGTTGCCCCGGGCCAGCTCCATCTCGGCGGCACGGA
>CAZMOU010000073.1:0-21369 GCA_964567835.1 uncultured Chitinophaga sp. | reverse complement strand
AGGGAGCGCGGGCATCGCGCTGTTCGCCACGCGCGCCGAGATCCAGCGCGGCCATGCGGAACGGGCACGGCGGGCGGAGGCGGAGGCGCGATCGGCGGCGGACTCGGCCCGTGAGAGGGCCGACGCCGACTCGCGCTCGGCCCGACGCAGCCTCTACGTCGCGACGACCAGGCGGCTCTCCGCCCTCTCCCCCACCGCCGACCCACGCGAGTCGGAGGCCCTCCTCGCGACGGCGGCGCGACTGGCGGGCGAGCTCGGCGTCGTGGCGCCGGGGGAGGGCCCGCCGCTCGAGGTGGCGCTGGTGGCGCCGCGATTCGACCGCTCCATCGCGGCGCTCGTGTGCCCGGCGCCGGTGCTCGCGCTGGCGGCGATGCCGGGGGGGGGCACGGTGGCGATCGGCGGCGGCGACGGCACGCTCCGTGTCCGCGGGCCGGACGCCGGGAAGGGCTGGGCCGATCTCACCGGCCACGCCGCCCCCGTGTCGGCGTCGGCGGTCGATCCGACGGGAACCCGCCTGGCGAGCGCCGCCGCCGACGGCACGGTGCTCGTCCGTGATCCGGCCACCGGAGCGGTGCGGGCGCGCTTGGCCGTTCCCGCGCGGATCGACGAGGTGGCCTTCGACGACTCCGGCACGCGTCTGGCGACGGCCTCGCGCGACCGGATCGTCCGCGTCTTCGACGCCGACACCGGCGACACGCGTGCCTCGCTCGACGGCCACCGGGCGCGGGTCGACGCCGTTCGCTTCCGCCCCGGTTCGGGTGGAAGGGAACTGGCCACGGCCTCTCCCGACGGGACGACGATCCTTTGGGACGCCGACTCGGGCACGCCGCGCGCCACGTTCGCCGGAAGGCGCACGCGGCGGGCCGCGGTCGCGTTCTCGCCCGCGGGCGACCGGCTCGCCGTCGCGTCGAAGGGAGACGGGGTCGATCTGATCGACACGGCGTCGCTCGAGGTGGTGGCCCGACTGCCGGGGCCGGCGAAGGGGGTGACGGCGATCGAGTTCGCCCGCGACGGCGGCCGGCTCGCGTTCGTCACCGACGACGGCGTCGTCCATCTCTGGGATCCGCGCGGGACCGCGCCGATCGCCCGGCTCGGGGGCCACCGGCGCCGGGTCTCCGCCGCGCGCTTCAGTCCCGACGGCTCGCGGCTGGCGACGAGCTCGTGGGACCGGACGGTGCGCGTCTGGGACGCGTCCGACGGTGCCGCACTCGACGTCCTGGTGGGCCACCGCGTCGCGGTCGACGGCGTCGAATGGGATGGGGAAGGGACGGTCCTCGTCTCCGTGGGACAGGACGGGACGGTGCGGTGGTGGGATTCCGGCGGCGGCCTGGCGGTGGTGCGCGGCTTCTCGCACGACGTCCGCTCGGTCCGTTACACGCCCGACGGCACGCGCGTGGTGGCGACGTCGAGCGACGGCGCGACCCGCGTCTGCGACGTCGCCTCGGCGACCGGTCGGCTCGTCGCGCGTGCCCGGGAGGGCCGGGGCGCCGAGTCGGTGCTGTCGGGCGACGGCAGGCTGCTGGCGAGCGACGCCCGGGACGGCCGCGTGACGATCCATGCCATCGGCGACGCCGCCGCGCCTCGTCTCGAACTGCCGCGCGCGGACGGCCGCGTGGTGGGGCTCGACTTCACTCCCGAGGCCGCCCGTCTCCTCGTCGCGTCGGCGGGGGGGACGTTGCGTCTCACCGACGTCGGCGAAGGGGCGACGGTGGCCGAGGCGCGGGGCGTCGTCCCCGAAGTGCAGGCGTCCCGCCTCCTGCCAGGGAGCGGCGTCGTCGTCGCCGGCGGCCGCGGCGGGGAGGTGGCGCTGTGGGACCCCGACAGCGGCGCGATCAGGTGTGCCGAGGCCTGCGGCGGGCGGGTGCGATCGATCACCGCGCGGCCGGGGAGGGACGAGTTCGTGACCGCGGCGGAGGAGGGGGCGGTGCTTCTCCGGGACGGCGTCACCGGCGCGGTCCGGGGCACGCTCCTGCGCACGACGGCCCGCCCGACCGCGGTCCGGTTCTCGCCGGACGGCGCCCGGCTGGCGGTCGGCGACGAATCGGGACGGATCTGGATCGGCACGGTCGAGGGGGGCGGGCGGGTCGAGTTGGTGGGACACGAACAACGGATCCACGCCCTCGCCTGGTCGCCCGACGGCCGGCGCCTGGCGACCGCGTCGGAAGACCGTACGATCCGACTCTGGGACCCCGAGGACGGCGCGGAGTTGGTGGCGCTCGAAGGGCATGCCGGCGCCGTGCTCGACGTCGCCATCGCGCCACACGGGAGGGGGATGGCCAGTGCCTCCGCCGACGGGACGGTGCGTCTGTGGGGCCTCTCGGAACGGGAGATCTCGGATACCCGGGCCGCTCGGGCCCGCCCCGGGGCCTCGCCCGCGCCCTGACGTTGCCCGGAATGGCGGAGCGGGTATGATTTTCACAGGTGTGGCTGCCGAAAAGGTTTCGGCGGCGTCGCCCCGCCGGGCAGCCCGCGCCCGGTGAATCCCCCGTTCGGAGAATCGCAGCCATGTCGGTCACGCTCACGGAGAAGGCGGCCAGCGAGGTCAAGAAGATCATGGCCGACCAGAAGTACGACGAGAACACCGTCCTGCGGGTCGGCGTCGCGGGGGGCGGGTGCAGCGGCTTCCAGTATTCGCTCGGCTTCGACACCGCCTGGGACCCCAAGGCCGATCTCCACACCGAGCAGCACGGCGTCGGCGTCGTCGTCGACAAGAAGAGCGATCTGTTCCTCGACGGCACCACCCTCGACTTCCACGAGGGGATCGACAAGCGCGGCTTCACCTTCAACAATCCCAACGCCAAGAAGAGCTGCGGCTGCGGCAGCTCGTTCCAGGCCTGAGCCGTCCGACGGCTCGACTGTCCATCACGGCCGGGGCCGACCTCTTCGGCCCCGGCCGTTTTTTTTCGCACCAGTCGCCCGGGAGCGCCCCAGGGGAGCCCGGGCCGGGAGGAGGATCCGTGGCTTCCACGCACGACCCGTCGGCCGGCCGCAGGGTCCACATCGTCGGCATCGGCGACGACGGGGTCGAGGGGATGACCGGCCAGGCACGCCGGCTCGTGGAGGGGGCCGAGGTGCTGCTGGGTCCGGAATCGTGCCGGCCGCTCCTTCCCGCCGACCTCGCCGCCCGGCTCGAGGTGGCCCTCGGTCTCGACGATCTCGTCGACCGGATCGAACGGCACGCCGGGAGCCGGCTGGTCGTGCTCGCCTCGGGCGATCCGCTCTTCTACGGGACCGCCCGCTACGTCTGCGGCCGTCTCGGCAAGGAACGCTTCGAGGTCGTCCCCCACGTGAGCAGCATGCAGCTGGCCTTCGCGCGCGTGAAGGAGGGATGGGAGGAGGCGTTTCTCGCCAACCTCTCCGGTCAGTCGATCGAACGCGTCATCGACCGCATCCGCTCGAGCGACACCGTCGGGCTGTTCACGAGCGAGCAGTGGTCGCCGCCGGCGGTCGCCCGGGCGCTCCTCGACGAGGGGATCGGCACCTTCCAGGCCTACGTCTGCGAGAACCTCGGCTCCCCCGACGAGCGCGTCACCCAAGGATCGCTCGCCGACATCGCCAGGGAGTCGTTCGGACCCCTGAACGTGATGATCCTCGTGCGCCAGGCACGGGCCCCCGTCGCCGCCGGCCAGGCGGGGACGCGGCTGTTCGGCAATCCGGACGACTCGTTCCTCCAATCGCGTCCCAAGCGCGGCCTGCTCACGCCGGCCGAGGTGCGGAGCATGGCCCTGGCGGAGCTGGCGATCGCCCCCGGCAGCGTCCTCTGGGACGTCGGCGCCGGGAGCGGATCGGTGGGGCTCGAGGCGGCGCGCATCGCCCGCGAGGGCAGGGTGTACGCCATCGAGATGGATCCGGACGACCACCGCCTCATCACCGCGAACGCCGAACGCTTCGGCGTCTCGAACCTCCACGCCGTCCTCGGCCGGGCCCCCGAGGCCTGGGCGGGGTTGCCCGATCCCGACGCCGTCTACGTGGGGGGCAGCGGCAGGGACGTGGCGATGCTCGTCGAGGAGGCGTGGAAACGCCTGCGTTCCGGGGGGCGGCTCGTCACCGCCTGCAACAGCATCGAGAACCTCGCCGCGGTCCACACCCTCCTCCGTGCCCGCTCGTCCGACACCGCACACTGGCTCGTGAACATCGCCCGCGGCATCGAGCAGCTCGACCGGATCCGTTTCGAGGCGCAGAATCCGGTGTTCCTCATCGCGGCCACGAAGCCGTGACGGAGGGGGAGGGCCCGTGAGCCACAGCGACCCGTCCGGGCGGCCCCTGCCGCCGATCCTGCCCCGGGCGACGACGCTCGTCGACGAGTCGGGCGACCACCCGCTCGACGTCATCGCCGTCGGCGCCCATCCCGACGACGTCGAGATCGGGTGCGGCGGCACGCTCGCGCTCCTGGCGGCGCGGGGGGCCCGCGTGGGGATCGTCGACCTGACCGACGGCGAGCCGACACCCCGGTCGAGCGGCCCCGAGGAACGCCGCCGCGAGGCGGTCGCCGCGGCACGGGTGCTCGGCTGCGTGCACCGCGAGGAACTCGGCTTCCCCAACCGACGGCTGTTCGATTCCTTCGAGGTGCGCGTGGCCCTGGCACGCGTCTTCCGCCGCCGCCGCCCGCGCGTCGTGATCGGCCTCGGCGACCGCACGCCGCTCGCCTCCCCCGACCACGCCCAGGCCACCCTGATCACCGAGGCGGCGGTCTTCTACTCGCGCCTGTGCAAGTGGGACGAGGTCTTCGCCGGGCTGCCGGTCCACGTCGTCCCCTCGCTGCTCACCTATTTCCTCACCCCCAGCGTGCCGGCGGTGCCGGTGGGCCACTTCCCCCTCGTCGTCGACGTCGCCGGTCAGCTCGAGCGGAAGATCGAGTCGATCCGCTGCTACGCCTCGCAGTTCCCTCCGGAGAAGGCCCACGTCCTGGCGCGGGTCCAGGCGGCCGCGGAGGTGGTCGGGGCGATGGCGGGCTGTGCTGCGGGCGAGCTGCTCGCCTCCTGCCGCGTGCCCTGCACGAGCGATCTCCTCGGCCAGCTCTTCCCCCCCACACCCCCGGTGAGCCGATGAGCGACACGGCGAACGGTCCGGTCGATTGCGTCGTGATCGGCGCCGGCATCGCCGGGCTCTCGGCGGCCCGCGAGCTGGCCGCCGCCGGGTGCCGGACGGTGATCCTGGAGAAGTCGCGCGGCGTCGGCGGTCGGATGGCGACGCGGCGCGTCGGCTCCGCCGTCTGCGACCACGGGGCCCAGTTCTTCACTGTCCGCACGCGCCCCTTCGGCGCGGCGGTCGCCGCCGCTTCCTCCGCAGGGGTCGTGCGCCTGTGGTGCGAAGGGTTCCCGCGCGCCGCCGCGCTCGACGCGGAGCCCGGCGCCCCGGGTGACGGCCATGCCCGGTTCCGCGGCGCGACCGGCATGACCGACCTCCCCAAACGGCTCGCCGAGGGCCTCCCTCCCGGCGTGGTGTCGCTCCGCACCGGCGTCCGTGCCGCGGCGACGGCCGTCGCCGAAGACGGCGTGACCGTGACGCTCGAGCCTGGCCCCGACGGCGCGGCGGAGTCGATCCGGGCCCGCGGCCTCGTCCTCACCTGCCCGGTCCCGCAGGCGCTCGACCTCCTCGCCGCCGGCGACGCCCTCGGACGTCTCGACGGCGACGCCCTCGCCACGCTCCGCGGCGTCGACTACGACCCCTGCTTCGCCCTCATGCTCGTCCTCGACCGCGCGTCGCTCGTGCCGGCACCGGGGGGGCTGCAGTTCGAGTCGGGGCCGGTGTCGTGGGTCGCCGACAACGCGCTCAAGGGGATCTCGCCGGTGCCGGCGCTCACCGTCCACGCCTCCGGCGCGTGGAGCAGGGAGCGCTTCGACGCCGATCCGGCGGCGGTGACGAGCGAGCTCGAGGCGATCGCCTCCCGTTGGATCGGCCCGGCGACGGTGGTGGAGCGATCGCTGCAGCGGTGGAAGTTCGCCCAGCCGCGGTCGATCGTGCCGGCGCCGCTGGTCTCACCGTCGGCCGCGCCGCCGGTGGCCTGCTGCGGCGACGCCTTCAAGGGGCCGCGCGTCGAGGGGGCGGCGTGCAGCGGTCAGGCGACGGGGCGCTGGATGGGTCGCCTGCTGGCGTCGGGCTGACCGGGCCCGTCCGTTCGCGGAGTCGGCGGGCGCCGCTTGAAGACCGCCCCCCCGCGGTCGAAGATGGTGGACGGGTCGGGGGCTCGCGCTCGCGCGCCGGTGCCGCACCGACCGATCCAGCTCTCCGGAGACCCCGCCGATGGCCGCCCCCAAGCTCCTGCCCGAAGTCGATAAGTTCCTCTCGTCGGGCCCGCTCAAGGGCGTGGTGGGGGGCAAGGACGTCGCCGGCAGCGCCGGGGAGACGATGCACACCGTCGATCCGGGCACCGGGAAGCCGCTCGCCGAGTTCTGCTGCCTCACGGCGGAGGACGTCGACCGGGCGGTGGGTGCGGCGGCCCACGCCTTCAAGAAGAGCGGCTGGGCGACGATGACCCCGAACGAGCGCGGGGCGCTCCTCCACCGCCTCGCCGACGCGGTCGAGAAGCACAAGGCGGTGATCGGCCAGCTCGAGGCCCTCGACGCCGGCAAGCTCCCCGCCCACGCCCTCGGCGACGTGCAGAACTTCATCGACACGATGCGCTACTTCACCGACATGGCGCTGCACGTCGAGCACCGCACCACGCTCGCCGTCTCCGGCCACGAGGCCCGCACCGTCCGCCACGCCTGGGGCCCCTGCGGATTCATCTTCCCCTGGAACTTCCCCTTCCTCTTGGTCGGGTGGGGAATCTCGCCGGCGCTCGCCGCGGGGAACACCGTCGTCATCAAGCCGGCCGAGGACACCCCCCTCTCCACGATCTACCTCGGCCGCCTGGCCCGCGAGATCGGGATCCCCGACGGCGTGATCAACGTCATCCCCGGCACGGGTGCGGTGGCCGGAGCGGCGCTCTCGCGTCATCCGGGGCTCAAGCACATGAGCTTCACCGGATCTCCCGAGGTGGGCCGGCTCGTCGGGCAGGCCGCGGGCCACAACCTCGTGCCGGTGAAGCTCGAGCTCGGCGGCAAGGGAGCCGCGGTCGTCTTCGAGGACGTCGACATCGCCGGCACGGCGCAGAAGCTCGTCAACGCCATCACCTTCCACTCGGGCCAGGTGTGCTGCGACGCCACCCGCTGGCTCGTCCACAAGTCGATCTACAAGGACTTCGTCGACGAGTGCAAGGCCCGGCTGCGGAGCGTCCACGTCGGCTACCAGATGGACGACGCCACCGGCATGGGCCCCGTCGTCAACGCCAAGCAGCGGGCCCGCGTCCTCGGCTACCTCGAGAAGGGGCAGGCCCAGGGCGCCGAGGCGGTGCTGGCCGGCGGTCCCGCCGAGGTCTCCGGGCACGAGGGCTACTACGTGAAGCCCGCGCTCCTGGCCGGCACGCTCGACAACGTCGCGGCGCGCGAGGAGATCTTCGGACCGGTCGCCTTCCTCACGCAGTTCGGCAGCGAGGAGGAGGCCGTCGCCATGGCCAACGACACCGACTACGGTCTGGCCAACAGCGTCTGGACGAGCGACATGTCGCGGGCCAACCGGGTGGCCGAGTCGATGGTGGCGGGCAACAGTTGGATCAACGCCCACAACGTCTTCCCCCGCGGCGTGCCCTACGGCGGCGTGAACAAGAGCGGGATGGGGGGCGGCGTGCTCTCGATCGAGACGCTCCTCGACTACTACCGCGCCCAGTCGGTCGTCCGTCCGCTCTGAGCGGGCGTTCGCTTCCACAGGCCGGCGGCCGAACCTCGCGGTGCGGCCGCCGGCTTTTTTTCTCTTCCCCCCGCTCCGGACCCCTCCATGGCCGATACTGACTCCATCGTCGTGGGGGCCGGGCTCGCCGGCCTGGCCTGCGCGAAGACGCTCGCCCGTGCCGGCCGCCGCGTGCTCCTCCTCGACGCCTCCGAACGCGCCGGCGGCCGCGTGGCGACCGACTCCGTCTCGGGCTTCCGCGTCGACCGCGGTTTCCAGGTCTATCTCGAGGCCTATCCCGAGGGGCGGCGGGTGCTCGATCTCGGTGCCCTGGGGTTCGGCTGGTTCGAGCCGGGGGCGCTGGTCATCGAGAATGGAAAGCTCCGCGAGGTGAGCGACCCGTGGCGCCGCCCCCTGGCCGCCGCCCGATCGCTCCTCTCGGGCACCGTCGGACTCGACGACGCCTTCCGCACCGCCTCCCTGCGCCGCTCCTGCATCGCCCGACTCCGCGCCGGGAAGGCCGACCCGTCCGGCCCCGCCGCCGCCGGCGAGGTCTCCACGCGCGAGGCGCTCGGGCGCGCCGGCTTCACCGACGCCTTCGTGGAGCGGTTCTTCTCCCCCTTCTTCGGCGGCGTGTTCCTCGAGCGTGCCCTCGACACCTCCGAGGCGATCTTCGCCTTCACCTTCGCGATGTTCGCCCTCGGCCGCGCCGGGCTCCCGCACGGCGGCATGGCGCGGATCCCCGAGCAGATGGCCGGCGATCTCCCCGTCGGCGCGATCCGCTCGGGCGCGCGCGTGGCGTCGGTCGAGCCTGGGGCCGTGACGCTCGCCGGCGGCCAGCGGCTCGCCGCGCGCGACGTGATCGTGGCGACGGAGGCCGACACCGCGGCCCGCCTCCTCCCCGGCCTCACCGCGCCCAAGCGTCACTGGAAGTCGACGCGCATGATCGCCTTCGCCGCCGGCCGCTCGCCGCTCGGCCGGCCGATCCTCGTGGTGGGGGCCGACGCTTCGGGGGCGATCGACAACCTCGTCGTCCCCTCCGACGTGACCGGCGGCTACGCGCCTCCGGGAGCGGCGCTCGTCACCGTGACCGTCCGCCCCGAGTGCACCCTCGGCGACGCCGACGCGGTCGCGGCGGTGAAGGCCGAGGCGGCGGCGCTCTTCGGCTCCGCCGTGGCGTCGTGGCGGCATCTCGAGACGATCCACGTCCCGCGGAGCCTCCCCGCGGAGACGCCGGCGGCACGAGCGACACGCCCCACGTCCGCCCGCGTCGCCGACGGGCTCTTCGTCTGTGGCGACTGGTGCACGAGCGCCTCGATCAACGGGGCGCTCGTCAGCGGCCGCCTGGCCGCCGAGGCGGTGCTCGCCGGGCGCGGGTGATGGCGTGTCCGGGCTCCGCGATACGGGGCCGCGACCGGGGCGATCGTCCTGGGCACCGCAGCGGAATGGATCTCTCGTGGGTTGCGAAACGGTGCGCTAGGAATTTGCGAAACGGTGCGCTCTCGTCCCGTGCCGGACCAGGGCCCGGGCCGCCGTTGACCGGTCATGCCCGCGTGGTCATACTTTGGGTATGAAAACCGCGGTCTCCATTCCTGACGATGTCTTTGCGGACGCCGAGCGTTTGGCCGAACGGCTCGCGATGTCGCGGAGTAAGTTGTACGCCCGAGCCCTCGCCGAGTTCGTGGCCAGGCACGACGACGAGCAGGTGACGGAACTGATGAACCGGGCCGTGGCAGAAGCGGGCGCTGAGGAGGACGGCTCGTTCGTCCGCGCCGCGGCCCGGCAGACGGCGCGCCGGAGCGAATGGTAGGCCGCCATGGTCGTCGCCCAGGGTGAGGTCTGGTGGGCCGATCTCGCCGACCCGATCGGTTCCGCGCCGGGATACCGCCGCCCGGTCGTCATCGTGCAGGCCGACGAACTGAACCGGAGCCGCATCGAGACGGTGGTCTGCATCGTGCTCACGAGCAACCTCCGCTGGTCGATCGCCCCCGGGAACGTGCTTCTCCCTGCGAAGCACAGCGGCCTCGATCGCGACTCGGTCGCCAACGTCTCGCAGATCGTGACCGTCGACAAACGGCAGTTGACCGAGCGCGTCGGACGGGTGCCGAAGCGGCAGATGGAAGCGATCTTTTCCGGCGTCGATCTCGTCATGGGGCGGTAGACATCCCGGGCCGCCGTTGACCGGCCGGCGGCCGGGGCGCGTCGCGCTCGCCGCGATCCGGAACTCTCCGGGCGCCTGGCCGATCTTGGCTGTCGGGCAAGATCGGTCAGGATCGCGAATCCAACCTTGTTTTTAGCGACGGATTCCCTGCCCGGAGACCGGTTTTCGTTACCATCGGAGGGAGCGGGCGACGCGATCTCGTCGTGACGCCCGCCCACCCCCGGTCACCAGGCCGCGATCTCCCGCCCCGATGCCCACCCGCCCCGCACCCGCCGTCGCCCCCACGCCCGACGGCGCGATCGTCGTCTGCCAGATGGAGGTCGTCCCGGGGAACCCGGAGGCGAACCTGGCCCGGATCCTCCGCGGCATCGACGAGGCGAGCGCGGCCGGGGCCGATCTCGTCCTCTTTCCCGAGATGGCGCTCGCCGGCTATCTCCTCGGCGACGAATGGGAGAACGACGCCTTCCTCCGCGACCTCGCGGCGATGAACGACGAGATCGTGGCGGCGACGCGAGGACGGTGCGCGGCCGCATGGGGGAACGTGAAAGCGGTCATCGGCCCGCACGACCCGGTGCTCGGCCGCGTGCCGGCATTGGGCTCACGCGGCGAGGACGGCCGGACGCGGAAATACAACGCCGCCTTCGTCGCCGTCGACGGCGAGCCGCTGGGCAACGGCGTTTTCACCGGCTTCACGCCGAAGTCGCTCCTTCCCAAGTACCGCGAGTTCGACGACGCCCGGCATTTTCACGCGCTGCCGCTGTTGGCCGCCGAACTCGGCGTGGCGCCGGCCGAACTCGTCGCCCCGTTCGTGATTTCGATCGGCGGCGTGCGGCGGAAGGTGGGCGTCCTCCTCTGCGAGGACATGTGGGACGACGACTACGCCTTCAAGCCGGTCGACGCGCTCCTGGACAAGGGGGCGGAGGTGATCGTGAACCTCTCCGCGAGCCCCTTCGGCATCGGCAAGCAGGCGAAGCGCGACCGCGTCCTGGCCGCCCAGAGCCGGGGCTGCGAGTTCTTCTACTGCAACGCCACCGGCGCCCAGGACAACGGCAAGAACGTCTTCCTCTTCGACGGTGCGAGCCCGGTTTACGTCGACGGCCGCAAGGTGGCGCAGGGACCGTCGTTCGCGGAGGGTCTCGTCTCGAAGGCCTCGGGCCTCGGCGACGACCCCCCCGAGATCGCCAAGGTGCACGCCGCCATCGTCGCCGGCCTGCGGGCGACGCTCGCGCGGATCGGGGCCCGCAAGGTGGTGATCGGCCTCTCCGGCGGCATCGATTCGGGGCTCGTCGCGAGCTTGTGCGTGGAGGCGCTCGGCAGGGAGAACGTCGTCGGCGTCACCATGCCGAGCCGGTTCAATTCGGCGACGACGCGCGCGCTCGCCGCCGAACTCGCCCGGCGCCTCGGGATCCGCTTCCTCGTGGCCCCGATCGAGGAGTCGGTCGACCTTTCACGGCGCCAGATCGGCGAACTCACCGGCGCCCCCGTCGAGGGACTGGTCGACGAGAACATCCAGGCCCGTGACCGCGGCAGCCGGTTGCTGGCGGGGCTCGCCGCGCAGCTCGGCGCGATCGAGCGCGTGGGCGTCGTCTTCACCAACAACGGCAACAAGACCGAGGTCGCCCAGGGCTACTGCACGCTCTACGGCGACGTGGGGGGCGCCGTCGCCCCGATCGCCGACCTCTGGAAGACGCAGGTCCGCGAACTCGCCCGGTACGTCAACGCGACGCGCGGCGATCCCATCCCCGAGGGGATGCTCGCCGTGAAGCCGTCGGCCGAGCTCTCGGAGGCCCAGAATCCGGAGCGGGGGGGAGGAGACCCCTTCCAGTTCGACTACCACGACAAGCTCCTCCATCAGATGGTGGAACTGCGCCGCGATCCGGAGGCGATCCTCGGCGACTTCGCCGCCGGCCGGCTCGAGCAGGTGCTCGGGCTCGCCGCCGGCGAGACGGTGGTGGGGACGTTCTTCCCCGACACGGCCGCGTTCGTCGCCGATCTCGAGCTCGTCTGGCGACGCTTCAAGGGGAGCTTCTTCAAGCGGGTGCAGGCGCCTCCGATCGTGGCGGTGAGCAAGCGGGCCTTCGGCTTCGATCTCCGTGAGGCCCAGATCGGTGCCCGGTTCACCCGGGCCTACCACGAACTCAAGGCGCGGGTCCTCGCCGCCGACCGCGGGAGTTGAGCCCCGCTATACTCCCGCTTCGCGGCCGCGGTGAGCGGCCGGAAGGCGAACGAGGGGAGGGGTCGATGCGGTCCTTCGGCATGGCGTGGGCGATGGCGGTGGCGTGCGTGGCGGTGCTCGGCGGACCGCGCCGGGCGCACGCCGCGGAGCCGGTGCGCGTGATGAGCTGGAACATCCGCTACGGCACCGCCGCCGACGGCGAGAACGCCTGGCCGAAGCGGAAGGCGCTGCTGGCCGACACGATCACGACGTTCGACCCCCACCTCCTCGGCACGCAGGAGACCCTTGCTTTCCAGCGCGACGAACTCCTCGGGTTCCTCCATCGTTACGAGGCGGCCGGCGTCGGCCGCGACGACGGCAAGGAGAGGGGGGAGATGGCGGCGCTGTTCTGGCGCACCGACCGCTTCGCGAAGCTCGACGGCGGCGACTTCTGGCTCTCCCCCACTCCCGACGAACCCGGCAGCAAGGGCTGGGACGCGGCCCTGCCGCGGATCGCCACCTGGGTGAAGCTCGCCGACAGGTCCGACGCGGACGAGCCGCCGCTCCTCTTCGTCAACACCCACTTCGACCACCAGGGGGCCGAGGCGCGTCGTGAGTCGGCGGCGATGGTGCGCCGCTTCGTGGCGGAGCGCGGGGAGGGCTGCCGGGTCGTCGTCACCGGCGACTTCAACGCCGGCGAAGGGACGCCGCCGTACGAGGCGCTGTTCGCGCCGGCGCGCGGCGAGGCGTCACCCCTGATCGACACCTTCCGGGCCGCGGTGCCGAAGCGCGGCGCGGAAGGCCCCGAGGGGACCTTCACCGGCTTCGACGCGAAGAACACCGGCGGCGACCGGATCGACTGGATCGGCTGCTCGCGCGACCTCGTCGTCGAGGCGGCGGGGATCGACCGCACGGCGCGCGACGGCCGCACCCCGTCCGACCACGCCGCCGTGACGGCGATCCTCCGGCCGGGCGCCGCGGCGTCGGCCGCCACGGCGGCCGACGAACGCCTCGCCGCCTTCTTCCGCGATCACCTCGACCGCTCCTTCCGGCTCCGGCCGCTCGAGGCCAGTTCCCTCGGTGACCACCGCTTCGACGCGCTGCTCGACGACATCTCCCCCGGGGCCCGGGCGGCGTGGGTGGCGGAGTGGCGCGAGCGGCTCGTCGCCCTCGAGCGGGAGTTCTCCGGGGCCGATCTCTCCGTCGACGGCCGGATCGACTTCGAGATCCTGCGGGACGATCTCGTCCGCAGCCTGTGGCTCGCGGAGAACGAGCGGCCCTACGAGCAGGATGCCCGCGTCTACGGCGGCTACACCACCGATGCCGTCTTCTCGCTGCTCACGCAGTCGACGCTCCCCAAGGAGGAGAACGTCAGGAACGCCATCGCCCGGATGAAGGAGGTGCCGAGGATCGTCGACGCGGCCCGGGAATCGCTCGCCGACCCGGTTCCCACGATGCTCGACACGGCGATCGCGCAGAACCGCGGTTCGATCGCCTTCTACACGAAGGATCTCTTCGCGCTCGTCGGCGAATCGCCGCAGCTGCCCGCCCTCCGCGAGGCGGCGAAGCCGGTGGTGGCGGCCCTCGAACGGCATCAGGAGTATCTGGAGAAGGAGCTGAAGCCCCGGGCCCGGGGGGATTGGCGACTGGGGAGGGAGAAGTTCTCCCGGAAGCTCGAGCTGGTCCTCGACATGGGCTGGGACGCCGAGCGCGTCGTGGCCGAGGCGCGGGCGGAGTTCGATCGGGTCCACCGCGATCTGGTCGCCGTCTCGCGGCAACTCTGGCACCGGCACTACCCGGGCCGGCCGCTGCCGCCGGAGGACGACGCCGGCCGACGCGAACTCGTGCGTCTGGTCATCGACGCGGTGAACCGCGACCACGGCGCCCCGGAGACGCTCGTGGGGGACATCCGCGAGACGGTGGCCGGGCTCAAGGACTTCATCCGCGCGGCCGACATCGTCGGCCTCCCCGATCCCGACCGCTGCCGGATCCTCGAGATGCCGGAGTTCCGCCGCGGCAACTCGGCCGCCTACCTCGAGAACGCCCTGCCGCTCGATCCCGAGGGCCCCAGCACCTACGCCATCAGCCCGCCGCCGGCGGCGTGGGACGAGCGCCGTCGGGAGAGCTTCCTCGAGGAGTACAACCGGCAGATGCTCCGGATCCTCACGATCCACGAGGCCTACCCGGGGCACTACGTGCAGCTCGAGTGGTCGAACCGCTGCCCGTCGCTTGTGCGCCGCGTCCTCCAGTCGGGCACCTTCATCGAGGGCTGGGCGGTGTACACCGAGCAGATGATGCTCGACCAGGGCTACGGCGGCGGCGACCCGGCCCTGCGCCTCATGCAGCTCAAGTTCTACCTGCGCGCCGTCTGCAACGCCCTGCTCGACCACGGCATGCACTGCGAGGAGTGGAGCGACGAGAAGGCCCTCGCGTTTCTCGTCAACGACGCCTTCCAGACCGAGGGGGAGGCGCGGCCGAAAATCGTCCGCGCCAAGCAGAGCTCGGTGCAGCTCTCCACCTACTTCGCCGGCCGCACCGCCCACCACCGCCTCCGCCAGGAGATCCAGCGCGAGCAGGGGGAGAGCTTCGATCTCGGCCGCTACCACGAGGCGGTGCTCTCCTGCGGCTCGGTGCCGGTGAAGCATCTGCCGGTACTCGTCCGCGAACGAATGAAAAAGCCCCGCTAGGACCCCACCACACGCGATGTCGCGCACCACCCGCGGGGAAGCGAGGCGTCGCCCCCGGGCCCGGGGTCGCGACGTCCCGGAGTGGGTGGAGGCGCGGGGCCGCCCGTGTCCCGGGAGCCGGCCTCGCCGGCCAGCGCAGCCAGGATGGCGGAGCGCAGGCGGCGCGGAGTGAGCGCAGGCCCCGGAGGGCCGGAGCGAACGTCCGGCGACGGGGCATGGGCGGCCCCGCGCCGGCGTCCGGAGCGGCCTCGCGCCGGCGTCCGGCTGTGGCATACTCGTGTCCCGGCACGGCGCTGTCGCCGCGATCCATGACCCGTCGGGGAGGTTTTCGTGAACCGTTCGTCACGTTCGCCGTCGTGCTGCCTCGTCGCCCTGGCGATGCTCCTTCCCCTCGCGCGGCCGGTATGGACAGCCGAGCCGGTCCCGGCGAAGGAACTCTTCCGCCGCGGGAACCTCGCCGCCTGGTGCATCGTCCCCTTCGACGACCAGCCGCGCTCGCCCGCCGAACGGGCCGCGATGATGCGGAAGCTCGGGCTCACGAAGTACGCCTACGACTACCGGGCCGAGCACGTGCCGCAGTTCGACGACGAGATGCGGGCGATCCGTGCCCAGGGGATCGATCTCGTCGGCTGGTGGTTTCCCGGCGAGCTCAACGACGAGGCCCGGCTGATCCTCGCCGTCCTCGAGCGCCACGGCATCCGCACGAGCCTGTGGGTCACCGGCGGCGGCGGGCCGACTTCGGGGCCGGAGGAGCAGCGGGCACGCGTGGCCGCGGAGGCGGCGCGGATCAGGCCGATCGCCGAGGCGGCGGCGGCGATCGGCTGCTCGGTCGGCCTCTACAACCACGGCGGCTGGTTCGGGGAGCCCGAGAACCAGATCGCGATCATCGAGGAACTGCGGAAGGGCGAGCGGCCGGTGACGAACGTCCGTATCGTCTACAACCTCCATCACGGCCACGCCCATCTCGACCGCTTCCGCGATCTCCTCGCGACGATGAAGCCGTACCTCGAGATCCTCGATCTCAACGGCACCTTCACCGACGGCGAGGCCCGGGGGCTGAAGATCGCGCCGATCGGCACCGGCGACCGCGACCTCGAACTGCTGCGGATCGTGCGGGAGAGCGGCTTCCCGGGGCCGTTCGGGATCCTCAACCACACGCAACTCGACGCCGAGGATCGTCTCGCCGACAACCTCGCCGGCCTCGCCTGGGCCGCGGCGATCCTCGACGGCGACGATCCGGGACCCTTTCCGGCGCTGAAGACCTGGCAGACGCCCCCCGGCGTCGCCCACCCGACCGTGCCCGCCGGCGTGGCACCGAAGGGGGCGGCGGCCCCCGGGGCACGCGTGCCGGAGCACGACCCGGTGGTGGTCTCGGCGCTCGGCAGCGCCGCGCGGTCGCCCGAGGCGAGCGCCACCCGCGGGGCCCGCGTCTTCACGCGTCACACCCTCGCCTGCCTCTCCTGCCACAAGGTGGGGGAGCATGGCGGCAACGTCGGGCCGGCGCTGACGCGCGTCGGCGCCGAGCGTACGCCGGAGCAGATCGCCGAGTCGATCCTCTGGCCGCAGCACGTCGTGCTGCCGGAATGGCGGACCGTCACCGTGGTGGGCGCCGACGGCACCGGCCGGCGCGGCTACCGGGAGCGGGAGGAGGGGGGACGGCTCGTCCTCCGCGATCCGGCCACCGGGGCGCGCGAGACGTTCGTGGTCGCCGATCTCGAGAGCGTCGAGGAGAGCGGGAGCCTGATGCCCGACGGCCTGGGCCACACGCTCCATCCGGACGACCGTCGCGACCTCGTCCGGTTCCTCGCCGACCTCGGCCGGCACGAGGACCTTCCCGCCCCGGCCGTGGCCGCGCTCGTCGCCGCCGCGCACCCCACGCAGCCGGCCCCCTTCGCGCCGTCGCGCGAGCCGCTCGACCCGGCGGCGTTCCCCGACTGGGGGGAGCGGGTCAACCGCGACCGGCAGTACGACTTCTACGCCAAGGAAGCGCGATTCTTCCGCGAAGTCTGCCCGACGCCGCAGCTCCTCCCGCAGTATCCCGGCCTCGACGGGGGCACGCTCGGGCACTGGGGCAACCAGAACGAGGAATCGTGGCGCGACGGGCGCTGGAACGACACGACGCTCTCGAGCGTGCAGTGCGGCGTGCTCCATGCCGGCGGGAAGCAGATCGTGCGCGCGGTCTGCGTGCGCCTGGGGGAGGGGCTCAACGTCTGCTTCGATCCCGATTCGCTCACCTATCCGGTGGCGTGGAGCGGCGGCTTCGTGAGGTTCTCCGACACGCGCTACGGATTCCTCGGGGGGCTCGTGCCGGGGGGGCCGGAGGTCGCCCTGCCGGAGTCGGCGGCCCCGGCCGGGAAGACCGCCTACGAGGGATTGGTCCGTTCGGGTGACCGGGTGGGGTTCCTGTGGAGCGTCGACGGGGTGCGCATGCTCGACGTGCCAACGGTGAAGGAGGGGCGGTTCGAGCGCGTCCTCGCGCCGCTCGACTCCCACCCGCTGGCCGCGATGCTCGCGGGAGGCCCGTCGCAGTGGCCCCAGACCGTCGAGACACGCGTCGTGCGCGGCGGCCAGGTGCCCTACGCGGTCGACCGCCTCGAACTCCCGCACGACAACCCCTGGAAGGCGCTCCTCTACTGCGGCGACCACGACTTCCTCCCCGATGGCTCGATCGTCGTCTGCACGATGCAGGGGGACGTGTGGCGCGCGGAACCCTTCGATCCGGCGCCGGCCGGCGACCCCGCCGCGGGCGAGCCGCGCCGCCTGCGCTGGCGGCGGATCGCCGCCGGTCTCCACCAGCCGCTGGGGATGGCCGTCGTCGACGGGACGATCCACGTGCTGGGACGGGACCAGATCACGCGGCTCGTCGACGTCGACGGGGACGGCGAGGCGGATCGCTACGAGCCCTTCTCGCGGGCCTACGCCGTCTCCGCCGGCGGCCACGATTACACCTGCGGATTGCTGCGCGACGCCGAGGGGCGGTTCATCACCGCGTCGGGGGTGCAGGGGCTCGTGCGGATCTCCGCCGACGGCCGACACGCCGAGGTGCTGGCGACGGGCCTGCGCAACTGCGACGGCATCGGCCTCTCCCCCGATGGCACGATCACCGCCGCCTCGAGCGAGGGGGACTGGGTGCCGGCGAGCATGGTCGGCGCCGTGCCGCCGGGGCGCCCGCGGCCGGGGGAGCCGCCGCTGCACTTCGGCCACAAGGGGCCCGTGGCGGGCCGCGTGCCCGACGCGCCGCTCGTCTGGCTGCCGCGCGGCGTCGACAACAACAGCGGCGGGCAGGTGGCGGTGCCGGACGGCGCGATGGGGCCGCTCGGCGGGCGACTCGTCCATCTCTCCTTCGGCGCGGGGACGGCGATGGCGATCCTCCGCGACGAGGTGGCCGGTCAGCCGCAGGGGGCGATCGTGCCGCTGCCGGTGTCGTTCCGTTCCGGGGCGCACCGGGGGAAGTTCAACCCGCGGGACGGCGCGCTGTACGTCAGCGGGATGGGGGGCTGGGGCACCTACACGCCGGACGACGGGTGTCTCGCCCGCGTGCGCCTGTCGGTCAGCCGTCTGCAGCAGCCGGTCGGCTTCCACCTCCACGACAACGGCGTGCGCGTCGACTTCGCCGAGCCTGTCGACGAGGGCGTGGCCGCCGATCCGGCACGCCATTTCGTCCAGGCGTGGAATTACCGCTACGGCGGCGGCTACGGCTCCGACGAATACTCGACGCGCCACGAGGGCCTGCGCGGCCACGACCACCTGCCGGTCACGGGGGTGATCGTGGCGGCCGATCGGAGGTCGCTGTTCCTCGAGATCCCGGAGATCCAGCCGGTCGATCAACTCCATCTCCTCGTCGCCACGGCGCCCGGCGTGGACCACGACCTGATCGTCACGGCCAACCGTCTCGACGTCCCCTTTCCCGGAGCCCGGCAGCGGACGCTGCCGCTCGCCCCGCACCCGCGCGTCGCCGACACGGCCCGGGCGCTGAACACCCGCCCCAACCCCTTCTCCCGTGCGCTCGAGGGGGAAGCGCGGAGCGTGGAGATCACCGTCGGCCCGAACCTGTCCTACGTCCCCCGCACGGCGACCGTGGCGGCCGGGTCGGTCGTGAAGCTCACGCTCCTGAATCCCGACACCGTGCCCCACAACCTCGCGCTCCTCCGGCCGGGTGCGGCGGCGCGGGTGGGGGCGGCGGCGAACGCCCTGGTCACCGACCCGGAGGCGGCGGCACGGCAGTACGTGCCGCAGAGCGACGACGTCCTCGCCTGGACCGACATCACCCCTCCGGGGGGGAGTGCGACGATCTGGTTCCGCGCGCCCGCGGAGCCCGGCCGCTATCCCTTCCTGTGCACGTTCCCCGGCCACTGGATGGCGATGCAGGGGGAGTTGGTGGTCGGCGCGGGGAATTGAGGCCCGATCCCCGGTCGATTCCCTCGCTCGGCGGACGGAAACGGTCGACTAGAATCGGACCATGAAATATCTGCGCGCCGTCGGCCGTCTGCTCGCCCCTCTGCTCGTCATCGCCGCGGCCGTCGCGGCGTTCGTCTGGATGGGGAGCCAGCCTCCCCCCGAGAGGAAGGTGGCCGAGGCCCCGGCAGCGCTGCCGGTGCGCACGGTCGAGGCCCGGGCCCTCGAAGGGGGATTCGAGATCGAGTCGGACGGCGTGGTGGTGCCGCTCCGTGAGGTGACGCTCGCCGCCGAGGTGGGGGGGCGCGTCCTCGAGAAGACGCCGGCGTGCAAGGCGGGCCACACCGTCACGAAGGGGACGCTCCTGTTCCGGATCGATCCCCGTGACTACGAACTCGACGTCGCCAGGCTCGAGCGCGAGCTGACGCAGGCGGAGTTGTCGATCGAGGAAGTGGACGAGGAACTGGCGCAGAACGCCGAGTCGATCGAACTGTCGAAACGCCAACTGGAGATCGCCAAGCGCGAGGCCAACCGGCTCGACACGCTCGCGCAGGGGAAGATCGTCACCGAATCGGCGGCCGACCAGGCCGTGCGCGACGAGATCGCGGTGACCAACACGCTCGCGACCCTCCAGGGCCAGCGTCGCGTGCAGCAGAAGCGGAAGAACCGCCTCGACGAGGCGCGGCAACTGGCCGCGACGATGCTCGAACGGGCCCGGCTCGACCTGGATCGGACGCGGATCGTCGCCCCCGTCGACGGCATGGTGGTCGAGGACAAGGTCGAGCAGGAGTCGTTCGTCGCCAAGGGACAGACGCTCGTGATCCTCGAGGACACGAGAGCCGCCGAGGTGCGGACCAGCCTGCGGATGGAGGAGGTGGCACAGGTGTGGGGCGGACTGCAGCCCCCCGGCGGATCGGCGGACGATCTCCCCGACGCCCCGGCCCGCGTCGTGTTCTCGCTCGGTGATCGGCGGTACGAGTGGGAGGGCCTCCTCTCCCGGCAGGAGGGCAGGGGGATCGACGAGAAGACACGGACGCTCCCTTGCCGGGTGATCGTGCCGGAGCCGCAGGCCGTCCGGGCCGTCGACCGGTACGGCGCCACGATGCCCGCACTCCCCCCCGGATCGCCGGCGTCGCTGCTACGGGGCATGTTCGTCGAGGTGCGCGTGAAGGTCGCGCCCCCGGTGGAACTGGTCGCCGTGCCGCAGGAGGTGGTGCGGCCGACGGGCGAGGTGCTCGTGATGCGCGAGGGGAAACTCGTCGTCCTCGATCCCCGTCCCTACCACGTCGGCGAGGGCCTCGTCTGCTACGAGGCGGGCGCGAGCGGCCTCGTGGCGGGCGACCGCGTCGTCGCGAGCCTCGTGTCGCTGCCGCGCGACGGCATGGCGCTCGTGGAGGCGGAATCCACCCGTGAGCGGAACCCCGAGGAGCCGGCGAACGCCGGGGCGCCATGAGGAGCATCATCGCCTGGACGGTCCGCAACGAGCCCGCCATGAACGTGCTCGTCTTCGCGGTGATGATCATCGGCTTCTGGAGCTTCCAGCGCATGCGCCGGGAGGTGTTTCCGGAGTTCGAACTCGAGATCGCGCTGGTCACCGTCCCCTATCCCGGCGCCACGCCGGGGGAGGTCGAGGAGGGAATCTGCCAGAAGGTGGAGGAGGCCTGCCGGAGCGTGGCCGGCATCAAGAAGATCACGAGCGTGGCGCGGGAGGGGATGGGCTTCTGCGTCTTCGAGATCCGCGATACCGTCGACGACGTGCAGCGCGTGGTGGGGGAGATCCGCTCGGAGGTGGAGCGGATCCCGAGCTTCCCGGAACTGGCCGAGGATCCGAAGGTGGAGCAGGTGACGCTGCGCACGCCGGCGATCAAGGTCGGGGTGTTGGGGCCCCCCGAGAACGGGGCACCGGGCAGCGCCGAGGCGGAACGCGAGGAATTGGCGCTGCGCGAGGTGGCGGAGCGGGTCCGCGACGACCTGCTCGCGCTTCCCACCGTCTCCGCCGCGAACATCGGTGGCGCCAAGAGCTACGAGATCACGGTCGAGATCTCCGAGGAGACGCTGCGCAAGCACGGCCTGACGCTCCAGCGGGTGGCCGACATCATCCGCCGCGAGAACCTGGAACTGCCCGGAGGCACGATCCGCAGCGAGAGCGGCGAGATCCTCCTCCGCGGCAAGAACAAGCAGTACGTCGGCGAGGAGATCGCCAAACTCCCCCTGGTGACGCTCCCCGACGGCCTCGTGCTCACCGTCGGGGACCTGGGACGGGT
>CAZMOU010000072.1:10570-21839 GCA_964567835.1 uncultured Chitinophaga sp. | reverse complement strand
CGTCGAGCCAGTCGTAGCGCGCCTGGAGCCGGTCGGCCGGCTCGTCGTCCCAGAGACCGAGCCGATAGTAGCCGGTGGCCACGAGGTCGTCGGGACCGGCCCCGGGCAGTTCGTCGCCGGCGATCTGCTCGACGGCGAAACGGTCGAAGGGCTTGTCGTCGTTGAAGGAGCGGATGACCCAGTCGCGGTATCGCCACGCGTGGGGCTTGTCGCCGTCGCGCTCGAAGGAGTTGGTGTCGGCGTAGCGGACGAGGTCGAGCCAGTGCCGGCCCCACTTCTCGCCGTAGTGGGGCGAGGCGAGGAGCCGATCGACGACCCGTTCCCAGGCGCCGGGCGAACCGTCGGCGAGGAAGTCCTCCATCTCCGCCTCCGACGGAGGCAGGCCGGTGAGGTCGTAGGTGGCGCGGCGCAGGAGCGTGCGCCGGTCGGCGAGCGCGGGGGCGGGGAGGCCCTTGCGGGCGAGGCCACGGAGGATGAAGGCGTCGATCGGCGTGGGCGGGGCCTCCGCGTCGGCGACCACGGCGGGATGGGCCGCGGCGTCGATCGGCGGGACGTCCGGTCGGACGGGGGGTCGGAAGGCCCAGTGCTCCTTCCACTCGGCCCCCTGATCGATCCAGGAGCGGATCGTGGCGACCTGGGACGGCGCGAGCCTCGCGCCCTCCGGCGGCATGCGGACATCCGGGTCCTCCGCGACGATCCGCTCGAGGATCGTGCTCGCCGCGACCTCACCCGGCACGATCGCCCGGGCGCCCGAGGCGAGTTCGGCCACCGCCGCCGCGGCGTCGTCGAGGCGCAGCCCCCCCTCCTGCGCGTCGGGGCCGTGGCAGGCGTAGCAGCGCCGCGCGAGGATCGGCTGGATGTCGCGCGAGAAGTCGACCGGCTCGTCGGCGCCGGCCCGGCCGGAAAGCGCGACCCAGGCGAGCGAAAGGACGACCACCAGCGACCACGCGCGTGGATGTCGATCGGGGTGCGGCGTCACGGGCCCTCCTGCCATTCGGGATCAGGCATTCTACCCTGCGCCCGCACGCCGGGCGTGGCCGGTTTCCGCCGGGAGCGACCACGTCCGGAGCGGATGGAGCGCCGGCCGGGACCGCCGATCCCGCGCCGTCGGGACGACGAATCTTGGCGGCCGACGGCGTCGCCCCGTACCCTGTCCCGCGGGTGGGTCCGATCCGCCGCGAGGGCACCGCGCGCACCGGATCGGACGCGTGCCCCCCCGCGCGTGCGATCCGCCCCGCCCCACCGACCCGCCGCCCCTCCCGGGAGCTTGCTTCGATGCCGACCTGTCACGGTTCAGGGTCCGCGCTCACGCCGCGCTTCCCGAGCCTCCGCGGCTTCCTCCTGTGGGCATGCCTGTGGCCGGTCGTCGCGGGCGACGTCCGCGCCGAAGTCGTCGTCGATTGGTCGTTCAACCAGTCGTCCGGCACGGTGGCGCTCGACTCGGGACCGTACGGGATCGACGGCACGCTCTCCGGGAGCACCGCCTGGACCGCGGGCTACGGGCAGAACGCCGTCGCCATCGGCGGGAACGGATTCGTCGACTTCACGCAGCCCGGTTTCCCCGAGGTGCCGACCGTCATCAGCCAACTCGCCCAGGGATCGATCGGCGTCCGGTTCTTCGTCGACGCCTTCCCGGACGACCCCGCCACGCAGCCGATCCTGCCGATCTTCTGGATGGGGCGAAACTTCGGCGGAATCGGGCAGTACGGCCTGACGATCGAGATCGGCCACGGGCCGCCGTACACGAGCACATACAACCGGCACCTCTACTTCACCATCATGGACGGCTCGACCCCACTCCAGTGTTTCAACACGGTCGAGGAGATCCGGGCGGGGCAGTGGTACAGCTTCGTCGGTTCGGTGAGCGCCACCGGCAACACCGGCTACCTCAACGGCACGGAGATGACCGACCGCCACTACAACTTCGGCGACGCCTCCACGACGCATTTCTTCTCCTCCGTGACCTACCCATCGAGCGCCCTCTGGGCCGGCAAGGGTTTTCTCGGTGACGAGACCGGGGCGATGCACTTCAACGGCCTGATCCAGGATCTGCGGATCTTCGACACCCCGCTGACGTCACAGCAGGTTTCAGCGCTCTACTCGGTGCCCGAGATCGATCCGAACGGCGCCACGACCGCCGTCGCACTGGCGATCGGAACGCTGGCGATGCGGGGACGCCCGCGTCGCGGCCCCATGGCGCCGCCGTCGGGGACGTGAACGAGGGCGCATCGCGCCCCCTGACCGGCTATCATGCGTCCCGAAGGCCGTCGGCACCGCCCCGCGAAGCGGCTGGATCCCCACGGCCCCCGGATCCACCTCCCCGCCACCCCCGCACAGCCACCATGACCGCTCCCGCCCGCCCCCCGTTCTCGCTCGCCGGCAAGGTCGCCCTCGTCACCGGGTCCTCCACCGGTCTCGGCCTCGCCACCGCCAGGTGCCTGGGTCTCGCCGGGGCGAAGGTGGCGATGAACTACGCCAACAACCAGGCCCGGGCCGAGAAGGGGCTCCACGAGGTGCGCGCCGCCGGCGTCACCGCCGACCTCTACCGCGCCGACGTCACCGACCCGGCCGAGATCGACGGGATGTTCATGGGGATCGAGCGGATGCTCGGACCGGTCGACATCGTGATCATCAACGCCACGCCGGCACAGCCGCAGAAGGCGATCGAGGAGTACGACTGGGCCTTCTACCAGCAGATGCTCGACTTCTTCGTGAAGAGCCCCTACCTCCTCGCACGGCGGGCACTCCCCTCGATGAAAGCGCGCGGCACCGGCCGCCTCATCAACATCACGAGCGAAGTCTTCCTCCTCGGCGTCTCCCCCTTCTCCGCCTACGTCGCCGCCAAGGGGGGGCAGACGGGGTGGTCGCGGAGCATGGCCCGCGAACTCGCCCCCTGCGGCGTCACGGTGAACATGATCGCGCCGGGCTGGATCCCGGTGGAACGCCACGCCGACGACCCGCAGGCCGACAAGGACGCCTACCTCGCCACCGTCCCCGCCGGCCGGTGGGGGATCCCCGAGGACGTCGGTTGGGCGGCGGCGTATCTGGCCAGCGACGAGGCCGCCTTCGTCACCGGCCAGACGATCGCCGTCAACGGCGGCAAGACGGTGTGGTAGGACTCGGTCCCGGCATCGAGGGATTCTCCGCGGCCGACGCGCACGCCCCACCCACCGCCAGGCCACCGTCATGCGCAAGCTCGTCATCTTCGGCGCCGGTGCGTTCGCCGAGATCGCGCACCACTACTTCACGCACGACAGCCCCTACGACGTCGCCGGGTTCACCGTCGATCGGGAGTACCTCCGGGAGAGCGGCTTCCACGGCCTGCCGGTGGTGCCGTTCGACGAGGTGCCCGGGCACTTCCCCCCGGCGGAACACGATCTTTTCGTGGCCGTGGGGATCGGCGGGGTGAACCGGAAGCGCGCCGCGAAGGTCGCCGAGGCGGAGCGGCTCGGGTACGCGCTGGCGAGCTTCTGCAGCACGCGGGCCGACGTGCCAGACGGCCTCGTCCTCCGTCCGAACACGATGATCATGGAGCGCGCGGGGATCCAGCCCTACGTCGAGATCGGACGCGACTGCATCATCTGGAGCGCCACGCGGATCGGCTTCCGCACCCGGATCGGCGACCACTGCTGGATCGTGTCGGCGATCTGCGGCGAATCGGTGACCCTCGGCACGGGGACGTTCGTCGGCCTCAACGCGACCGTCGCGCCGGGCATCGCCGTGGGGTCCCACGCCATCATCGGCGCCGGTGCCCTGATCCTCCGCGACGTGGCCGACGACACGGTCTGCCGCGGCCAGGAGAGCCGGCCCTCCCGGGTCCCGGCTTCGCGGCTCTGGAAGGGCTGATCGTCTGCGGCGTCCCGGCGGCACGCCCGGCCCTCGACCTCGATGCCGCCGGCCCGTCACACGATTCCGTAAAAGGCGGTACGGACCGGTTTTCCCGTGTCGAAGCCGTAGACGACCGTGATTTCGTGCCGGATGTTCCGGTACCGCTCACGGTTGGCCAGCACGTGCGAAACGAGACGGGGCGGATAGTCGTGCTCGACGAGGAACGAGATGAAGGCCTCGATCGGGATGTTGTAGTACTGGACGTAGAGTTCATCCTCCCGCTTGTTGTGGATGCAGATGTAGTCGCACGCGTACGCGCCCAGAAGGTCCTTCAGGTGCCCCGCATCGCGTTCGATCCCGATGGCCTTCAGGTGCTCGAAGAATCGCTCGGGAAACCGGTCGTTGCGGTCGGCGACGAACCGTGACTCCGGTCGCCCGTCGTCGCCCTGGGTGCCGAACCCGAAGAAGGGGAGCGAGAGATCCCGACCCTGGGAAGAAAAGTAGGCGTGCGTCGTCGGACCCACTGGCTCCTCCCTATCGAAGAGATCGATGGAAGTGATGAGGAGCGGAGGATCGCCCTCCGGGGCGGATTCCAGCCAGCCTTTCTTGTCGAAGAAGTAGGTGTAGAGTTCCCATCGCAGCCCGTCCTTCTCCCGCTTCACCCCCCACACGTACGAGGTGCCGTTCTTCGTCCGATGCGTGATTGCCCGGAGGACGGCCTTGTTGTCGATCGATTCGTAGAGCAATCGCGCCGAGGGGAGGTTGCGTGCCGGGTCGAGCTCCCGGATGAACGCGTTGAAGTTGTAGCAAGCCACGACCGGCCGCTGTTTCGCCCATCCCGGCAGGACGCACAGCGGCGACAGATACGCACGCTGCTCGGGAGGATAGAGCCGGACCGACTTCCGACCCTGCAGCACGTGCAGCACGCCGTCGTAGTCGTCGTAATGCAGCCCGGTGTCGTGTCGGCCGAGTGCCACCCAGAGATTGACGTTGATGAATGGCTCCCAGCCGTTCCAGGAGGCGATCGGGGATTTCCCGGCCAGGGCGGCGATACGCGCGCGGATCTCGCGGTTGTCGTGGGGTCCGTAGCCGGGCAGCGTGATGATGCAACGGCTGTCTTTCTTCTCGATCGGCTGCCGGGAAATGGTGTCGTCGGAACTGTTCCAGACCGATACCTCACCGGCCTCGTCGAGGGCACGCCGGACCTCCGCGAGGATCTCGGACCCATCGGCCCGAAACGTGAATGGTTCGGTGATTCCCGGCTGCTTGGGACACCAAGAACTGATGGCGATGGTGTCGGGATCGGAGACGACCCAGTGCCACCACCCCTTGGGGATCCAGAGCGATTCGTTCCGCTGCAGCGTGAACTTCCGCGGCCGCGCCAGCGCGAAGAGGGGGAAGAACCACTTCGATCCGGCCGTGATCCGGCTGAAATGCGCGAAGTGGTATTCGTTCGTGCGGTGTCGGGCGTTGGTGACGCGGCGGGAATGAACGTGGGCGGCGGCGTAGGCCGCCAATGCCGCGACCAGGATGAACAGCAGGAGGCTCCAGGCGGCGGGCATGCGGGAGGTCCCGAGAAGCACGTGGGCGAAACGACCGAGCGGCGGCAGCGTCAGGGTACAGCGATGCGCCCGTCGAAAAAGGGCCCCCACGCCGACCCCATCTCCCCGACTCGATCACCCCTCGATCGTTCGACGCCGATCGGCGTGTCGCGAGAGGACCGGTGGGAGAGCCGGTACACCCGTCCGCGGACCGAGTCATCCATGACCCTCACGGCCGCGAGCCGACCGGCTCGAAAAGTCCACCTGGGAATCCGACGAAAAAGCCCCGGTTTTTCGTCGGTGTCTGTCGCCGCATCCAGCGGCGGAGCACGCGATCCACGGCCTGCTATGGGACGAAGTCGACTAAGAGCAGGACCCGCTCCCTCTCGGTCCCGTTCCATGCCTCGTGACGCAGGCGGTCGTCGAAGACGAGCGTCTTTCCCTCTTCCCAGCCCCGCCGCTCTCCATCGACCTCGATTCCGCAGTCGCCCGGCGGGACGATCAGGCCCAGATGACACCGGAGGAAATCGCCCTGGTGGCCGACGTGTGGCCTGAGGCAGGTGCGCGGTTGGAGCACCGAAAAACCCACCGCGCCGTGCCCCGGAATCCACTCCTCGACCAGCGACGCCGTCAGCGGACACCGCGCCGCGTTCTCCGCGATCACACTGCCGTCGGGGAATCCATACAGTCCGTAGACCTTCCAGCCGTTCCCGTAGAGGTCGCGGTGGGCCCAATCGACGAGGTCGGAGCGGATCGACTCGAACTCCGAGGCGATCGCCTGCCAGTGATGCTCGAGGTGCCGCGTGAACGGAAAGGTGGCCGGATCGAAGAACATGGTGGCTGCCCCTGAACGCACCGCACGGGTCGGGAGACCGCTGCCGCATCGACTTCTGCCGATCCACAGACAGACTACCCCGGCCACGAATGAAAGCCATCGCTCCCGGGCGAATCCTCGCCGCTCCTGCAGCCGGGTGCGTACGCCGGATAGACTCGCGTTCCAATCGGCGGACCATGTCAGCCCGCGAGATCCACCGGCGCGGTGCCTCCCGAGTCGCCAGCACACCCGGGGATGGGCAGGAGCCCTCCGAAGATGCGCGTTGCCGCTCTCGCCCTGGGTACGCGGGGCGACGTCGAACTGGTACTCCTGCTCTGCCGCGCGTTGGGCCGGCGCGGACACGACGTCGTCGTGGGGACGTCAGCGTGCTTCGACGATCGGGTGGCGGCGGCGGGGGTCGCGCGCATGCCGATCGGATCGGGCGACCGGGAACGGATGGCCGCGATCCTGACCGCGTCGATGGGGGAGGCCGGGCGTCAGGCGCGCGCCGACCGGTTCATCCACGAATGGATCGGCGGGGAGATGGAGTCGGCGATCGCCGACGGCGAACTGCGGGATCTCGTCTCCGGCGCCGATGGCTTCGTCAGCAACCTGAAAATCGTCCTCGACCGGGAGGGGCGGTTCGCGGAACCGGGATCGGAGATCGTCCCCGGCGCGGTGGTGACCTACGATCCGCCGTGGAGCCTCGAGGAACTGGCCAGCCTCGCGCCGGCCCCCTGGCAGCGGCACGCCATCCTCGACCTCGTCGCGCTCCCACGAGCGCTCTTCGATCCGGCGGGGGCGTGGGGCACGTGGGGCAAGGACTATCGCTTCACCGGTTTCTGGACCGCCGACCGAGACGAGTCGGAGTCGTGGCAACCGCCCCGGGCACTCGCTGACTTCGTCGCGGGAAAGCCCCCTCCCGTGGTCGTGACGCCCGGTTCGATGGCGGGATTCGACACGGCCGGATTCATGGCACGGATCGTGGAGGCGCTCGGCCGCTCCGGGCTGCGGGGCGTGCTGCTGCCGGGATGGTCCGGGATCGTCTCCTCACCGGCCCCCGACATCCTCCATGTCGCCGATGAAACACCCTACGGCTGGCTCTTCCCCCGGGCGGCGTGCATCGTGCATCACGGCAGTCATGGCGCCGCCGCCGCGGCCCTCATGGCCGGGAGGCCGTCGATCGTGATGCCGTACCTCGGCTGCCAGGAGACGATGGGGAAGGCGCTGCTGTGGGCTGGCGTGGCCACGGGCCTGCTCGACCCCATGACGTTCGACCCGTCGCATCTGGCCGGCGCCCTCGGGGATGCCCTCGGGGATGTTCGTGTCCATGCCGCCGTCGCCCACTGGCACGCTCTGATCGTCGCCGATGGTGGGGTGTCGCGCGCCGCCGACCTCGTTGAGGACCACCTCCTCCATCGCCGGACCGAAGGCACCCCTCCGTGACCGCCATGCCGCCCCCCGCGCGGCATCGACCCGTCACCTGAGAAGTTCGACGGCCCGGGCCACCGAGTCGTACCGCCCGATCTGCAGGGACAGCGACATCAGGTTTCCGAGATGGTTGCGGATCACCGGTTCGAATGCCTGGGAGTGCTGCGGCATGTCCTCGCGCATGCGGGTGACGATGCGGAGCACGTGGAGATGGTGTTCCATCAGACGGTGGGGATCAGAGTGGGTCTGCACGGTCCACGAACCGGGATGCTCGACACGGTAGCCGGTGCTGACGGCCGGCACGTAGATCGCACCGCCGCGCAGAGCGCCGTACACCTGGGCGGTGTAGTCGTTGATGGGATGGAACGCGAAAGCCCAGGGGGGGACGCGGCCGACGACGCCCCTCCTCAAGAGGACCGAGCTGGTGGGCATGAATCCACCGTCACCGGAGATGACGGTCTCGATCGGTGCGATCCCGCCGACTTCGCTGTAGTCGGCGACGAGTCCTGGGAGCCAGGAACCGCCGGCATCGATGGCAGCGGCCCTGGTGAAGCAGATGTCCGATTCCGGGTGCTCGTCGAAGGCCGAGAGCTGATCGGCGATCTTGTCGTCCTTGAGCCAGACGTCATCCCCCTCGTGGAAGGCGATGAAGTCACCGTCGCACAGCTCGTAGACGTCCATCGCGAACGGGATGCCGCGAGAAAAACGATTGTGCCTGCGGTGGATACGCTCGACGCGCATCCCGGATCCGGCGAGGGCACGCTCCCCGATCTCCACCGTGGCATCGGTCGATGCATCGTCGTGCCACACCAGCGAGATCTCGGCGGCGACTGACTGCCGAAGAATGCCACGGATGGCCTCCTCGACGAATGGCTCGTGGTTGAACGTCAACAAAACGACCGTCACGAGGCTCATCACCGCATCCTCCCGGGAAAACCAACAAGAGGAGCCCCGCCGGCCATCGGGACCACCGGCGCACTCCATGCCCCACACCGGACAACCTGGGGAGTCCTCGATCGGAACGGACGCCAGACGGTTCGCTTCGTTCGACAGTGTATCATTTCGACGAGCAAGCGAATCAAAGCCGGTCGGATGCCGATTCAATGCAGGAAGCGCACAACGCCGGCCCGGGGGATGACCCGGACTCGACGATGCAGAGCCGGGTTTCCATCCAGGTCACCCGGCCGTCGCTGCCACCGTTGGCGGAATTCATGCCGCTGCTCGAGGAGATTTGGGAATCCCGGATTCTCACCAACGGGGGGCCGTTCCACGAGCGACTCGAGGCGGCGTTGTGCGACCATCTCGATGTCGCCCACGCCTCACTGGTCACCAACTGCACCCTCGGCCTGATCCTGGCCCTGCACGTGCTCGGAGATGGGGGAGAGGTCATCACGACTCCCTACTCCTACGTGGCCACCTCCCAAGCGCTGCAGTGGAATGGCATGACCCCGGTGTTCGTCGATATCGAACCGGACACCTTCAACCTCGATCCTGATCGGATCGAAGCGGCCATCACGCCGCGGACGACCGCCATCCTGCCAGTGCATTGTTACGGAGTCCCCTGCGACGTTCAGGCTATCCGAACGATCGCAGACAAGCATGGCCTCGCCGTCATCTACGACGCCGCCCAGGCATTCGGCGTCCGCCGTGGGGGCGACAGCATCCTGCGGCAAGGGGACGCGTCCACTGTCAGTTTTCATGCCACGAAGGTATTCAACACGTTCGAAGGTGGCGTCGTCGTATGCCGGGACGCGGACACCAAAGCTCGCATCGATCGGGCACGGAACTTCGGTGTTGCCGGTGCGTCCGGAGTGGTGTCAGCCGGCCTCAACGCCAAGTTGAGCGAGTTCAACGCCGCGCTGGGGCTTCTGCAGTTGAAGCACGTCGAGGCAGGCATCGTGCGACGGCGCGAGATCGACGGCCTTTATCGAAGACGACTCGAGGGGTGCCTGGGTATCAGGTGCCCCGCCCCCCCGCCCGGAGTGACGACGAATCACTCGTATTTCCCGATCCTCTGCGATCCGGGTCGAGCCGAGGGCAGAGACGCGATCCACGCACGGCTGGCTGACAACGACATCCACGCGCGTCGGTATTTCCATCCGCTGATCAGCGAGCTCCCGATGTACCGGATTCTCGCTTCAGCAGGCCGCCAGAACCTTCCCGTGGCCCACCGGATCGCCGACACCGTACTCTGCCTTCCGATCCATCCCGATCTCACGGACACCATGGTCCACCGGATCGCCGACCTGGTCGTCAGCGCATGACACCGTGCTCCGATCGACGACGACTCCACCCTTGTCCCGGCTTGACGCCATGCCCTCGATCAAAATCGCCTCTGGTTACACCGGACCGGGCGGATCGACCGTCGCTCTGGTGAATCTCACCAACGCCCTGAACGCCGCCGGCGTCACCTGCACCATGTACGGGCCGCACGAGTGGCATCTCGACCGATGCCGCGCGGCGAGGCTCGAGGATCTGTCCTTTGAGGTCCACGACGGACTGATCACCCACTTCCTCCCCCTCCAGTACCGCCCCAACGTCGCCAGCGTGGTCCTGGCGAGCCACGAGAAGTGGTGGTTCCCCGTCGGCCGCATCCCCAGGCATTGGGACCGCGCGGTGTTTCTTCATGAAGCCCACCGCGATTTCCACGCCGACTACACCGGTGAATCCCTCCTCATTCCCAACCTCCGCGAACCACTCACCGCCGTGGCCAAGACCGGCGTCGCGACGGTGGCCGGCGTGATCGGCAGCATCGAGGAACGGAAGCAGACGCACGTCTCCATTCTCAGGGCTCTCGGTGACGGACGCGAAAAGGTCCTGGTGTTCGGACAGGTGTCCGACGGTCGCTACTTCGACCACCACGTCGCCCCGCTGCTCGGTCCGCGTGTCGAATGGTGTGGTTATGCGACGGACAAGCAGGCGATGTACGACTCGATAGGCAGTGTCTATCACTCGTCACTGGGCGAGGTGGCCTCCCTCGTGAAGGATGAGTGTCACGCCACGAACACCGCCTTCTTCGGTAATGCGGAGACAGCGAACGAGGTGAGCACGATGTCGAACGACGGCATCGTGGCGCGGTGGATCGAAGCCCTCGGATTGGGAACGACCGCGGCGTCTCGGGCTGAGCCGTCACGCTGAGCAGCGCGGCGGACGCCGCGACTCAGGGCGACGACAGCCGAGATCGAATCTCTTCCGTCAGGAAAAGGAACGATCTTTCGTCGTAGGACGCCACGATCTGTTCTCGGGTCGCCACCCGGCTCTGGACGGTGATCCATTCCCCTCTCTCGTGCGCCAGATGGTGGGCATGCTTCCGCTCGAACAGCTCGCCATAGTGCCGCCAGGATTCGTCCGCCTTGCCCCGAGAGAAGTGCACGATCCGGATGTCGAGACACACGGCGAGACGGAATCCGGCACGATGACAGCGAAAGGTGAAGTCGGCGTCGTACCCGTGCCAACCGTCGAACGTCACCTCGTCGAAGCCGATCCGCTCGGCGACTTCACGGCGTGCAGCGATGAACACGCCATCCATACCCTGGATGCCCCCGTTGACCTCTTCGGGGGCACCGAAAAACTCCACCGTGTATCCGTCCGGGTCACGATGCGACACGATCCCGCGGGCATGACGGATGCCGGAGGCGGCCCAGAACATCGCGGA
>CAZMOU010000072.1:0-10560 GCA_964567835.1 uncultured Chitinophaga sp. | reverse complement strand
GACAATCGTGTCGTTCCCGCCACTCCGACGACGTCCCAGCGCGCCGCATGCCGGCGCAACGTGGCGCCGAGGTCCGCCGAGAGAATCTCGATGTCGTCGTGCGAGAAAACGACGATGTCACCCCTCGCCGCCCGTAGGCCGCGATTGTAGCCCTCGCTCAGCGAGCGAGCGTCGCTGATCCGGATGACCTCGTAAGGCTCGGCTCCCATGCCGGAGGCGTACGAGGCCGACACGGCGGCGAACTTCGCGTCATCGACGCTGCAGACGACCACCGAGATCATGGGTCGCGTGCTCCCGAACGATCGGTCCACCGGCCGACCGGTCACGCGCCACGACACGAGTGACCCGGCCGGTCGTCCCGGGAGTATAGGGGTACCACGGTCGATCCCTCGTGTCGGGGGGGCCTCGTGGACGGGCCCCCCCTCACGGCCGCGGCATGACCGTCGTACAGCGACCATGGTACGATCCGGCCGGTCGAGGGACCGTTCCCATCACCCGAGCCCGGAAGGACCGTCCATGGCCACGCCGCGTCCCGACGACCGTTCCCGCAGCGTCACGCAACTCTCGATCGGCGAATACCTGATCCGGCGCCTCGCCGACTACCAGATCCGCCACGTCTTCGGCGTGCCGGGGGACTACGTCCTCGGCTTCTATTCGATGCTCGAGCGCAGCCCGCTCGACCTCGTCAACTGCACGCGCGAGGACTGTGCCGGGTACGCCGCCGACGCCTACGCCCGGCTCAACGGCATGGGGGCCCTGTGCGTCACCTACGGCGTCGGCGGGCTGTCGGTCGTCAACTCGGTGGCCGGCGCGTGGGCGGAGAAGAGCCCGGTGGTGGTGATCTCCGGGGCCCCGGGGCTCGACGAGCGCGGCGACCGGCCGCTCCTCCACCACTGCGTGCGCGAGTGGACGACGCAGTACGAGGTCTTCCAGAAGGTGTGCGCGGCGGCCACCGAGATCCGCGAGTCCGACACCGCCTTCCGGGAGATCGACCGCGTCCTCGACATCTGCTTCCGGCAGAAGCGGCCGGTGTACATCGAGCTGCCGCGCGACATGGTCGACGTCGTGCCCGACTCGATCCGCCCCTACCTCGCGCCACCCCGGGCGAGCGACCCGGCGGCGCTCGCGGAGGCGGTGAAGGAGGCCGTGGAGCGCATCGAGCAGGCCAAGGCGCCGGTGATCATCGCCGGCGTCGAGCTCCACCGCTTCGGCCTCCAGGCCGAGACGATCGCGCTGGCGGAGGCCTCGGGCATCGCCGTCGCCTCGACGCTCCTGGGGAAGAGCGTGGTGAGCGAGATCCATCCGCTCTACGTCGGCCTCTACGAGGGGGGGATGGGCCGCCCCGAGGTGACGCAGTTCGTCGAGTCGAGCGACTGCCGGATCCTCCTCGGCACCATCCTCACCGACATCGATCTGGGGATCTTCACGGCGAACCTCGACCCGCGCCGCACGATCCACGCCACCGCCGACGACCTCCGCATCAGCCACCACCACTTCCACGGCGTCCTCCTCGAGGACTTCATCCGCGAGCTGGCGAAGGCCGCCCCGCGCGGCGCGCCGCGGGCGCTGCCCCCCGGCCCTTCCGCCGTGGCCGGCCCGTGGGAGCTCCACGCGGAGGCACCGATCACGATCGCCCGCCTCGTGCGCCGGTTGAGCGAGGCCCTCGACGAGCGCACGATCGTCGTCGCCGACGTGGGGGACGCGCTGTTCGCCTCGAGCGAGCTCGTGATCCGCGGCCACACCGAGTACATGTCGCCCGCCTACTACACCTCGATGGGGTTCGGCGTGCCGGCGGCGCTGGGATCGCGCTCGGCCCGGCCCGACCTCAAGGTCGTGGTGCTCGTCGGCGACGGCGCCTTCCAGATGACCGGGATGGAGCTCTCCACCCTCGTCGGCCGCCGCCAACCGGCGGTGGTGATCGTCCTCGACAACGCGGGCTACGGCACGGAGCGCGTGATCCTCGACGGCTCCTTCAACGACATCAACCCCTGGCGCTACGAGCGCCTCCCCGATCTGCTCGGCGGCGGCACCGGGCACGAGGTGCGCACCGAGGGGGACTTCGACCGGGCCCTCCGCGCCGCCCTCGCCGACCCTCCGGCGCTGCACCTGATCCGGGTCCACCTGGCCCGCGACGACTTCAGCCCCACGGTGCGGCGGCTCGGCGAGAGCCTCTCCAAGCGGCTCCGCGACTGAGGCGCCGCGGCTATCATGGGCGGTCGGCCCGCGTGCGCGGGTCGGTCACACCGGAGGTCCGACGCATGGGGAGTGGGTCCGACGTTTTCCGCGGCTGCATGCCGGCCCTCATGACGCCCTGCCGGGCCGACCGCTCCATCGACCACGCGGCGCTCGTGCGCTCGGCGCGGCGGCTGGTCGACGCGGGGATGAGCGCGGTCGTCTACTGCGGCTCGATGGGGGACTGGCCGCTCCTCTCCGACGAGGAGCGGCAGACCGGCGTGCGGCTCCTCGTCGAGGCCGGGATCCCCGTCGTCGTGGGCACCGGCGCGCAGAATCCGCGACTCGCGGCGGCCCACGCCGCGCACGCCCGCGCGGTCGGCGCCGCGGGGCTGATGGTCATCCCGCGGGTGCTGTCCCGCGGCGGGGCGGCGGCGGCGCAGGAGTCCCATTTCTCGCGCGTCCTCGAGGCCGGCGGTGACCTCCCGGCGGTGATCTACAACAGCCCCTATTACGGCTTCCAGACCCGTGCCGACCTGTTCGCCAGGCTGCGGCGGCGCCACCCCAACCTCGTCGGCTTCAAGGAGTTCGGCGGGGCCGAGTCGCTCTCCTACGCCGCGGAGTTCATCACGTCGGGCGACGCCGGTCTCGCGCTCATGGTCGGGGTCGACACGCAGGTCTTCCACGGCTTCGTGCGCTGCGGCGCCGTGGGGGCCATCACCGGCATCGGCAACGCCCTGCCGGGGCCGGTGCTCAGGCTCGTGGAACTCTGCGGGCAGGCGGCGGCGGGCGACGCGGAGGCGCGGCGGCTGGCGCTCGAACTCGAGGAGGCGCTCCGCGTCCTCTCCACCTTCGACGAGGGGCCCGACCTCGTCCTCCACTACAAGTTCCTCATGGTGCTCGAGGGCCATCCCGAATACGAGCACCACCTCGATCCGACCGACGCGCTCTCCCCCTCGCAGCGCGAGTTCACCCGCGCGCAGTGGCGGCTGTTCCGCGACTGGTGGACGCACTGGCCGGGGTCGCGCCGATGAGTCCCGACGGGGGGATCCGCGTCGTCGATTCGCACACCGGGGGTGAGCCGACCCGCGTGGTGGTGGAGGGGGGGCCGGACCTCGGGGCGGGCCCGCTTACGGAGCGGCTGCGGCGCTTCCGCGACCACCACGACCCGTTCCGCCGTACCGTGATCCTCGAGCCACGCGGCGGCGACACCCTCGTCGGCGCGCTCGTCGTGCCCCCCTCCGACCCCTCCTGCGTCGCCGGCGTGATCTTCTTCAACAACGCCGGCTTCCTGGGGATGTGCGGCCACGGCGCCATCGGTCTGGCGGTGACGCTCGCCTGGCTGGGGCGGATCGGCCCGGGGCGCCACCGGATCGAGACGCCGGTCGGCGTCGTCGCCGTCGACCTCCACGACGCGCACACCGTGTCGATCGACAACGTCCCCTCCTACCGCCACCGTCACGGCGTCCGGCTCGAGGTGGAGGGGGTCGGAACGATCGTCGGCGACGTGGCCTGGGGGGGGAACTGGTTCTTCCTCTCGGGCGACGTCCCTTGCGACCTGGTCCCGGAGAACGTCGGTCGGCTCACTTCCGCCGCGACGGCGGTGCGGCGGGAACTCGGGCGCCGCGGCGTCACCGGGGAGGGGGGCGCCGAGATCGACCACGTGGAGTTCTTCTCCGCGCCGCACGGCGCCGGTGCCGACTGCCGCAACTTCGTCCTCTGTCCGGGGGGCGCCTTCGACCGCTCCCCCTGCGGCACCGGCACGAGCGCCAAGATCGCCTGCCTGGCGGCGGAGGGGGTGCTCGCCCCCGGGGCCGCCTGGGTACAGGAGAGCGTCATCGGGAGCCGCTTCACCGCCCGCTACCGCCCGGGGGAACCCGGCAGGATCCTCCCCACGATCACCGGCCGCGCGTACGTCTGCGGCGAGGCGACGCTCGTCCGCCAGGAGGGTGACCCGTTCGCCGCCGGCATCGTCTTCGGAGCCGACGCATGACCCTTCCCTCCCCCGCCGATACCACCCCCGCCGGCCGTCCCGACGTGATCGTCGTCGGGGGCGGGGTGATCGGCGTCGCCTGCGCGCATTACCTCGCGGCGGCGGGGCTCGGCGTGACCGTCATCGACCAGGGGACGATCGGCGGCGCGTGCTCCGGCGGCAACTGTGGCTACGTCTGCCCGAGCCACGTCCTCCCCCTCACCGAACCGGGCGCGGTGGGCATGGCGATCCGCTCGCTGTTCACCCCCGACGCCCCCTTCCGGGTCAGGCCGCGGCTCGATCCCGCGCTGTGGCGGTGGATGTGGCAGTTCGCGAAGCGCTGCACCCATCGGCAGATGCTCGAGGCGGGGGTGCACCTCAAGGCGATCCTCGACGCGTCGATCGCCGAGTACCGCAGGCTCGTGCGCGAGGAGGGGCTCGACTGCCAGTGGAAGGAGACCGGGCTGCTGTACGTCTTCCGCACGGCCCGCGGCATGAAGGCCTTCGCGGAGACCGACCGGCTCCTCACCGACCGGTTCGGGGTGCCCGCCGTGCGCCTCGACGGCGCCGCGCTCCCCGCGTTCGACCCGGCGCTCAAGGTCGGGCTCGCCGGGGCCTACCACTACCCGGGCGACGCGTCGCTGCGCCCCGACCGCCTCATGGAGTCGTGGCAGCGGCTCCTCGCCGGCCGCGGCGTGCGCTTCGTCGAGCATTGCCGGCTCGAGCGCGTGCACCGCTCCGGGGCGCGGGTGACCGGCCTGGAGACGTCGCACGGCCCGATGGCGGCCGGGCGGTACGTGTTCGCGCTCGGGGCGTGGAGCCCGCGGATCGCCGGGCAACTCGGCTGCCCGATCCCGATCGAGCAGGGGAAGGGCTACTCGGTGACCATGCACCGGCCCGATCCCTGCCCGACCCATCCCATGCTCTTCCCGGAGCACCGCATCGGCGTCTCCCCCTTCGACGACGGCTACCGGCTCGGCTCGATGATGGAGTTCTCCGGATACGACACGTCGATCCCCGAGCGGCGCATCCGGCAGCTGCGCGAGTCGGCGGTGCCCTATCTCGTCACCCCCTGCGGGGCGGGCCCCGAGCGGACCTGGTACGGCTGGCGGCCGATGACCTGGGACAGCCTGCCGATCATCGGTCCGGTGCCCGGGGCGGGGAACGCCTGCCTCGCCACCGGCCACAACATGCTCGGGACGAGCCTGGCGACGGCCACCGGCCGGCTGGTCGCCGAGCTGGTCACCGGGGCCGCGCCGCACATCGACCCGGCCCCGTTCTCTCCGGCCCGGTTCTGACCGGATGAAGCGCCCCCCGGGCCCGCGGGAGACGAGGCCGGACGGTGACGTCGTTCCGCCCCCGGGAGGCCGGACGCTGGTCCCTCCGGCCCGGGGAGGCCGGACGCGGACTACGCGTCGTAGTAGAGGCAGAACTCGTAGGGATGCGGCCGCCGGCGCATCGGCGCCACCTCCCGCTGCCGCTTGTAGCGGATCCATTGCTCGATGACGTCGGGGGTGAAGACACCGCCCTTGAGGAGGAAGCCGTGATCGGCCTCGAGCGCGTCGAGCGCCTCCTGCAGCGTCTGCGGCGCCTGCTGGAGGTGGGCGAGGTCCTTGGGGGGCGCCTTGTAGAGGTCCCGGTCGAGCGGCTCGCCGGGATCGAGACGCTGCTCGATGCCGTCGAGCGCCGCCATGAGGATCGCCGCGAAGGCCAGGTAGGGGTTGCAGGTCGGGTCGGGGCAGCGGAACTCGACCCGCTTGGAGGCGGGCTGCCGCGAGTACATCGGGATCCGGCAGGCGGCCGAGCGGTTGCGGCCGGAGTAGGTGAGGTTCACCGGCGCCTCGTACCCGGGGACGAGCCGCTTGTAGCTGTTGGTGGTCGGGTTGGTGATCGCCAGGAGCGCGGGGGCGTGGCGGAGGATGCCGCCGATGGCGAACAGCGCCATGTCGGACAGGCCGGCGTACCGTTCGCCGGCGAACAGCGGCCGCCCCTCCTTCCACAGCGAGATGTGGACGTGCATGCCCGAGCCGTTGTCACCGACGATCGGCTTGGGCATGAAGGTCGCCGACTTGCCGTGGCGACGGGCCACGTTGCGCACGATGTACTTGTAGAGGCAGACCTGGTCGGCCATCCGCACCAGGTCCTGGTAGCGCATGTCGATCTCGCACTGCCCGGCGGTGGCCACCTCGTGGTGCTGCGCCTCGACGTCGATCCCCGACTGGATCATCACCTGCATCATCTCGTTGCGCAGGTCCATCATCCGGTCGCGCGGGGGGACGGCGCCGTTGCCCTCCTGGAAGCGGAGCTTGCCCCCCAGGTTCGGCTTCTCGTCGCGCCCCCGGTTCCACTCCGCCTCCACGGAGTCGACGTGGTAGTAGCCCTCGTGCGCGTTCTGGTCGAAGCGGACCTCGTCGAAGACGAAGAACTCCACCTCCGGGCCGACGTGGCAGGTGTCGGCGACGCCGGTGTCACGGAGGTGCCGCACCGCCTTGCGGGCCACGTGGCGCGGGTCGCGCGAGTAGTCCTCCCGGGTCGTCGGGTCCTGCACGTTGCAGATCATCGAGAGCGAGGGGAGCGCCGTGAAGGGGTCGACGACGGCGGTCTCGGGCTGGGGCACGAGGAGGAGATCGCTCTGGTCGACGCTCTGCCACCCCTTGAGGCTCGAGCCGTCGACGCCGAGCCCGTCGGCGAAGGTCTCCTCCTCGAGCTTGCCCACGGGGATCGTCAGGTGCTGCCAGGCGCCGAGGAAGTCGGCGTAGCGGAAGTCGACCGCCTTGACCTCCTTCTCGCGGCACATCGCCAGCACTTCACGGGGCTTCATGGGGACTCCTGGCCGGGAGGAAGGGCACCGGGCTCGCCCGGGGGATCCCCATCATACGCAGGGCTCCGCGCCGCGGCCGGCGGCGGCCCCCGGGCGCCGGCGGCGGTCTTTCGCGGCCGCGGCGGCGGGTCTACCATGAGTCGGGGAGCCTTCCGTCCGGCGTCCGTCCCGAGGAGTCCGTTCATGTCCGGCCCCGCGTCGAAGCCCCGTCTCCGTGCGGCGATCCTCCTCCCCGGGTTCCTCGCCCTCGCCATCCTCCTCCCCGCGACCCGAGCCCCCGTCCGCGCCGACGACGCCGGGGACCCGACCACGGTCGTCGACCGGCTCGTGGGGACGCGGGCGGGCGACTTCCGCCTGCCCAACGTGACGACCGGCGACGAGGTCTGGTTCTACGGCCTGGGGCGCGCCAACGGCATGCTCGGTCGGCTGATGGGGCTCGGGCGGGTGCAGGGGGCGGTGCTCGTGTTCGTCTCCCCCGGTTGTCCGCTCGGCGACAAGTACCTGCCGCGGCTCGGCGAGCTCGCGACGCGCTACGCGGACCGCGGCATCCTCTTCTTCGCCGTCGCCTCCGGCGCCGGCGAGTCGCCCGAGGGGCTGAAGGCCTGGGCGGCGGAGCGACGGCTCGGCGTGCCGCTGCTCCACGACGCCGGCAACGTCGTCGCCGACGCGCTGATGGTGGAGCGGTCGAACGACTGCATCCTCGTCGACGCGCGGGCGGTGATCCGATACCGCGGCGCGATCGACGACCAGTACGGCTACGACGCCTCCCTCCCCGAACCGCGCCACACGTGGCTCGTCGATTCGATCGACAGAGTGCTCGCCGGGACGGCGAAGCTGATCGACCCCAAGGGCACACCCGTCTCCGGGTGCCGGCTCACGAAGGTGGAGCCGGCGCCGTCGAAGCTCGCGGCTCTCGACCGCGTCCGGCCGGCGAGCGCCGTCATCGACGCCTGGCTCGACGAGCACGAGCCGCTGCCGGCGATCGACGGCCCCGTCACCTGGACCGGCGACGTCGCCGCGATCCTTCAGACGAAGTGCCAGGCCTGCCACCGCCCCGGCCAGGTGGGGGGCTTCTCGCTCCTGGAGTACGACGACGCGTTCCGCCGCTCGGCGATGATCGCCGAGGTGGTGGAGAACCGGCGCATGCCCCCCTGGCACGCCGACCCGCGCCACGGCCACTTCTCCAACGACCGTCGTCTCTCCCCCGACGACCGCGCCAAGCTCCTCGCCTGGGCCGCCGCGGGGGCGCCACGCGGCGACGGTCCGGAGCCGCCGCCGCGGGAGTTCCCCGAGGGATGGACGATCGGGACTCCCGACATCGTCTTCGAGATCCCCGCCGCCAACCCGATCCCCGCCCAGGGGACGATGCCCTACGTCAACGTGTCGGTGCCGACGAACTTCACCGAGGACATGTGGATCCAGGCGGCCGAGGCCCGCCCCGGCGACTTCGGCGTCGTCCATCACATCATCGTCTTCGTCGACGAGCCCGGCGGCCGTCGCGGCCGCGGCTTCGAGGGTCTCGGCCACCTCTGCGGCTACGCGCCGGGCGACATGCCGAGCGTCTATCCGCCCGGCACCGCGAAGCGGATCCCGGCGGGCAGCTCGCTCCGCTTCCAGCTCCACTACACCCCGAACGGCGTCGCCACCACCGACCGCTCGAAGGTCGGCCTGATCCTCGCCAAGGCCCCGCCCGAGCGCGAGGCGCTCACGGTCGGCATCGCCAATCCGCAGTTCCTCATCCCCCCCGGCGCGTCGTCCCATCCGGTGCGCTCGCAGGTGCCGGTGAGGAAGCCGACGCGCCTCCTCTCCTTCATGCCCCACATGCACCTCCGCGGCAAGTCGTTCAAGTACACGCTCGAGGAGCGGGGCAAGGATCCCGAGGTGCTGCTCGACGTCCCCGCCTTCGACTTCGGCTGGCAGAGCTACTACTACCTCGCCGAGCCGCGGGAGCTGCCGGTGGGGGCGAAGATCGTCTGCGACGCCGTTTTCGACAATTCCACCGCGAACCCCGCCAATCCCGATCCCACGAAGCCGGTGACGTGGGGGGAGCAGACATGGGAGGAGATGATGATCGGCTACGTCGACGTCGACTTCCCCCGCGCCGATCCCCCCGAGGGCACCTGACCGCCGCGGTCGGAAGCGCCGCCGGGCGGGGCCGAGGGTAGACTCCGGAGGGTCGCGGGCCGTTTCCCGCGCCCGGGGGCGTTCGATGACCGGCAGCATTCCCTCCTCGCGGTACGCTCCGCTCCTCGTCCTCGCCGCCCTCGTCCCCGCCGCGCGCGGGGAGGAGCCGACGCCCGCGACCTGGAGGGACTCGATCCGGCAGGTCTTCGCCGATCGCTGCTTCTCCTGCCACGGGGCACTCGCGCGGCAAGCGGGGCTGCGTGTCGATTCGGTCGCCGGGCTCCTCGCCGGAGGTGATTCCGGGCCGGCGGTGGTGGCGGGCGACCCGGCGGCGGGCACGCTCCTGGCCCGGCTCGTGACCACCGATCCCGCCGAGCGCATGCCGCCGGAGGGGGAGGCCGAGCCCCTTTCCCCGGCGCAGGTCGGCGTGCTCCGCGCCTGGATCGCCGCCGGCTGTCCGACCCCCGACGACGACCGGCCCGAGGCCGATCCGCGCGACCACTGGTCCTTCCGGCCGCGTGCCCGCCCCGCCGTGCCCGCCGCGGCCCATCCGCAGCGTGTGCGGAACCCCATCGACGCCTTCCTCGAGGAGGCGCGCGGCCGCGTCGGCGTCGCGCCGCAGCCGGAAGCGCCGCGGCCGGTGCTCGTGCGCCGGCTGTGGCTCGATCTGGTCGGCGTCCCCCCCGCCCCGGACGATCTGGCGGCGGCCGTCGCCGATCCCGCCCCCGATTGGTACGAGCGCCTCGTCGACCGGCTCCTCGCCGATCCGCGCCACGCCGAGCGGCAGGCACGGCACTGGATGGACGTGTGGCGCTACGCCGATTGGTGGGGCCTCGGCGACCAGCTCCGCAACAGCCAGAAGCACGTCTGGCACTGGCGCGACTGGATCGTCGAGTCGCTCGACGCCGACGTGCCCTACGACGAGATGGTGCGCCTCATGCTCGCCGCCGACGAGCTCGCCCCCGACGACCTCTCCCGGCTGCGGGCCACAGGCTTCCTGGCCCGGAACTGGTTCCTCTTCAACCGCACCCCCTGGATGGACGACACCGTCGAGCACGTCGCCAAGGGATTCCTCGGCCTGTCGATGAACTGCGCGAAGTGCCACGACCACAAGTACGACCCGATCAAGCAGGAGGACTACTACGCCCTCCGCGCCTTCTTCGAGCCGCTCCACGTGCGCCTCGACGTGGTGCCGGGCGAAGCGGATCTGGAGCGTGACGGGATCCCGCGCGTCTTCGACGGCCTCCCCGACGCCCCAACCTGGCGCTTCGTGCGCGGCGAGGACACGAAGCCCGACACCTCGCGATCGATCCCCCCCGGCGTGTCCGCCGTCTTCTCCTTCGCGCCGGTGACGGTCCGTCCCGTGCCCCTGCCGAAGACGGCGGCGGAGCCGGCGCGGAGGCCGTGGGTGATCGACGCCCACGTCGACGCCGCCCGGCGTCGGCTCGACGCGGCGCGCGCCACCCTCGCC
>CAZMOU010000071.1:0-21972 GCA_964567835.1 uncultured Chitinophaga sp. | reverse complement strand
CGGCATCGTCGTCGACGATGATCGCGTTCTTGCCGCCCATCTCGGCGATCACCCGCTTCACCAGGCGGCCGCCGGATACCGCCGCCGCGGCCGCGGTCTGGTTGATCGACAGCCCCACCTCCCGGCTGCCGGTGAAGGCCACCAGGGCCGTGAGCGGATGATTCACCAGTGCCGGCCCCACCTCCTCACCGCGCCCCGGCAGGAAAGCGAGCACCCCCGGAGGGACCCCCGCCTCGACGAGGATCCGCTGGAGCCGCCACGCCACCGCCGACGATTGCTCGGCCGGCTTCATCACCACGCCGTTGCCGGTGACCAGCGCCGCGGTCGTCATCCCGGCGAGGATCGCCAGGGGGAAGTTCCAGGGCGCGATGACGGCACACACGCCGCGTGGCTGGTGGAGGGTGACGTTCTCCTCGCCCGGCACGTCGTGGCGGCGCGGCGTGAAGAGGGAGATGGCCGCGGCGGCGTAGTATTCGCAGAAGTCGATCGCCTCGCAGACATCGGCGTCGGCCTCGCGCCACGACTTGCCCACCTCGAGGATCTCGATCGCCGCCAGCTCGTGGCGGCGCCGGCGGAGGAGCGCCGCGGCCCGGCGGAGCGTCTCCGCACGCCGCGCCACGCCGGCGTCGCGCCATGCCGGCAACGCGGCCGCCGCCACCTCCACCGCCCGCGCCGCCTCGGCGGCGGACGGGAACGACACCCGCGCGACCACCCGCGCGGTGTCGGAGGGATCGCGACGCTCCTCGACGGGCCAGGTCGCGGAGGGCCTGCCGTCGATCACCGCCGGCACCGTCACCGGGCCGTCGCGTCCGAGCGTCGCCTCGAGCGTGCCCAGCGCCCGCTCCATCGAGCGCCGCGCCTCCTCGTCGGCGAAGTCGAGGAGCGGCTCGTTGCGGAAGTCGCCGGGAGCGGCCTCCGCGGCCGGCGGGTCGCCCGCATCGACCGGCGCGCGGAGGAGGACCTCCGCCGGGACGTTGCGGACGAAACCGGCCCGGAGGAAGGACTCGTTCGAGGAGTTCTCGAGCAGCCGGCGCACGAGGTAGGCCATCCCGGGGACGAGTTCGCCGTAGGGCATGTAGACGCGGAGCCGCCAGCCGGCCGCGGTGACCGCGTGCTTCTCCTCGTCCCCCATGCCGTAGAGCATCTGGATCTCGAGGGTGCGCTTCCCGAGGCCGAGGTGCTCGGCGACGGCCATCCCGTGGGCCAGCGAGCGGAGGTTGTGGCTGCCGAGCGCGGGGCGGAGGACGGAGGCATGTTCGAGGAGGAACGTCGTCGCGGCCTCGTAGCAGGCGTCGGTCGCCGGCTTCCGTTCCCACACCGGCACCGGCCACCCGGCGGCGCGCGCGTGGACCGACTCGTAATCCCAGTAGGCCCCCTTGACCAGCCGCACCCAGACCGGCGTCCCGCGGCGCCGGGCCCACTCGGCGAGCGCCGGCAGATCGTGCACCGAATCGCGGAGGTAGGCCTGGACGACGACGCCGAAGTGGGGCCAGTCGCGGAACTCCTCCTCCATGGCGACGGCGCGGAAGATGGCGAGCGTCAGGTCCTTCGTGGCATGGCTCTCCATGTCGACGTGCACCTGCGCCCCCTGGCTCCGCGCCAGGCGCAGGAGCGGCCGGAGGCGATCGAGGACGCGGTCGGCGGTGCCCTGCGGATCGATGGCGTCGAACTGGCTGTCGAGCGCGGAGAGCTTGAGCGACACGTTGACCCGCGGCAGCGGGCCGTCGGGGCCGTCGTCGACGAGCGCGTCGGCGGGCCATCGGGAGGCGAGTGCCGGCAACTCGCGGAGGAGCCGTTCGTAGGCCGCGGCGTAGGCGTCGGCGTCGGCGTCGCTCGTCACCGCCTCGCCGAGGAGGTCGAGGGTGAACCCGCGATGGGCGCGGCGCTCGGCCCGCGCCGTCCGCGCCGCCTCGTCGGGATCGGTGCCCGCGATGAAGCGCCGGGCCTGGGCGAGCGTGGCGGCCCGCACGGCACGGGCCGCGAGCGGGGCGAGGATCCCGCTCCGCGCCGCCTCGAGCGCGGTGCGCAGCGGCGGCGGCAGCCCGGCGAGCACGTCCTCGGGCAGGTACTCGCGCAGATGGCGGTCCAGCGCCGCCGGATCGTCGAGCATCGGCATGCAGTCGACGAGGCGGAAGAGCCGGACTTTCAGTTCCTCGTCCCGGGTCGCCCACTCCCCCGCCTGCTGCATCCAGTAGTCGGGGGAGATCCGCGACGGCCGCGCGGCGAGCGCCGCGGCGAGCAGTTCGCGGCCGATCCGCTGCGTCCGTTCCTCGATCCGGCGCCGGTCGTCGTCGGAGAGCCGTGTGGGGAAGGACGTCGCCTCGGACGCACGTGCCGTCATGGTGAGGGTCTCCCGGGGGTGCCGGCTCGGCGGGGTCAGGCGAAGACGTCGGCGCCGCGCGGCAGCGCCGAGAGGGTGACGATCAACTCCGCCAGCGACGCCACGGCGGCCTCGAACCACTCCCTCCCGAGTGCCGCCGAGGATCCGGAGGGATCGCCGCTGCCGGTATCGGGCTGGACGCGCGACCAGGGGCGCGGCGTCCAGGCGTGTGCCTGGCGGACGCCGTCGCGGAGGCGGGCCGCGGCGGCGCCGCTGCCGGCCCGCTCCATCTCCATCCACTCCGGACGGAGATGGAGGAGGAGCGACGTCTCCAGCCGCCCGGCGTGGTCCCCGGGATCGGGGAACCTGGCGGCGAGCAGATCGGGACGGAGCCGCCAGAAGTCGACGACGACGATGGTGACGCCGGACGCGAGCTGGCAATCGCGCGCCAGCGGCTTGAAGTCGTTGCCGCCGTGCCCGTTGACGATCACGAGGCGGTCGATCCCCTGCCGCGCGAGGCTCCCGGTGACGTCGCCGAGGATCGCCAGCGCCGTGGCGGTGGAGAGGTGCACCGTCGCCACCTGATCCTGCTGCTGGGCGTTGTTCCCGAAGGGGATGGCGGGGAGCACGATCGGCCGGGCACCGGCCCCGACGGCCGCGGCGGCGGCCTGCTCGGCGAGTTCCGTGGCCTGCACGACGTCGGTGCCATGGGGCATGTGGTGGTTGTGGGCCTCGGTCGCCCCCCACGGCAGGAGCGCCACGTTCGGACGGCGCTCGAGCAATTGACCGTAGTTCGCCTCGTGGAGCACGTGGGCCCGTGGTCCGTGGTGGGGCGTCGACTCGGTGCGGGGTGCGGTCACGGAGGGGGCTCCTGCAGGGTGGGAACGGCCCGATCGGCACCGGCGGCGACCGGGCCTGCTCTCCCGCAAGTCTAACGCGGACAAACGCTTGCGAGCACGCCGGCCGCGCCGGCGGCGGTCTCTCCCGGCCGGCGGGCGGCCCCTCTTGGTACACTGCGATGGACCGAATCGTGACCGTCGCGGGCACGGTCGGTCGACCGCATGGATGAAGGCCGGTCGCCGCCAGCGACCGATGGGTGTGAATCCTCCGGCAGAGCATGCCACAGACGCCCTCGCGGCACGCGTCGAACGCCGCGGTCCGGTCGTCCTCCCCGCCCTGTTGCTGTGCGACTTCGGCCATCTGGCCGACGAGGTGGCGCGGCTCGAGGATGCGGGGGCCGCCGCGCTCCACCTCGACATCATGGACGGCGTGTTCGTGCCGCAGCTCACCTACGGCCGGATCGTGGTCGAGGCGGTGCGCCGCGCCGCCACGGTGCCGCTCGAGGTCCATCTGATGGTCGCCGATCCGGCGCGTTGGCTCGCCGACTACGTCGGTGCCGGTGCCGACATCCTCACCGTCCACGTCGAGGCCCTCGACGACCCGGCGGCGGTGGCGGCGGAGATCCGCCGGCTCGGCGCCCGGGCCCACGTGGCCATCAGCCCCCGGACGCCGGCGGCCCGCGCCATCGCCTGCCTCGACCATGTCGACGGCGTGCTCGTGATGAGCGTCGAACCGGGCTTCGGCGGCCAGTCCTTCGATCCCGCCTCCCTCGACAAACTCGCCGACCTGGCCGCCGCGCGGAAGGCGTCGCGCGCCCCGGTGCGCCTGTGCATCGACGGCGGCATCTCCACCGACACGATCGGCGCGGCTGCCTCCGCCGGCGCGGAGTACATCGTCGCCGGAAGCGCGGTCGTCCGCTCACCGAACTACGCCCACGCCATCCGCGACCTGGAGCGGATCGCGGGCGACGCGGCACGGGCCGCGGATCGAGTCCCCCGGAGCCTCCCCGCCGATGGCTGATCTCCTCGTCGTGATCCGCACGGGCACGACGGACTACGACCTGCAGGGCCGCATCCGCGGCAACCTCGGCATCCCCTTGTCGGCGGCGGGTCGCCTCGCGGCGGAAACCTCCGCCTCCGAACTGGCCGCCGCGCCCCCCGACGTGCTCTACACGTCGGCGTCGCGCGCTGCCGCCGACACCGCGGCGCTCGTCGGCGCCCGCCTCGGCCTGCCACCGCGAAGGCAGGCCGGTCTGGACGATCTCGATCTCGGGCTCTGGCAGGGGATGCTCGTCGCGGACCTCCGGCGCCGCCAGCCCCGTCTGGTGCGGCACTGGGAGGAGGATCCCTGGTCCGTCGTCCCCCCCGGCGGGGAACCGCTGTCGCGGGCACGCGAGCGCGTCGCGACGGCGATCCGCACGATCCTCGATCGGCACCCGGGCAGGCGGGTGGCGGTGGTGGTGCCCCAACCGATCGACCGGATGGTGTGTGCGCTGTTCGCCGGAGCCGCCCCGGGAAACCTCTGGGACGTGGCCGACGGCGGGACGGCGGTGACGCGTCTGGCCATCCGGCGGCCCATCCCCGCCGAGGGCTCCGCGCGCCGCGCCTGGACGACGCTGTTCGCCGCCGCCACGTCCCGGGGAGGGTACCGCATCGCCCAGGGCTGACGCCGACCTTCCGGGGGCGGGCGAGGCTTTCCACGGGAACCGGAGGGCGGTCCTGGGATCGGCGTCGCCCCGGCGCCGGTCCGGCGGCTCGCAGCCTCTGGACAAAGTGACCCGCCGCTGGATGCGGCGGCCGACACCCCTGAAAAACCTTGGCTTTTTCGGGGGTGTCCCGAGTGGAAAAAGGTCATGGATGACTTTTTCCACGGACAGCTAGCATGCCCGATCGTCCACCACGGCCTCCCCGGCCGGCGGACTCCGGGGAGAAACCGCGGCCCCCGGGGGATCCCGAGCCGAAAACGGGCATGGCTGACCGCTTCGGCCGACGGGTAGACTGCCCTCCGCGAGCCCTCCCCCGCCTCCCCCCGGGCCCATCTGGCATGGAACGACGCCCCTCCCCATCCGCCGCCGAGCCCGTCGCCAGGACGGCGCCGCCGCAGGCACTCGCCGCCAACGCCTCCCCCGCCGCGGTCGATCACGCCCCGCGCCCGAAGCGCGGGGTTCCATCCGGCCTCTGGCAGCGCTGCGACGGGTGCGGAGAGACGATCTACCGCAAGGAGGCGGAGGAGATCCTCAACGTCTGCCCGAAGTGCGGGTTCCACTGGTACGTGTCGGCGACCAAGCGGCTCGAGCAACTGCTCGACCCCGGCACGTTCGAGGAATGGGATGCCGGACTGCGCCCCACCGACCCGCTCGGGTTCCGCGACAAGAAGCCCTACGCGGAGCGCCTCGTCGCCGAGCAGAAGCGGACCGGTCTCTCCGACGCCGCGCTCACCGGCACCGGCATGATCCGGGCCCGCCGCGTGGCGCTCGGCGTCACCGACTCGTCGTTCATCATGGGGAGCATGGGGAGCGTGGTCGGCGAGAGACTGACGCGACTCGTGGAACGGGCCACTGCCCAGCGGCTGCCCCTCATCGTCATCTCCGCCTCCGGCGGCGGGGCGCGCATGCACGAGGGCATCCTCTCGCTCATGCAGATGGCCAAGGTGTCGGCGGCGCTCGCCCGCTACTCCCAGGCGGGGGGCCTGTTCATCTCCGTGCTCACCAATCCGACCATGGGAGGCGTGGCGGCCAGTTTCGCCTCGCTCGGAGACCTCTGTTTCGCCGAGCCGCGGGCCCTCATCGGCTTCGCGGGGCCGCGGACGATCAAGGCCACGATCCGGGTCGAGCTCCCCAAGGGATTCCAGACGAGCGAGTTCCTCCTCGAGCACGGGTTCGTCGACCGCATCGTCCACCGCAAGGATCTCAAGAGCGAGATCGCCCGGGCGATCGACTACTGCTCGCGCTGAACCTTCGCGCGCGTCACCACCGTCCCTGGAACCCGGCGTAGCCGCCGTGGATGAGGGTGAAGGTGCCGGCGGTGATCTCCGGCACGTCGGCGGGGGCCCCGAGCGTCGAGGGCCACTGTCCGTCGGCCTGGGCCACGTTGTCGACCCCGACCACGCGGTACCCGAGCGAAAGCGTCCAACGGTCGCTCACGTCCCACGCGGCACCCGTGTCCACGCTGCCCAGCCAGGAGAACACGCCCCGCGACGACTGGACGAGGACCGGTTCCCCGCCGCCGAAGATCGCCCCGGTGCCGCTGACGGTGGAGAGTCGCGTCGTGTCGGTGATGGCGTTGCCGGCGATCATGATCTTCGGCACGGTGGTGAGCCGGACGCGCGGGGCGACGCGCCAGTCGCCCTTGAGGCCCACCTGCGCCCCCCACAGGTTGTTGTTGGTGGCGACGGAAAGGAGCGATTGGTTCGCCCCGGTGCCCGAGGGGGGCAGCGTCGACGAGGTCGAGATCTGGGTGAGCACGTCCTCCAGCTCGAAGAAGCGGAACCCGGCGAGCCAGACGAGCGCGGTGCGTCGCTCGCGGGGCTGGAACTCCGGCCGGTCGGTGACGCGCAGCAGCCAGTTGATCTCCACGTCGTTGACCAGATCGGACCGGGCGATCTGCTGCGCCGACGCGTCGGCGAGGAACGCCGAGGCCGGCGAGCCGCCGATCGTCACCCCGGGGGCCTGCGGCACGGCGTCGATCCCGGCGCCGGAGACGGTCGCCGACGTTCCCAGGCCGTACACGCCCCAGTAGATCGCCTCGATCCCCTGGCGCTGCTGCTCCCCCATCCACCGGCCGAAGTGGAGATCGATTCCGCCCGGCCAGGTCGCCGCGGCGGAGGAGGTGGTGAGCGTGGGGGATCCCGTCACCGGCTGCATCGTGGCGCTACCGCTCGGCAGCGTCCGGGTCATCACGAGACCCGACGCGCCGGTGAACCACCGCGGCCAGTCGGGGGCGAAGTCGGAGGGGAGCGCCTGGGGAATCGCGGCGTAGGCGCCGAGTTCGCCCGGGTCGGGCACGTACATCGGCGCCGGCACGGCGGCGGCATCGATCGGCACGCCGCCATCCACCCGCCCCGAGGTCACCGGACCGTCGGCGGCCGGTGGAGGGAGCGGCCGGGCGACCGCGACCGGGGGGCGTTCCGGGGGCTCCGCGGACCGCGCCACGCGCGTCCAGATTCCGACCGCCGCCAGGCATGCCGCGGCACACCGTCCGAGCAGACGCCGGCGGATCGCGGAATCGGTGGCTTCGGGGGATGCGCACATGGCGTTCGAAGGGGGGCCGGGGGGGAGGCGGGGAGGGTCTTGGAAACGCCTCCCGCGATCAAGATCGGTTCGCCACGGGAGGCCCGCGCGCCGCGGTACACTCGGGGAAATCGATGCGGCGCGGGAGTTTGCGGAACATGACTCGATCGCGGTCTCCCGGCCCGCGGTCCCGGCGCGGTCCCACCGTCCCGCCACCGGCGACGGGCCGCCCCCCCGCCCGGGACGACGTGCTGGCCTGGCTCGGTTCCCGGACGAACTTCGAGCGTCAGGCACCGTCCGGCGCGGGCGGCACCCGCTCCTTCGGACTGGGGCGGATGCGTCGCCTGCTGACCCTCATCGGCGCCCCCCACCGCGCGTTCCCGGCGGTGCACGTCGCCGGCACCAAGGGCAAGGGATCGACGGTGGCGATGATCGCCGCGATCCTGGAGCGCGCCGGGTACCGCGTGGGCCGGTACCTGTCGCCCCACGTCCACACCATCGAGGAACGGATCTGCGTCGATGGGCGTCCCATCCCGCGCCGCGCGTTCGAGCGCTCCTTCGGTGTCGTCATCCCGGCCGTCGAGCGGCTCGACGCAGCGGCGGCACGGCGCGGCGAGCGCGGGCCGACGTGGTTCGAGGCGGTGACGGCGGCCGCCTTCGACCATTTCGCCAGGGAGAAGGTCGACATCGCCGTCGTGGAGACGGGACTGGGGGGACGGCTCGACGCCACGAACGTCTTCCACCCTCTCGTGTCGGTGATCACGCCGGTGAGCCTCGACCACACCGCCGTCCTCGGCCCCACCGTCCGGCACATCGCCGCCGAGAAGGCCGGGATCGTCAAACGTGGCTGCCCGGTCGTCTGCGGGGCCCGCGACCCGCAGGCGCGGGCCGTGGTGACGGCCGTGGCGGGACGACGCCGCGCCCGACTCCTGCTCGTCGACCGCGACTTCCGCTCCGAGCACCGCGCCCCGGACGATCCGGCCAGCCTGGAGGGGGACACGCTCCTCTTCACGATGCCGCTGGCGCCGCGCGGCCGTGGTGGTCCGCCGGCGGTCGATCGTTACGACCTGGCGATGACCGGCCGTCACCAGGCCGACAACGCCGGGATGGCGGTGGCCACGGCGCGGCTCCTGCGCGAGCGGGGCTTCGCGATCCCGGAGGAGGCGCTGCGCGACGGACTGGCGACCGCCCGGCTGCCGGCGCGCATCGAGCGCGTCTCCTCCAAGCCGCTGGTCGTGATCGACGCGGCACACAACGTCGCGTCGATGCGCTCGCTGCTCGAGGCGATCGACGGGGCCCTCGCGGCCGCGCGTCGCCGCGGGGGACCGACGGTGCTGGTCTTCGGCGCCAGCGTCGACAAGGAGATCGAGGGCATGCTCGCCGTGGTGGCGGATCGCTTCGACCGTGTCATCCTCACCCGTGCCGCGAGCAGCCCCCGATCCGCGCCGGTGGAACGCCTGTCGGCGGCCTGCGCGGCGCTCGGCGTCGCGGCGGTGGAGGTGTCCGCGAGCCCGGCCGCGGCCCTGACCCGTGCCCGTCGGATCGCGGGCACGCGCGGCATGGTGTGCATCGCCGGCAGCTTCTTCCTCGCCGGCGAGATCGGTATCCCCTGAAGGAGTCCCGAGGGGATTCAGCGGGCCAAGGCGTCGATGGCGGCCAGTGCCCGACCGAGCGCCGGATCGACCCGTCGGGGGAGCGTCGCCGCCGACTCCCCTTCGAGGATGCCGTCCGCCGCGGCGTGCCTCGGTACCGCGTCCCGTGCCGCACGCCAGAGGCGCATGGCCTCGAGACGCTCGCCGGTCGGTGCCATTTCGAAGCCCGCGTCGGGCGCCACTCCCCAGGCTTCGGCATCGGTCGCCTCGGCATGACGATGGATCGGCGCTCCACTCGGCCGCACGTACTCCGACACCGTCAGGCGCAGTGCCGTGCGACCGTCGGAGAGCGGTACGACCGACTGGACCGTACCCCGGCCGAACGTGCGGCTCCCCACCACCACCGCACGACCGTGATCCTGGAGGCAGGCCGCCATGATCTCGGCGCCGCCCGCCGTCCACCCGTCGACGAGCACCACGATCGGCACCCCGGGCAGGGAGGATCCGGGCAGCGCCCGGCGCGATTCGATCCCTGCGGGAGACGGCGCGCGGCGGCGGGTCGAGACGACCACGCCGTCGTCGAGGAACCGGTCGGTGCAGTCGACGGCGGCGTTCACCGGACCCGCGTCGTTCCCGCGCAGGTCGAGGATCAGTCCGCGGACCGCGCCGGCGGCGGTGATCTCGGCGCACGCGCGGTCGATGTCGCCGGCGGTCGTCCCGTCGAACCGCACGACGCGCAGGAGCGCCACGCCGTCCTCCCCCTCCACGAACCAGTCCCACGATCCATCCGCACGCCGCCTGTCGCCGAGGACGGTCTCGGCCTCGAGCGTCGCCCGCTCGAGCGTCGCCGTGCGCGAGGCGACGAGATCGCCGAGCTCGTCGCGCGTCCCGTCCGCTTCGCCGGCCGGGGGCACGATGCCGAGGACGACCCGCGTCCCCGCCGGCCCGCGCAGCTGCGCCACCACGTCCTTGAGACGCATGCCCGTGGTCCGCACGCCGTCGACGGAGACGATCCGGTCCCCGGTGGCGATGCCGGCGAGCCATGCCGGAGATCCGACCAGCGGCGTCGAGACGACCGGCACGTCCTCGGCGGCGTCGATGGCCAGTTCCAGGCCGACGCCGGCGACGCGCGCGGGGCTCTCCTCCCCCGACGCCCCGACCTCGTCGAGGGGGACGATCTCGGCATGACCCTCGAGACGCGACACGATCCCGTCCATCGCCGCGCGGAACAGCGCGTCGCCGTCGACGGGATCGAGGGCGGATCGCCGGATGTGCCCGGTCACCTCGCCGTACAGCCCGGCCTGCCCCACGGAACGCCGTGCGGCCCAGGCGATGGCGCAGGCCGCCGCGATCAGGCACAGGAGGACGAGATTGCGCTTCGGCATGACGCTTCGGAAACGAGCGCTGGGGGCGCGGTGGAATGGGCCCGAGCCCGGTTCGGGCATTCGCCGGGAACGACCCCGGCGATCGGCCATGGTACCCGCCGGCGACGGCGGCGGACGACGGGACAATCCTACGGCTGCGGCTCCGCCTCCGGCAGCGCCCCCGGCCGGAAAAAAGGCATCCCGGCCGGCCCGGCGTGCCGGCACCGACGGACCGATCGCGACGGTCGACGCAATCCACCCCGTTTCGCCACAACGCCACGACCACGCCGGCGAACCGCCCCGGAAGCGGGCTGGCACGCGGGGCGGGGGGTTTCTACAGTCCGCCGACCGACCGTGGGCCGAGTCCGCCGGAGCCTGCTCGCGACTCGAAGCCCGGGCCACGCAGGTCGGTTCCTCCGCGAGAGACCGTCATGGCTCGCCAATCCGCCTCGCGCCGCCGCGCCCGCGAATCCGATCCGATGGATTCGCTCAAGCCGCTCATCGTGCTCGGCCTGCTGGGCACGATCATGTACGGTGCCTACTCCGTCGTGCAGAAGGGACCCGCCCCGGCACCCTCGGGCGTGACCTTCAGCGATCAACCTGGAAGTGCGGCCATCGCCCCCCCCGCGGTGACGTTCGGCGATGGACCCGATGTGGCGACCGGCGCGATGCCCGCCCCCGTGCCCCATCCGCTGGCCGGCGCCGAACCGCTCCACCCCCTCTCCCCGACGACCCCCCCCGCGCCGCCGGCCCCGCTGCCGGTCGAGCCGGCGCCGGTGGCGGTCACCGCTCCCCTCTCCGCAGCCGTCGTCGCTCCCCCGTCCCCCTTCGATCAGAACCCGCCCGCGCCGGCCCCTGTCCCCGATCCCCTCCCTCTGCCGGCGAACGCCGCGGCGGTTGCCGTGCCCCCCGCCGCGACCGGAGGCACGGAGCCGCCACGCGAGGCTTCCTCGGCGGCGTTCGCTTCCGCCTGGGCCGACGCACACGAGAAGCTCGCCTCCGCGCGGTACGCGGAGGCGCTCTCGGTGCTCTCGGTGTGGTACGACAACCCCACGCTGGGGCTCGAGGAGAGCCAGCGGCTCGAGGATCTGCTCGGCCAGCTCGCCGGCACCGTCATCTACTCGCAGCAGGACCTGCTCTTTCCCCCGCACGTGGTCGCCCCGGGTGACACGCTCCAGTCGATCGCCGCGCCGCTGCAGGTCCCGTGGCAACTCCTCGGCAAGATCAACGGCGTCCCCGATCCCTCGCAACTCGTGCCGGGGGAGCACCTCAAGGTGATCTGCGGGCCGCTCGATGGGGTGATCAGCCTCTCGCGCCGCCGCATGAGCATCCAGGTGGGTGGCAACTACGCCGGCAGTTTCCCCGTGGTGCTCGGCAGGCAGGTCTACGACCGCGTCGGACGGTCGCTGGCGGTGGTGGACATCCGCCGGCCCGGAGCCGCTCCCGAGCAGGGGGGCTTCGCCGCGCAGGTGGCCTACGCCCCGGCCGGGGCGAAGTCGATCCTGCTCGGCGAGGGGCTGTCGATCGAAGGGGTGGAGGATCCGAGTCTGGTGGCGGACACCGCCTCCCCCTCGAGCGTGATCGTGTCGCTCCGCGATCTGGAGGACATCGCCGACATCCTCGGCCCGGGATCGCAGGTGCTCGTCAGGCAGTGAGCCCTCCCGGCACGCCGTTCGGCGTGGCGGTCACCGCCGGTCGCCCCGGGCCAATCCGGCCCCGTGCGCGAGCAGGAGGAGCGCTTCCCGCCACTGCACGGCCTCGAGCACCGTGCGCATCCCCGGAGCGATCCGTGGCGCGCAGCAGGCGTCGACGAACCGGGCCGCGTCCCAGCGGCCACCCGTGGTGAAGAGTTCCGCGTGCGCCGGGGGAAGCGCGCCGCCGGACAGCGTCTCGTGGATCGGATGACGGCCCACGCGCCGCATCCAGTACTTCGCGTTCCCGGCGTCGGGTTCGCGGCGGTGGAGGATCCCGTGCCAGTAGGCTCCCTCGGCGGTGTCGAGATCCTGACACTCGCCATGCGCCCGATCGGCGGCGTCGCGGAGGAGAAGCACGCCGGCCAGGCAGGCCCTGGCAGCGTCCACGTCGCCGGCACCGTCGGGAAACAGATCGGCGACCGAGAGGCCCGCCGCGATGGCGTCGGTGTCCGGGCGCGTCGGCGTCGCGAGCGTCACCGGCGCCTCGGGGAGGAACGCGCGGATGGCGTCGGGAAGCGCGGGGGGCGTCATCGCGCGACCCCGGGGCCCGCGCCCGCCATGGCGGCGCCGGCGCGCCCGATCGCCTCCCGGACGGCCTCCGGCGTCCGCGCCTCGGCGACGATGCGCACGATCGGCTCGGTGTTGCTCGCACGCACGAGCAGCCATCCGCCCGGCCAATCGAGCCGCAGGCCGTCGAGCCGGTCGGTCCGGGCCTCGGGGAAGGCACGCTCGATCCGCGCGAGCGCCGCCACGAGGCCGGCGCCGGTGGTCGACGGATCGAGATCGAACTTCGCCTTCTCCATGACGAGCCGCGGCAGGCCTTCGACGAGAGCCTCGAGCGACGTGCCCGCCGGGCCGCGGCAGATCGAGTCGAGCACCAGCGCCATCGCCACGGCACTGTCCCGGACGAGGACCACGTCCGGGTGGATGACACCGCCGTTGCCCTCGCCGCCGATCACCGCACCCTCGGCGAGCATCCGATCGACGACGTTGGCCTCCCCCACCGCCGACACGTGACAGGGAACGCCATGGCGCGCGGCGATGGCCGCCGTCATCCCGCTGGTGGAGCAATTGACGACCACCGGCCCGCGCCGGCGTCCGAGGACGTTCTCCACGGCCAGCGCGAGCGTGCATTCCTCACCGACGTAGCGGCCGGCGGCGGTCGCGACCGCCAACCGGTCGGCGTCGGGATCCTGGAAGAAGCCCACGTCGGCCCCACTCCGGGGAATCCGCGGCAACCAGTCGGCGAGGTTGGCCGCGGTCGGTTCCGGGGGGTGCTCGAAGAGGCCGTCCGCGATCCCCCCCTCGACGATCGCCTCGCAGGAGAGTGCCTCGAAGAGCGCGCGGCCGACGCGACTCCCGGCACCATGACCGGAATCGAGCCACACCCTCGGGGCCCGGCGGCGGATCGCCTCGACGTCGACGGTGGCGAGGACGAGCCGCACGTGGGCCGCAGTGCCGTCCACCTCGCGGCACGTGCCCGGCGCCGTGGCCGCCGCGTGTCCGGCGGCCGCGGCGCGGAAGCGCTCGAGCACGGCGGCCCCGGCGGCGGCCGGCAGCACCCGGCCGGCGCCGGAAAAGAGCTTGAGGCCGTTGTAGGGGGCGGGGTTGTGGCTGGCGGAGACCTGGATCCCGCCGACCGCGTGCTCCTCGCGGACGACGATCCCCACCGTCGGCGTGGCCGCCACGCCGCAGTCGAGGACGTCGCGGCCGACGGCCAGCAACGCGTCGCGGATGGCACCGGCGAGGAGCGGCCCGTGGGTGCGGCCGTCGCGACCGATGACGATCGGCCCGGGGGGCAACCCGTCCACGAACGCCCTCGCGTAGCGCACCGCGACTTCGGGGGTGAGCGAGCCGCCCACGATGCCGCGCAGCCCCGAGACGCTGACGATGAGGGTGTCGGCCACGTGATCTCCGGGGCTGCGGGGGAGGATGCGCGAACGAACGGGCTGCCAGTATAAACGGGGTCCGCGTTCGGCCCCTCCCTCCTGACCGGAGTCGCGCCCGTCATGCCCACCCCCGCGTCCCGCCTCGCCGCCGTCGATGCCGCCCGCGGCGCCGGCCACCTCACCGACCACTCGGCGCGCACGATCCGTGCCTGGCTCGAGGAGCCGCGCTACGGCGAGTTCGCGGCGGAACTCGCCCGGCTCGTCGACGCGGCCGCCGCGGCGCCCGGCGACGCCCGCGGCGCCTGGAGGGATCTCGACGACGCCTACTGGACGGTGATCCCCTTCGGCACCGGCGGCCGCCGGGGAAGGATGTTCCCCGTCGGATCCAACGCGATCAACGACCGCACCATCGGCGAGAGCGCCCAGGGGCTCGCCGACTACGTGGCGGGGACCGTCCCGCCGGGATCGACCCCCACCTGCGCGATCGCCTACGACACGCGCCACCGCTCCGAGCATTTCGCCAGATTGTGTGCCGAGGTGCTCCTCGCGGCCGGCTTCCACATCCGGTTCCTGCGCGGCTACCGCAGCACCCCGGAGCTCTCCTTCGCGGTGCGTCACACGGGGGCCACCTGCGGGATCATGGTCACCGCGAGCCACAACCCGCCGAGCGACAACGCCGTCAAGGTCTACTGGTCGGGTGGCGTCCAGGTCCTCCCTCCCCACGACCGCGGCATCATCGACCGGGTGATGACGGTCGACACCGTGCGCCGCGACGACTTCGACACGGCCGTCGCCGATGGCCGGGTCCGGTTCGTGGAGGAGGAGGTCGACGCGGCGTTCGTCGCCGCGGTGCTCCGGCAGGCGTCGCCCGGGCCGCGCGACGTGTCCATCCTCTACACGCCGCTCCACGGCGTCGGCGCGAGCGCCGTGGTGCCGGTGCTCGGGGGGGCCGGCTTCGGACGGCTCCGCCTCTACGCCCCGCAGTCGACTCCCGACGGGGACTTTCCCAACGTCCCCGGCCACGTCTCCAACCCGGAGAACCCGGCGGTGATGGACGGCGCCGTGGCGGAGGCGCGGCAGCGCGGCGACGACATCGTCATGGCGAGCGACCCCGACTGCGACCGCCTCGGCGCGTCGGCTCCGGTCGCCGTCGGCGGACAGGACTGGCGGGCGATCACCGGCAACCAGCTCGCGGCCCTGCTCACCGACCATGTCCTCGCCACTCGGGCCCGGGCCGGCCGGCTCCGGGCCGACGACCGGGTGGTGACGACGCTCGTCACCACCGGCCTCGTCCGCCGCGTCGCCGAGTCGTACGGCGCCGCCGTCACCGACTGGCTCCAGGTGGGCTTCAAGTGGATCGGCGAGGAGATCGACCGGGTCGGGCCGGAGCGGTTCCTCTTCGGCTGCGAGGAGTCGCACGGCTACCTCGCCGGCGCGCATGTCCGCGACAAGGACGCGAGCGTGGCGGCGCTGCTCCTCGCGGAGCTGGCCGCCGAGGCGAAGGTGGCGGGCGAGTCGCTCCATGACCGTCTCGACCGTCTCTTCCGCCTCCACGGCTGCCATGCGGAGCGGCAGGTGGCCGTGACGCTGCCCGGCGCGGCGGGCATGGGGCGGATGCGCGAGATCATGGCGGCCCTGCGCCAGCGGCCGCCCGAGCGGATCGCCGGGCTCGACGTGCTCCGGGTACGCGACTACGCGGCGCTCACCGTGGTGGAGGGGGGCGGGGCACCGAGCCCATTCCCCGGCCCCGACCACGTGCGGAAGAAGGGGGACGCGGTGATGTTCGACCTCGCCGGCGTCCCCGCGGCCGAGGCGCGTCCGGGGGCCGAGAATCCCTTCCCGTCGCTCTCCAACGCCGTCGCCGCCCGCCCGTCGGGCACGGAGCCCAAGATCAAGTTTTATCTGTTCGCCGCCGTGACGCCGGCCGAATCCGCCGATCTCCCGGCGGCGAAGGCCCGACTCGACGCCCGGCTCGACGCGATGGAACGCGAGCTCGAGGCGCTCGTCGGCGTGTGAGCCGGCTACACTGTTTCGGGTAGCCGTCGGTGGTGCCGCGGCCGTCGGGGTCGATGCGGCGAGGAGGATCGATGAGCGAGCAGGTCGGAGCGGTGCTCGTCTTCGTGGGCCTGTTCCTCGTCCTCTCCGGAAGCCTCGTGCTCCTCGGGCGCTCGCTGCGGGTGCTCTTCGGACGCGTCGAGCGCCGCCGCCTCCTGGCGCCGCTCGTGTTGGTCGGGGCGGGGCTCGTCATCGGCGCGGTGCCCTTCGCCGCGCAGCGGGCCTGGATGGCCTTCGTCGGCCTGGGGGAGCGCGAGCGGGTGGTCGACGGCCGCAAGGCGCTCGTTCTCACCGGCTGGGACCGCGCCGACTACTCGATCCTCGCGAGGAAGTCCGACGTCGAAATCCTGGAGATGGGCAACGCCGACGTCGACGACGCCACGCTCGGGCTGCTGGCCGGCATGTCCAGGCTCCGCGAGCTGACGCTCAACGATTCCCGGGTGGGTGACGCCGGCCTCGCGGCCCTCAAGGCCCTCCCGGAGCTCGAGTCGCTGCGGATCGCGCGCACCGCCGTCACGGCCGAGGGCGTCGCCGCCTTCCTCGCCGATCCGCCGCCGAAACTGCGGGAGATCGACGTCTCCGGCAACTCGATCCCCACCGCCATCCTGCGGAAGTGGAAGAACGCCGGCGCGGGCAACGCGGAGGCCCCCGAGTCGGTGGCCCTCGAACGCCGCTACGTGAACTGAAGGGAGCGGGGATGGGCATCGGCAAGCTGCAGCTGCGCGAGGAGAATCCGGGGGACGTGGCCAGCGCCGCCTCCCTGTGCGAGGCCAGCGCCCTGGCCTACCTGGGGGAGGAGGCGGGGACGAAGGCGTTCCGGGAGCAGCTCGGCCTCGAAGCGCGGTTGTTCAGCGTCGACAACACCCAGGCCTGGCTCGGCACGAACGACGACCATGTCGTGGTGGCCTTCCGTGGCACGGAGAGCCCGACGAGCCTCGACGGCCTCAAGGACATCCTCCTCACCGACGCCATGAATCTCCTCGTCGTGCCGGAGGGACGGCTGGGGCACGACCTGGCCGCCGCCGGCGTGGGGGCCCGGTTCCACAAGGGCTTCGTCGACGCCATCGCCGAGATCTGGCCCCCGCTCTCGGCGGCCATCGAGGCGGAGCTCGAGAAGAAGGACCGCCCGCTGTGGCTCACCGGCCACAGCCTCGGCGGGGCGCTCGCGCTCTTCGCGGCATGGCTCCTCAAGCGGCGGTTCGTCGCCGTCGAGGAGGTGTGCACGTTCGGCGCGCCGATGATCGGCAATCGGGCCGCGTGCGAGGCCTTCAACCGGGAGTTCGCCGGACGGATCCACCGCTGGGTCAACGGCCGCGATCCGGTGCCGAAGCTCCCCTCGATGTCGCTCGTGGCCAACGAGTTCGTCCACGTGGACCGGGAGCGCCTTCTCGGGCCGCATCCCATGACGGGCCTCTTCGAACTGCTCGGCGGCGTGGCCAGCAAGGCGGCCGGCGGGGTCCTCGCCGGCACGCTCCTCGACGACGCCTGGCAGGGGATCAACGCCGAGGTCGCGATGCACTTCCTCGACTGCTACCGCGAACTGCTCCGCGGGTGAGACGCCGGCCGGGTGGGATTCCGCGACGGGGGCGGTATCGTCATGCCGTCATGAATCGATTCGGCGTCGACGGTGCCACCGACGCCGCCCCCGAGGCCCCACCATGGACATCCCCACGACGGCGGCCCTCGGCCTCGCCGGCCTCTGTGCCGGCACGATCGACGCCATCGCCGGGGGCGGCGGACTGATCTCGGTGCCGGCACTGTTCGCCGCCGGCCTGCCGCCGCATCTGGCCCTCGGCACCAACAAGCTCCAGAGCTGCGTCGGCACGACGATGGCCGTCCACCGCTACCACGCCGCCGGCCTCGTCGACCTCCCGACGACGAAGGTCGCCATCGCGGCCACGGCCGTCGGGGCGGCGGCCGGCACCGGCGCCGTCCTCGCCCTCGACAACGCGCTGCTGCGCCTCGTCGTGCCCTGGCTCCTCCTCGCGGTGGCGGCGTGGGTCCTCGCCCGACCACGCCTCGGGGACGAGCCCCGCCCGCCGCGGCTCGACGCCACCCGCTTCGGGCTCCTCGGCGGGAGCGTGCTCGGCTTCTACGACGGATTCTTCGGGCCCGGCTGCGGCACCTTCTGGACGACCGCGTGCGTCGGCCTGCGCGGCATGGATCTCCCGCACGCCACGGCGTTCACCAAGGTGGTGAACCTGACGAGCAACCTCGCGGCCCTCGCCGTCTTCGCGCTCCGCGGCCAGGTCGATCCCGGCGCCGCGGCGGCGATGATCCTCGGGCAGGTGATCGGGGGCCGGCTCGGCGCGAGCCTCGCGGTGCGCCACGGAGCCCCCTTCATCCGCGTCGTCTTCACCGGAGTCGTGCTCGCGCTGGTCGTCCGGCTCCTCTGGCAATCGTTCGCGGCCCCCTGACGACGGCCGTGCGGCGGCCGCTACGATGGACGGACCGTCCCCTTCCCCCCACGGGAGCCCGTCGTCGCGATGTGCCGCCTCATCCTGCCGCTGTGCCTTCTCGTCTCCACCCTCGCCGTCCAGCCGGAGGGGAGCGCCGCCGACGGACTCGCCGGCCGCTGGGATCTCGTCGTCCACGCCACGGCCGGGGATCACCCGGCCTGGCTCGAGGTCACCCCCTCCGGGAGGAACGTCCTCGTGGGGCGCTTCGTCGGCCAGTTCGGCAGCGCCCGCCCCGTCGCGCGCGTCGAGACCGACGGCACCACCTTCCGCTTCCGCATCCCGCCGCAGTTCGAGAACCGCACGACCGATCTCGAGATCGACGGCAAGCTCGTCGACGGCGCGCTCAAGGGAACCGTCACCGACGAGAACGGCCGGTTCGTGCGCTTCGAGGGGAAGCGGGCCCCGACGCTCGGGCGCGAGACGCCCGCCTGGGGCGACCCGCTCCCCCTCTTCGACGGCAAGAGCCTCGCCGGCTGGAGTCCGCAGCACGCCGCCATCCCCAACGGCTGGCGCGTGCGCGACGGGATGCTCGTCAACGCCGAGCCGGGGAACAATCTCCGCACCGACGGCACCTTCGACGATTTCAAGCTCCATGCGGAGTTCCGCTATCCGAAGGGGAGCAACGGCGGCATCTACCTGCGGGGGCGCTACGAGGTGCAGATCGAGGACGGCTTCGGCGCCGATCCGGAGAGCCACCGCATCGGCGGCGTCTACGGCTTCCTCGAGCCCTGCGTGAACGCGTCCAGACCGGCCGGGGAGTGGCAGGAGATCGAGATCACGCTGGTGGGCCGCCGCGTGACCGTCGTGCTCAACGGCGAGCGGATCATCGACCGTCAGGCGATCCCGGGCATCACCGGCGGGGCGCTCGACTCCGACGAGGGGGCCCCGGGACCGATCCTCCTCCAGGGGGACCATGGCCCGATCGAGTTCCGGAAGCTCGTCCTCACCCCGGCGGCGGGATGACCACGCGGCGCGGCCGCTCGATCGAAGGTCGGCGGCACGCGCCCCCACCCGTTCGTTGCGGACACCGCCGCGGTCGGCGCACAATCGGTGCGTCGCCGGTCGAGGGATCGACCGGTGCCCCACCCCGCGCCGGAGACCGACCGATGCCCACGACCAGGACGACGCTGCTTCCCCTCCTCCTCCCGGCGCTCCTGCTCGCCGCCATGCCTTCCGCCGGCGCCGTGCCCCCGCGTGCGGAGCGTGTCACGGCGCGGATCGCCGAACGGACCCATGCCCGTGCGGCGATCGCCGAGGCCAAGGCGGCCCGCGCCCAGGCCAAGGTCGAGGCCCTCGCGCCGATCGTGCCGGTGCCCCCCCCTCCGCGTCCGGCGACGGTGCGGCGGATGCTGCGGGCCGGCGTGCCACTCGGGGGCGTCGTCGCCGGGCCGCTGCCGCCGGGGCTGCCCACCGTCGTCCTCGTGCCGGCGGCGCCCGCCACGGGGCCGGCGGTGGCGCTCCCGAGCGCTGCCGCGGCTCCCCTGGGAGAGGCGGTCGCCGCGGCGGTTCGACGTGCCTTGGCCCCCTCGCCCGCCGCGCGTGTGGCCCCGGCGGCACCGGCGTCGGCCCCGATCACGACGCCGGCCGACGAACCGGGGATGATCGCCTTCCCGGACGCCGCCGGACCGGCGCTCGCCGGGGAGACCGGCGACGGGACGGCACTCGCCGGGGAGACCGGCGACGGGACCCAGAGCGTGCTCGTCACGAGCGGCGCGGAAGCGACGGGAGCGGACGGACCGACGGCACCGGAGCCTGTCGCTCCGCCGGCGGAGTTGATCCCGGCGCCGGCGCCGCGCTGATCACATCGACCGGCGAGCGCCGCGGGCGTTCCGCGGGAGAGGTTCCCGCGCGGGCCCCGCGCGGCGGCGACTCACTTCGTGTCGCCCACGTCGCGGACGTACTTGTGGCACTGGATGCACTTCATGGTCACTTCCATCCAGGCGAGCGCCGCGCCGTCGAGGTTCTTGTCCTTCGCCGCCGCCCGCAGCGACTCGCACGACCGGCGGAACTCCTGGCTGTGGCGGGCATAGTCGGCGGTCTGCAGCACCTGCCAACTCGAGGCCTGGCTGGCGAGCGCCAGATCGTGGGCGCCGCGGGCGACGAGGTCGTAGTCGGCGAGCGCCAGCCCCTCGATGACGTGCTGCGCGTGGCCGAGCTTCGCCCGCATGAAGACCGCCACGTCGTTCGGCTTGTCGCCGACGGTCGGCTCCTGGGCCGGAGCGATTCCCGGCCGGACTGCCCCCAGGAACGCAGTGCCCGCGAGCACCGTCGCCGCCATCGCCGCCGCCGCCAGATGCCGCTCCACGCGCTTCATGGTCCTGTTCCCTGATGAGGTCGGCCCGGTCCTCCGCGAATGCCGCTCGGGACGCATCCCGTTATCGCCCCGTGGCCCTCCCCGCGACAAGCGCGACGATCGGCGGGCCGATGCGCGGCGGTTTTGCCGCTCCCGGCGGAGGACTGCTACGATCCCGGCCACCCACCGGCGCTCGATCCTCCCGCCGCCCTTGCACCGGGGAGCCCCTCGTGATCCCCACCCAGCTCCTCCTCCCGCTGTTCGTCGCCAGCGGCGCCGCCGCCCTGATCGACGAGGTGGCGTGGTTCCAGCTCCTCGCGCTCCACGTCGGCGGCACGAGCCGGGCGATGGCGACGGTGCTCGCCACCTTCATGGCGGGCCTCGGCCTGGGAGCGCTCGTCGTGCCGGGCCGCTTCGCGTCCCTCACGCCGCTGGGGGCATGCTGCCTCCTCGAGCTCGCCATCGGCCTCTGCGCGCTGGCGATGCCGAGCGTGTTCGCGGCGGCCGGCACGCTTCCCCCGGCGCTCGCGACCCCGGCATTCACGCTCGCGCTGGTCGTCCCGGCGATGGCCATGGGGGCCACCCTCCCGGTCGCGGCCCGCGCCCTGGGGCCGGGGCGCCGCGCGGCGCGGCGGGTCGCCTGGCTCTACGCCGCCAACACGCTCGGCGGCGTGGCGGGGTGCCTGGCGGCGGGGTTCTGGCTGCTGCGCGTCCATGACACCGCGATGGCGGGGCGCGTCGCCGCGGGGCTGAACGTCCTCGCCGCGCTGGTGGCGATCGTCCTCGCACGGCGGCAGCCGCCCGCTCCGGTGGCCGCCCCGACGCGGCGTGCCACCGCGGTTGACGGCCTGGCGCCGCTCGACCAGTCGCTGCTGGTCGTCGCCTGCCTGTCGGGCATGACGGCGCTCGCCGCGGAGGTGGTCTGGACGCGCCTCCTCTCCCTCCTCCTCGGCGGCACCACCTACACCTTCTCGCTGATCCTCGCCTGCTTCCTGGTCGGCATCGCCATCGGGGCCGCGGTCGCCGGCACGCTGTCGCCGGCACGGACCTGGCTCGCCTGGTGCCAGGCGGCGCTCGTGCCGGCGATCGGCTTCGGCGCGTGGGCGGCGGGGGTCGGCCTCCCCGCCTGGCCGATCGATCCGCGTCTGGCCCCGTCCCCCTGGGTGCAGCTGCAGGTCGACGTCGTCCGCTGCCTCGTGGTCGTGCTCCCCGCGCTGGCGCCGTCGCTCGTCAGCTTG